>VBHO01000069.1 GCA_005882045.1 Chloroflexota bacterium | reverse complement strand
TGGCGAGGGCGGCTGCCGGCGTTCGCCATCGTGCTGCCGATCGCCGCGGTCGGCCTGCTGCTGCTACATCCGTGGCAACACCCGGCGCGCACTGTGCCACCGACGTCATGCCGGCTCCCGGTGTATCTGAGCACGTCGAACACCGGCGGCTTCCTGGCGGTTCCGGGGTATGCGTTCTCCCCGGTGCCGGGAACCGCCTTCGTGGGCGCGGCAAAGGGGGCGGATAAGCACTGGAGCTACGACGCCGCGATCGCGAGGTGGCTTCCCGTCGACCAACGCATGATCTCATCGGACGGAAATTGGTGGGTCTACGCGACACCGCTCGAGCCATCGGTCACGGCGTCATTCCACCTGGTCGATCGCCACGGGTCCGATCGGACCGTCTGGACCGGCACTGGCCGGGCCATCCCGCTCGGATGGAGTGCGGGCGGCGCCGTGTTCGTCCATGTCGGTCCCTCGCCGCACTACCAGAGTGAGTACCTGCAGGTCGATCCAGCAGCAGGAACACCACGATCGCTCGCGCCAATTGCCGCCGAACCGGTGAGCGCGACCGCCTCGGGGTTGTGGGGCACCCGCAATGTGATCACCGGCCTCGAGTCGGACAGCAATCCGCCGATCCATTCGACCGTGTCCCAAACCGATAGCCGCAGCGGCGCCACGGTGATCTGGTGGGACCAGACGAGCCCGGGGCTTGTCTTTGTCCTCGGCTTCGACAAGGAGGGGCGCCACCCCATCCTTGGGATCAACGGTATCCCAGGGCGCTACGTGTTGCTGACGTCGCCCAAGACTGAGGCCGAGATCACCGGCGATGCCCACGCAGCTGAGTTCGTCCCGGTAACCGCGGTGGGTGATGACCATGGGGTGTGGTTCGGCGATTTCAACGGCGCCGTCTGGCTGTGGAACGCCGCGCAGGGGCTGAAGCGAGTGGCTCAGCTGCCGACGCATGCCTCGGACTCCGGCTCGGACTCCGCGATCATCGCCGGGCCCTGCCGCTAGCGCGCCAGCCAGCTGATTGACGACCGCAACTGGCGGTAGCCTAGATGGATGGCACCCGCCCCCGGCCGTCGGTTCCTGCTGTTCGACGCCGACGACACGCTCTGGGAAAGCAACATTTACTTCGAGCAGGCGATCGAGGCGTTCATCGATTTCCTCGCTCACTCGTCGATGAGCCGCGACCAGGTTCGGGCCGCGCTCGATGAGGTCGAGCGGATCAACGTCACCGTGCACGGCTACGGATCGGCGAGCTTCACGAGAAACCTGCGTGAGACCTACGAGCGACTGGCCGAGCGTCACCTGCAGCCGCAGGACATCGAGCATGTGCTGCTGCTCGGACAGCGGATCGCGAGCCAGCCGGTGCAGGTGCTCCCCGACGTCGCGGAAACGCTCAGCGAGCTGGCAGGCCGTCATGACCTGATGCTCCTCACCAAAGGACATGCCGAGGAGCAGCGACTGAAGATCGAGCGTTCCGGACTGGAGGAATTCTTCAGCGCGACGGCATTCGTCCACGAGAAAGACGAAGAGACCTACCGGGCAATCGTCCAGGAGCGGCAACTCGATCCCGCCCGCACCTGGATGATCGGCAACTCACCCCGCTCCGACATCAACCCGGCGCTCGCCGCCGGTCTCAACGCGGTCTTCATCCCGCACGAACACACCTGGCGCCTGGAAAAAGAAGAGATCGTCCACGCCGACGGACGCCTCCACACCTTGCTCGCGTTCGGCGAGCTGCGCGCGCTTTTCTAGCGAGCCCCCACCCCGCCCTCGCCTGAGGGGGAGGGGAACTAAACGAGCGAGAAGCTCGACTCGACTGGGACGCCGTTTCGGAGCGTGTTGAGCACAACGCAGTATTTCTCGGCGCTGCGCAACAGCCGCTCCGCCCGCTCACCCTTGACGTCCTCGGGGACGGTCACACGGGTCGTGCACCGGATGGCGGTCAGCCCGATCGGGTAGTCGCCCATGGCCAGGGTTCCCCGCGCGTCCCAGTCCGCGTCGACCTCGACCTCCAACGACGCCAGCTCGATTCCCATGTTGGCGGCCACCATCCGTATGGTCGTCTCCTGGCAGGCGGCCAGGGCACCCAGCAGTAGGTCGCCCGAGCAGGGCACGTCACCCGTCCCGCCAACCGCCGGGTGGGCACCCGATCTCCAGCTGATGTCAGGCGTGGATACGCCCACGGCGGAGCAGTGGAGTGGATCGCTGAGATCCGCCTGGGCGCTGCGCACCCTCAATCGAATCTGGGCTGCCTGCGGGTCATCCTTGTAGCGCTGACGGATGGGGCTCTGGAGCTCGCGAACGTTGATTCTGGCCATGTGAGTACTCTAGGTCGATGGCCGGAAACCTGACGGTGCTCGATGGGAACACCTTCTTTGTCTCCGATGCCGCCGGGGATGTCGAGCCCGGCCAGGACGCTAACGGCTTCTTCCATGCCGACATGCGACAGCTCTCCACCTGGCGGCTCCTGGTCAACGGCCGGCCGGTGCACGTCCTGACCAGCCGAACCGTCGATTATTACTCGGCGTCGATCTTCGCGACCCTGGCCAGCGTTGGCGTCGGCGAGAACCCGCCCATCTCGATCAGGCGCGACCGCTTCGTCGCGCGCGGCGTCCACGAGGACGTGATCGTACAGAACCATAGCGACCGCCCACAGACGGTGACCATCGCGCTCGAGTACGGCGCTGATTTCGCGGACCTCTTCGAGGTAAAAGATCACATCCCGAAGCGAGGGCAGCAGCGTGCCGAGCTCGGCGAGAGCCGAGTCACCCTGATCTACACGCACGATCAGTTCCGGCGAGATACGGTCGTCGAATTCAGCGAGATCTTTGCGGTCGGGCCCGACCAGGCGCAGCTCGAGGTGCACCTGGACCCGCGCGGGACTTGGCGGACCTGCATCGATGTCTTCCCGGTCATTGACGGAGAGCTCAACCGGCTGGAGCACGGCGACCGCACGTTCGGCAATCCCAAGCCGGACATGCCGACCACCTTCGAGCAGTGGATGGCGCAGGCACCAACGCTCGATACCGACAACGATGTCCTGCGCCATACCTACCGCCAGAGCCTGATCGACCTGGCGGCCTTACGGTTTCGCCCGCTGAAGTCGCTCTCCTATTCGTTACCGGCCGCCGGCCTGCCCTGGTTCATGGCCCTGTTCGGACGGGACAGTCTGATCACGGCGTACCAGGCACTCCCTTTCCAGCCCCACCTGGCGCGCACCACGCTGGAGGCGCTGACGGCCTGGCAGGCGAAAGACTTCGATGACTTCCGCGATGCGGAGCCGGGGAAAATCCTGCACGAGCTGCGGCTCGGCGAGCTGACAATGCTGGGCGAACGCCCTCACAGCCCCTACTACGGCACGCACGACGCCACACCGCTCTACCTGATTCTGCTCGACGAGTACGAGCGCTGGGCAGGCGATCCCACCTTTGTCCGCAGCCTGAAGCCCGCCGCGATGAAGGCACTCGAATGGATCGAACGACACGGCGATCGCGATGGTGATGGCTATCTCGAGTACCAGACCCGCTCAAAGGAGGGTCTGGTCAACCAGTGTTGGAAGGACTCGTGGAATTCCATCCTCTTTAACGATGGCACCATCGCCAAGGGGCCGATCGCCACCTGCGAGATCCAGGGTTATGCCTACGACGCGCGGGTACGCATGGCGCGGCTGGCACGGGAAGTCTGGGAGGACCCGCAACTGGCGGACCGGCTCGAACGCGACGCGTCGGCGCTGCGGGACCGCTTCAACCGTGATTACTGGATCGAGGCTCGCGGCCAATACGCGCTTGCCCTCGACGGAGAAAAGCGGCAGGTCGACGCCATGAGCTCCAACGTCGGGCACCTGCTCTGGTCGGGTATCGTGCCGAAGGACCGCGCGGCCCTGATGGCCAAGCGCCTGATGTCACCCGAAATGTTCACCGGCTGGGGCATCCGCACGATGTCGGTCAACGATGCCGGGTACAACCCAATCGAGTACCACAACGGTACGGTCTGGCCGCACGACACGGCTTTCGTGGCCGAGGGCTTGCGACGCTACGGACACCGCAAGCAGGCGTCACACCTGGCGCTGATGCTGATCCAGGCCGCCGACGCATTCGCGTACCGGCTGCCCGAGGTCTTTGCCGGCTTTGCCCGTGACGAGACCGGGGAGCCGGTCGAGTACCCGACCGCTTCTCGACCGCAGGCGTGGGCGGCGGGGGCGCCGCTGCTGGCGCTTCGGACCGCGCTTGGCATGGATGTGGTCGATGGGATCCTGCGGATCGACCCGTATCTCAGCCGGGGTTGGGGACGCGTGCGGCTCGAGAACGTCGCGGTCGGACAAAGACAAACCGCCACATTAGAATCTGCCAAGACTTAAGGAGGGACAGATGACCGACCGGCGCCGATGGATCCTGGTTGCCGCCGTGCTCGGGTCCGGCATCGTGTTCCTCGACTCCACGGTGGTCAACGTGGCCCTCCCCCGCATCGGCCGGGATCTCCCCCGCCTCTGGTTCGGCGTACTCGAGGGGCAATCCTACGTCTACAACGCGTACCTGCTGACACTCAGTGCGCTGCTGATCCTGGCCGGCGCCCTCACCGACGTCTTCGGCCGGCGGCGAATGTTCCTCTGGGGGCTCGTCGGCTTCGGCGTCACGTCCGTTCTGTGCGGTCTCGCGCCGAACCTCGAACTCCTCGTCCTGTTTCGGGTTCTCCAGGGTGTTGCCGGCGCGGTCCTGGTGCCAGGGTCGCTTGCGCTCCTCACCGCCAACTTCGAGGGTGAAGCCCAGGGCCGAGCCTTTGGCCTATGGGCCGGCGCGTCCGGTGCCACCACCATCCTCGGTCCCTTCGTTGGGGGTCTGCTGGTGGACACGATCTCCTGGCGCGCCGCCTTCCTTATCAATGTCCCTCTGATCCTCATAGCGGTCTGGGCGACCTACGTGCACGTGCCCGAGAGTCGCAACGAAACCGCCAGCGCGCACTTCGACTGGATTGGCTCGGCGATTGTGGCCCTGTCCGTGGGAGGGCTCGCGTTCGGCACCATCTACGGCCAGCAACGCGATTGGCAGGATCCAATCGGTTACATCGCCCTCACGGTCGGGGTTCTCTCCACCATCGCGCTCCCCTTTTACATGGCGCGCGCGCCGCACCCACTCATTCCCCTCTCGCTCTTCCGCTCGCGCAACTTCACGGTCACGAACATCTCGACGCTCCTCATCTATGGGGCGCTCTACGTCACGTTCTATTACCTGACGCTCTTCGTCCAGGGCGTGGTCGGCTACACAGCCGCCGCGGCCGGGCTGGCCGGCATCCCGGGCACGCTCTTCATGGTCTTTTTCTCGGCACGGATCGGCGGGATCGCCGGCCGGATTGGTTATCGGTGGTTCATGGCAATAGGACCGGCGATCATGGCGCTCGGCGTTCTCTGGTACGTGCGCCTGCCGGCAACCACCACTCCCTGGCACCTTGAGCCACAGAATGCCTCGACCTTCCTACCGCCACTGTCATACGTGATCGACCTGCTGCCGGCCTCGATCATCTTCGGCCTGGGGCTCGCGTTGCTGGTTGCTCCCCTGACGACCGCGCTGATGCGCTCGATCCCGGCCCAGAACGCGGGGCTCGGGTCCGCGATCAACAACGCGATCTCTCGGGTGGGCCCGCAACTGGCCGGGGCCCTGATCTTCGTGTTCATCACCGCCAGCTTCTACGGCTATATCGCCAGCCACCGCCCGGATGTCAACGTCAACGATCCGGCCTTCCGCAAGGCGGTGAGCCCGCTCAATCCGTCCGGCATCCTCGGGATGGGCAATCTCGTTCGTGACGCCTCGACCGCGTCCTTCCACCTGGCCATGATGGTGGGGGCGGCGCTCCTCATCGTCGGTGCGATCGTGAACGCGGTCGGCATTCAGGATCCAGGGAGAGCGGTCGAGCGTAAGGTCCCCGCTGGCGGGGCGCAGCCCGTAAAGGAGAGCCCGTAATGGCAGTCCGAGACGATGTCGTCAACACGATCGCGGCGTTTTCCCTCTTCGCGGATCTGACCGGCCCGCAGCTGGAGGAAGTCGCGCACCTTTTCGATGAGTCCTTCTTCGGCCAGGGCGAGCGAGTCCTCCGCCAGGGCGTCAGCGGATCGGGCTTCTACATCATCCTCGAGGGAACCGCCGGGATCCGCGTCGACAATGTCGACCGCAGCGTGCTGAAAGCTGGGGATTACTTCGGCGAGATTTCCAGCCTGCTCGGCGAGGTTCCGGTTTCCGACATCGTGGCCGAAACCCCGCTCCGCTGTCTGGTCCTGCCAGCCACGCAGCTCGAAGGATTCCTGACCAAGCATCCGCGGATCATGTATCGCCTGCTCCAGGGGGAGGCGCGCAAGCTCAAGAACACAACCAAGTGGCTGACCTAGCGCAGCAGCCCTTTCCTCCCGGCCGCTATGGACTGATCGTGGTGGGCAGTGGACCCGGCGGATTGCAGCTGAGCTATTCGCTGAGCCGCCTCGGCGTCGACCATGCCGTCCTCTCCGACGACCCGGCGCCCGGCGGGATGTTCCGCCGCTGGCCGGTCTTCCAGCGAATGCTGAGCTGGACCAAGCCCTTCACCGGTGTCGAGCGGCACGAGCGGGCCTACGAGCGTTTCGACTGGAACAGCCTGCTGGCTGATGAGGCGCCGAATCGGGCCGTGATGCCGGCACTGATGGACGGGACATCCTACTTTCCCTCGCGGCCGGAGATGCAGAAAGGCCTGGAGAGCTTTGCGGAGCGGACCGGGATCCGGGTGCGGTATGGAACGCGCTGGGACTCGACAGCGGCAGGTCCCTCCCCCGCTCGCGGGGGAGGGCAGGGTGGGGGCCAGGACTTCATCCTGACGACGTCGGATGGCGAATATCGTGCGCCGGTGGTCGTCTTTGCCGTCGGGGTGGCGCAACCCTACCGACCCGCGATCCCGGGGCTGGAGCAGGTGCCGCACTACGGCGACTTCCGTCCCGTCGAAACCTACAAAGACAAGCGGATCTTCATCGTGGGCAAGCAGAATTCAGGGTTCGAAATCGCAACCGGCCTGCTGCCCTGGGCTCGGCAGCTGGTGCTGGCGTCGCCAAGCCCGACCAAGCTCTCCGTGAACACCCACACCCTGGTCGGCGTCCGCGCTCGCTACGTCCAACCGTACGAGGACGCCGCGGTCGCGGGTGGCGTCATCATTCTCGATGCCACGATCGAAGAGGTGAAGAAGGACGGCGCCGGGTACCGGGTCCGCACCCGGAACACGGCAGGGCAGGAGTTGACGATGGCGGCCGATGACGTTATTGCCGCCACCGGTTTCGTCACGCCGCTGCGTGACCTGCCCGCGCTGGGCGTCGCGACCTTCGGCCAGAGCCGCCTTCCCGCGCAGACGCCCTTCTGGGAAAGCGCCACCGTGCCGGGCATCTTCTTCGCCGGCACCATCACCCAGGGGTCGGCCGGGCTCAAGAAACATGGCATCCCTAGCAACTCCGGCGCCGTCCAGGGCTACCGCTACAACGCGCGAGTGCTGGCCCGACACCTGGCCGAGACGAAGTTCGGCGTGCCCGCGACGCGCGAGCGCATCGATGCGGCGGCCGTGGTCCCCTACCTACTCGAGCAGGTCAGCAAGGGTCCGGAGCTCTGGCACCAGCGCGCCTACCTGGCACGGGTGATCAATCTCGATCACGACACCGGAATTACGAACGAAGGGATCGTTCCGCTGCAATACTTCCTGGACGCTGGTGGCGACGACGCGGTCGCGGCCACGCTCGAGTCAAACGGCCAGGGTAATCCTTATCCGGTCGTCTACGTCCGCAAGGATGGCTCCGTCGGTGAGCACGCCCTGGCACCGGATCCGCTGCTCGATTTCACCGGTCGCGATTACCACGACGAGCTGCGCGGGGTCCTCGAGCCAGTCCTGAGCGGGGCCGGGTCACCCGCATGACCACGCTGCCAACCGGCACGGTCACCTTCTTCTTCAGCGACATCGAGGGGTCGACCCGCCTTATCCAACGACTCGGCGAGCGCTATCCCGACGTTCTTCTCACCCATCACACGGTCTTGCGCGAAGCGCTGGCCGCCAATGGCGGTCACGAGCTGCGGACCGAAGGGGACTCCTTCTTCATTGTGTTCGACAGCGCACTGCAGGCGTGCGCTGGCGCAGCGGCGGCCCAGAAGGCGTTGCACGCGCATCAGTGGCCGGAGGGCGGCATCGTGCGCGTACGGATCGGTATCCACACTGGAGAGGCCACCCTCGTCGGCAACGAGTACGTCGGCCTGGACGTCCATCGAGCCGCCCGGGTGGCGAGCGCCGGCCATGGCGGGCAGGTGCTCGTTTCGGAAACCACCCGGGCGCTGGTTGATCACGCGTTGCCACCTGGGTTGACGCTGAAAGACCTCGGCCTGCATCGCCTCAAAGACCTGGCCCAAGCGGAACGCCTGTTTCAGCTCACCGTTGACGGTCTCCCTGAGGATTTCCCACCGCTGAAGACACTCGAGGCGACGCCGAACAATCTTCCCACGCAATTGACGAGCTTCATCGGGCGCGACGACCAGGTTCGCGAGGCCAAGCAGTTACTGGAGAAGGCCCGCCTGCTCACGTTGACCGGACCGGGTGGTACCGGCAAAACGCGCCTCAGCCTGCAAATTGCAGCCAATGTCCTTGACCAGTTCCCCGACGGCGTCTACTTCGTGCCCCTCAGCGCGATCCACGATCCGGAGCTTGTGCCGTCCGCGATTGCGCAGGCGCTTTCGATCTCGACGACCGGCAGCCGCCGGCCAATCGACGCGCTGATTGATTACCTCCGTCAGAAGCGCACCCTGCTCGTCCTCGACAACTTCGAACAGGTGATCGAGGCGGCGCCGGTCGCCAGCCAGTTGCTCGCGGGAAGCGCGGGACTGCGCGTGTTGGTCAGCAGCCGCGCGGTGCTCCGCGTCTCGGGCGAGCAAGAATTTCCGGTTCCGCCACTTGGGCTGCCCGACCCAAAAGCGCTCCCCGGACTGGCGGCGCTGTCTCAGTTCGAGGCGGTGCGGCTCTTCATCGAGCGCGCGGTCGCCGTGAAGCCTGACTTCCAGGCCACCAATCAAAACGCGCCCGCCATCGCCGGCATCTGCGAACGCGTCGACGGGCTCCCGCTGGCCATCGAGCTGGCAGCAGCCCGCGTCAAGCTCTTTTCACCGCAAGCACTCCTGAGCCGGTTGGAGAAGTCCCTGAGCGCCCTCGGCACTGGAACACGAGACGCTCCGGAACGCCAGCAGACACTACGCGGCGCAATTCTTTGGAGCTATGACATGCTCGGCGCCGGCGACCGCCGCCTGATGACTCGCGTGTCGGTCTTTGCACGGGGTGGCAGCCTGGAGCAACTCGAGCCGGTCTGTGGCCCGGCAGGGGATGTCGGCGGGGATGTCCTCGACGGGCTCGATCAACTGGCGGACCAGAGCCTGCTTCGGCGGCTTCCCGACTTCGAGGCGCCACGCTTCCTGATGCTGCAGACCATTCGCGACTTCGCTTCGGAGCGCCTCGAAGAGAGCGGGGAGGCTCACCTGGTTCGCGACCGACACCTGCAGGCCTTCATCGCACTTGCACAGGAGGCGCAGCCGCATCTCTTCGGTCCACGCAGAAAGGAATGGCTCGATCGCCTCGAGGAGGACCACGATAACTTTCGGGCGGCCCTGGACTGGGCGGTTGCCTCAGGAGATGCCCGCAGCGCGATGGAACTTTCGGTCGGCGTGTGGCGGTTCTGGCAGATGCGCGGCCACCTGCACGAAGGGCGTCGTCGCATGGATGACGTGCTCGCATTGCCCAATAGTGGTCAGTTTCCAAAGGAACGGCTGGCTGCCCTCGAGGCCGCCGGCGGGCTGGCCTACTGGCAGGGCGAGATGGATGTCGCCCAGCGTTTCTACGACGAGTGTGTCGGTCTCACGCGCAAGCTGGGAGACGAACGCGCGCTGGCCAACGCCCTTTACAACGCGGCCTTTCCCAGAGTTGTCAATCGCGAGGCGATCGCCGACGCCAGGCCCATGCTCGAGGAAGCGCTGCCCCTCTTCCGCAAGGTCGGCGACGAAACGGGGATCGCACGGGTTCTCTGGGGGATCGGCAATGCCCTCTTCTTCGCCAAAGAGTTCGCCGAGGCTCGCCCGGTGCTGGAAGAAGCCGTGGCGCTGAATCGCAAGTTGGACGATCAGTTTGGCCTCGGCTGGTCTATTCATACGCTCGGTCTGGTGACATTCAATCTCGGCGACTTCCAGCGGGCACGCGATTCATGGATGGAAGCCATCGAGCTCTTCGCCGCTGCCGGGGATGTTCCCGGGATCGTGCTCCAGCTCGACAACCTGTCAGCGTTGGCGCGACACGATGGCGATTTCGGGCGCGCGGCCCGCCTGTGGGGGGCCGCAAGTGCACTCCAGGAAAGCAGTGGTACGGGCCTGGGACGCATGCTCCGTGAAGAGGAAGGCCGCACCGGCAGGGAGGGGCTCGACGACGACGAAGCCGCCCGGGTGTTGGCAGAGGGGCAGGCAATGAGCCTCGAGCAAGCGGTCGCCTATGCGCTGCAAAGCGGGCGGGTACGCCCTGGAGCTCGACATGACTGAACGCGTCGACGTCATCGTCCTTGGCATGGGCGTTGGTGGCGAGGAAGTCGCGAATGCCCTTGCCGAAAAGCGCCTGACGGTGGTCGGCATCGAGAGCAACCTGGTCGGCGGCGAGTGCCCCTACTACGGTTGCATCCCGACCAAGATGATGGTCCGGGCCGACGACATGCTCGCCGAGGGGCGCCGCATTCCTGGCTTCGCAGGGGACTCGATGGTCAAACCCGACTGGACACCGGTGGCGCAGCGCATCCGAACGGTGGCCACCGACAACTGGGACGACCGGGTGGCGGTCGAGCGGTTCGAGCGCAAGGGCGGGCATTTCGTCCGCGGCGCCGGGAAACTCGCCGGTGCCGGCAGGGTCGCCGTCAACGGCATCACCTACGAGGCGTCGCGTGCGGTTGTGATCGCCACTGGCACGTCACCGGCGGTGCCGACCATCGCCGGCCTCGACGGCGTGAAGTTCTGGACCAACCGCGAAGCCGTCAAGGTCGAGCAGCTACCAGAGTCGCTCGTCATCCTCGGGGGCGGCGCGATCGGCGTCGAGCTGTCGCAGGTCTTCGCGCGCTTCGGGGTCAAGGTCTCGATCATCGAGGGCATGAACCGGGTGCTGGCGATGGAGGAACCCGAGGCCAGCGCGGTTCTCGACGAGGTGTTGCGGCGCGACGGCATCGAGCTCTACGTCAATGCGCGGGCGCAGTCGGTCGAGTCGCATGGCAATGCTGTGACCGTCAACCTCCAAGACGGTCGCACGGTGACCGGTCAGCAACTGCTGGTCGCAACGGGACGCCGCGCCAACCTCAGGGACATCGGGCTGGAAACCGTCGGGCTCGATCCATCGTCGCGTCTTCTCGAGCCGGATGACCATCTCCGCGTGGGTGAGCGGCTCTGGGCGATCGGCGATGTCACCGTGAGCGGCGGCTTCACCCATATTGCGATCTATCACGCCGGCATCGTGATGAACGACATTCTGGGCACGCCCGGCCCGGGGGCCGATTACCGGGCGAAACCGCGCGCGACCTTCACCGACCCCGAAGTTGGGGCGGCCGGCCTGACGGAGGAGCAAGCCCGCAAGAAGGGGATCAACGTGCGCACCGGACTCCAGAAGGCATCGATCACCTCGCGTGGCTGGATCCACGGACCCGGCAACGACGGCTTCATCAAGGTCGTCGAGGACGCCGATCGCGGTGTCCTCGTTGGCGCGACCACCGTCGGACCGCGCGGCGGCGACCTCCTCGGGCTCTTCGAGCTCGCCATCAAGCTGCAGATCCCGAGTGACGAGCTGCGCCACCTGATCTACGCCTACCCGACGTTCTATCGCGGTTCGGGCGAGGCCGTGCGCATGCTAGGCCCCGACGTGCATATGCCGCTGCGCTGAGGCAGGTCAGTCTTCTCGACCTCCAGCCACCGCGAGTTGGCTCAGATACTGCGTCCACCCCGCTGCGTGAAGGCGGCGTTCGCCCTCGTCGGGTAGTCCGTGGTGGCGAAGCTTCAGGACGGTCGCACCACCATCCGGCGTCAGGGTGATCTCGACTCTCGTTGATCCCGCTGGCACCGTCGGGTGGCCCTCCCAACCCCAGGTCATCACCAGCCGGCGGGGCGGGTCGAGTTCCTGATACTCGCCGCTGACGATGTGCTCGCCGTCGACGTCGATGCGGTAGCGGCCGCCCGGTCGCGGGTCGAGCACGGCACCGACGCCCATCCAGCGCACGAAGCGTTGGCTATCGGTCAGGTATGCGAACACGATCTCGGGCGGCGCCTCGATCCTCTGGGTGATCTCGATCGCGCCCGTGACGTCCTCAATCACCTCGCTTCTTCCTCGAACGAGCTTCCTGCTCGGCTAGGTCACGGAGTCGGCCGAGATCGTGCATCCACATCTGTCGCAACACCACTTCGAGGGGGCCGAGCGCGCGGCGGTCCGCTCTGTAATACCGACGGGTCCCCTGGCGCCGCTCCGTGATCAGGCCGGAATCCTTGAGCAGGCGAAGGTTCTGGGAGACCGCCGGCCAGCTCACGTCGTCGACCGTGGCGGCGATTTCTCCGGCCGATCGCTCCGCATCCCAGACCAGTCTGAGGATCTGGCGCCGCCGTGGATTGGCGATCGCGTTCATCGCGGCTTCGATGGGCACATTGCGTGTTGCAGCTTGCATTCTGGGCATATCTTATTTAAGCTATCTCTAAATTAAGTCTTTCCTTTAGGAGGATGCTAGCATGGCCGCTCCGCTCGTGCACCAGGTGAACGTCAAGGCGACGCCCGATACGATCTACAAGGCGGTCTCAACCGCCCAGGGGCTGCAGGGCTTCTGGACCTCGGAGAGTAAGGCCGAGGCCAAGGTCGGATCGATCGCGACCTTCGGGTTTGGCGGGCCGACGCAACGGATGCGAGTCGACGAGCTGGTGCCCGGCAAGCGGGTGAAGTGGACTGGGCTCGCCGACTTCCCCAACTGGGACGGGACCACTGTCACCTGGGACATCTCCCCGGCCGACAACGGCGAGACGTCCGTGGTCTTCCGCCATGCCGATTGGCCGGCCTCCGTTTCCCAGGACGACCTCGGCTCCATCAACTACAACTGGGGCCTGATCGTCGAACGGCTCAAGCAGTTCAGCGAGACCGGCAAGCCAAACCCGCTCTTCGCCTTCGCGACGCGCTAAGGCCGGTATCGACCGCATCGCCGCCGGCGCCGATGTCCTGGTGACATCGGCAATGTCATAACGCACACCGGCGCCACATGCGGTAATGTTTCGGGCGTGATTGTGCCGTTATGGCCCCGGAGCCAGCCATGGCATTAGCCCGATCACCCCTCCAGGGGCAGCCCCAGGAGGACGGCGGCGAGTTGGTCCAGATGGCGCTCGACGTCGCCGGGTCCCTCGACCCACGGGAGGTCATCGCCCGCATCCTGGAGCGGGGGACGCACGCGGTGCGGGCCGATCGGGGCACGCTGTCCAGCCTGGTCGATGACCAGGTAGTAGTTGAGGCGACCTACGGCCGGGGCGGGGAGCTGACCTGGGTAGGGCAGCGCTACTCGCTCGATTATTTCGAAGGGCAACCACTGGTGAAGCAGGCGATCGAGAGCCTGCAGCCGGCCTTCGGCGGTCGCCTGGCATTGGACCAGGCGGCACCCGAGTTTCGGCAGGCGCTTGCCAATGTGCGGCAGGTCGCGGTCCTGCCCCTGGTGCACGGTGGCAAAGCGATCGGAATGCTGGTCTTCAGCCGCTACGAGGAAAAGCCGTTCGCGGGAGACGACCGGGTGGCCCTGACCCTACTGAGTGCGATCTCCGGCCTGGCGCTGCGAAACGCCCGGCTCTACGAGGAAGGCGAAGCGGCCCGTCAGCGCGCCGACGAGACCGCGGCGCGGCTTCGGGCGGCCGTCGACGCCGCGGAAGACGTGGCGAGCCAGGTGCGGCTCGACCAGGTCCTGGGGCGCCTGCTCGAGCGCGCCGCGGCGTCGGTGGGCGCCGATGGCACGTCACTGGCACGCCTCGAAGGCAGTGAGATGGTGATCGAATCGACGCCGACCGGGGAGCTCGTCGGCACCCGCTGGCCTCTCATGCCCAAAGTGCTGGCCGGGGTCGCGACGGGTCGGGCGGTGGAGCTGAGCGCGGCCGAGTACACGGGTGCACCGCCCGGTATGGAGACGGTCGTGCAGCCCTACCAGCGCTTCCTGGTCGCTCCTCTGGTTGTCGGCGGCGAGACGATCGGGCTTCTGGCCATGGGCCGAAAGGCGGACGAGCCGTTCGATCCGGCCGCGGTTCAGGCGCTTCAGCAGTTCTCAACTCTGGGAGCCCTGCTGCTTCGCAATGCGCGACTGATCGCGCAGGCCCGCGACGCGGAGCAGGCGAAGAGCGAGTTCATGAGCATCGCGGTGCACGAGTTGCGCGCACCACTCACGGTGACGGGCGGCTACCTGGCAATGGCGCTCGAGGGCGACTTCGGCGAAGTGCCCAAGCCGTTGCGCCACGTGCTCGAAACGGCCCAACGAAAGACCGAGGAAGCCAAGGCCCTCGCCGCTGAACTACTGACGGTGGCCCGGCTCGAGGGCAAGGCCTTGACCCCGA
>VBHO01000127.1 GCA_005882045.1 Chloroflexota bacterium | reverse complement strand
CGAGGGCGCCCACCGGAAAGTTCGCTAGGCGTTTGGAGGAAGTGTGCAAATGGTGGTGTTTGAGTTGACGCCCAGACCAAAAGTCGGGTAGACTGCCCGAGTTTTGGCAAGGGGAATCCCAAGACTAGCCGCTCATGGCTGGGCGCTCGCCCTGGCGTGCCTTGTCCTTCTGCTGGCGCCACTGGCGTTCAAGCATCCGATTGCTGAGGCCCATGCCACCGCCGGCAGCGCCCCGGTCGTGATGACCACGCAGGGCGAGTCGGCGCTTCGCTACCCGGCAACTGCCGCGCAGGCGATTTCGCCCTTTGCGCCGGCGCACCATCAGGGCGGCGCC
Source organism: Chloroflexota bacterium (assembly GCA_005882045.1). Classification (GTDB taxonomy): domain Bacteria; phylum Chloroflexota; class Dormibacteria; order CF-121; family CF-121; genus CF-13. Next base: position 4,469 of record VBHO01000127.1, on the reverse strand, counting down.
CAGGAGGACCTGGCGGCGCAAGGGAACAACAGTGTCGACGTTCTCACGCAGCCCGCGAGCGCGTCGGATCCCGGGGGCAGCCGTCAGCATGTCATCCGGTTTGTCTGGCCGACCCAGGGCGTCATCACCCAGTCCTTCTGGCAGTACCACCCCGGGATCGATATCGCGAACGTTGTCGGGACGCCGGAAGTCGCCGCCGACGGGGGAACGGTGGTCTTTGCCGGCTGGGGCTCGTATGGGATCTACGTCGAGATCGACCACGGCGACGGTTTCCATTCGATCTACGGCCACATGTCCGCGGTGCTGGTCAAGACCGGCGGCACGGTGACCCAGGGCCAGCTCATCGGATTGATGGGCGCGACCGGACGCGCCAGCGGCCCTCATCTCCACTTCGAAATTCGCTACGAGGGCGTCCCGCAAAACCCGATCGACCTCCTCCCATAGATTTCTCACGGGAGACCGATAAGCGCGCTCCGGCGTGGGAAAGCGCGCGAGACCGATAAGGTAAAGGGCGTGCAGCGCCTCCTCTATGCGTCGGCTAACGGACGGGTACGGGTGCATCGATCGCTCGAGCCGGTCGCGCGAAGTGGTTGGGAGATCGGTGCAGCCGATCGGCTGATTCCGATGCCGGCCGGGACCACCCTGATGCATCTGCCAGGTCGATTCGCCCTGGGACGGACGGCCGCCGGGTCAACGGTCCGCGTCGAAGAGGAGGGCGCGCTGGCCGTGGCTGCGGTGCTGCCTCCCGGCTACCTGCGGACCTGGCTGCCCGCCTACGAAGATGATGGTCGGCCACCGGTGCTGCCCCTCTTCGGATACGCGGCGGTCGCCGCGATCGATGGCGAGCCGCATGTCGCCGCCATGCGAACCGATCGCTGGAGCGTGTGGGACCCGCAGGCCGAGGACCGGCAGCACGTCGACCGGGAGATTCGCGCCGGACAGCGGGCCCTCCCTGACAGCCGGCTGCTACGCCACCTGGAGACCTGCGCCACCGACTATCGGTGCCTGACCGCCCAGAACGTTTTCCTGCGCCAGGGTGAAGGGGCGATCCCGGTTTCGCCTGCGTGCAACGCCGCCTGCCTTGGCTGCATCTCCGAGCAGTGGGGCGACGTTGCCTCGCCGCAGACGCGCCTCGGCTTCGCGCCCACCGCCGCCGACATCGCTGAGCTCGCCGCCTGGCATCTCAGCGCGGGCAATGCGAACTTCGTGAGCTTCGGCCAGGGATGCGAGGGCGAGCCCCTGACGCGAGGCGCCGCCCTGGTGGACGCGACCCGCCGCATCCGCTCAGCCTGGCCGGACGCCACGATCCACATCAATACCAATGGGTCGCGTCCGGCCGTGCTGCGCCGCCTGGTCGATGCCGGATTGAACTCGGTCAGGATCAGCATCTTCAGCCTCGACGACAAGCACTTCCGCGCCTACTACCGGCCGGTCGGGTACGGGCTGGAGCAAGTCGCGCAGTGCGCGGAGCTGGTGGCCGCGGCCCGCGGCCAGGTCACGATCAACCTCTTGACTTTTCCCGGGATCAGCGACGCGCCCTCAGAGCTCGAGGCGCTGGTCGGATTCGTCCGGGAGCAGGGCGTACACCAGGTGCAGCTGCGGAGCCTGAACGTCGATCCGCACTGGCTGCTGGGCCAGATCCCGAATCCCACGCGGGGCATCGGTATGCGAGCCTTTGTCCGGGAGCTCACGGCGCGCTGCCCCGGGTTGGCGCTTGGGAATTTCACCCGGCCGTGGCCGGTTCGTGAGGGTGGGCGCTGGTTAAAACCCGCCTTAGCTGGGCATGCTTTGAGCTAGTGGCTGACCTCTATTCGCCGAACGATCCCCACATGGGCACCGCGGACTACGGCCATGGCACCGATCGACCGGTGCAGGCCGATATCCCGGCACAGCCCGGCAGCAATCGAGGCCGCCGGAATGGGGCGGTGGCGGGCATCCTCGCCTTCCTCGGCCTGGTCCTCAGCAAGCTGTCCTACGTGGGGCTGCTGGTCCTCAAGTTCAAGAGTTTGTGGTTTACCGTCGTCTCGACCGGAGTGACGGCCTTGATCTATGCCCAGCTCTTCGGTTGGGCTTTCGGCGTTGGGATCGTCCTTCTCATCTTGATTCATGAAAGCGGTCACGTCGTGGTGGCCCGCATCATGGGCCTGCCGGTGACCCTTCCGGTGATGATCCCGTTCCTCGGCGCTTTCGTCAGCATGAAGCAGCAGCCGCGCAGCGTCGCCCAGGAGTCGATCATGGCGATCGGCGGTCCGGTGCTGGGGTCGATCGCCGCGGGTCTCTGCTACCTCGGTTACCTGTCCATGCCGGACTCGAGCACCGGTCAGCTGCTCCGGGCGCTCGCCTACTTCGGTTTCCTGATCAACCTCTTCAACCTGATTCCGCTGACGCCGCTCGACGGCGGCCGGGTGACGTCGTTGCTTTCGAAATGGTTCAACGTGGCCGGGTTGGTGATCGCGGCCGGGCTGCTGATCTTCGAGATGCAGGCGGGGACCACGGTCAGCCCGGTGCTCTTCTTGGTCTTGATCTTCGGAGCCTTCGCCACCTGGCAGCGGTTTCGGTCGACCGCTTTGAACCCGGCGTACTACGCGGTCGACGCCCAGACCAAGGTCATCGTCGGCTCGCTTTACCTTGCGTTGCTGTTCGCCCTGGGCCTGGGGATGCTCCAGACCTCGGCCATTTTGAACTTGAGATAAAATAGGGAGCCCCATGAAAGCCACCATCCATCCCACCTACTACCACGACGCGGTCGTGACCTGCCTCTGCGGGAACAAATTCACGACCGGCTCGACGCAGAGAGAGCTCAAGACCGAGGTCTGCTCGGTATGCCACCCCTTCTTCAGCGGCCAGCAGCGGATCGTCGATACCCAGGGCCGCGTCGACCGGTTCCAGCAGCGCCAGCAGCGGAAGAGATAAGCCGCGCTGTCGTTGGGCCCTATGTGGCCCACGCGATCGCGCAGGGACTAGCATGAGCGCGGCGGTGGGCCAGGACAAGTTCTTCTACGGCGGCCAGGCCGTGCTCGAGGGCGTCATGATGCGCGGCCGGACCACCTATGCGGTGGCGGTTCGCAAGCCGGACGGCGAGATCCAGGTCCTGCGCGAGCGCCTGCTGTCCGTCATCTACACCCACCCAATCTGGAAGCTGCCGCTGCTCCGTGGCCTCGCCGGGCTGTGGGAGCAGCTCCACCTGGGCATGAAGGCCCTGATGTGGTCGGCCAACATCCAGGCTGCCGCCGAGCAGGTGGAGCTGAGCGCGAACGCCATCCGAGTCACGATGGGGATCGCGATCGTGGGCGCGTTGCTCTTTTTCCTTGGCGTGCCGCTCCTTGCCGCCGGGTTTCTGAGCCGCGGCCATAGCAACCTTTTCTTCGGAATCGTCGACGGTGTGGTGCGGATCGCGCTCCTGCTGCTCTACCTCTATGCGATCTCCTTCAAGTCCGAAATCGCTCGCCTCTTCGCCTACCACGGCGCGGAGCACAAGACGATCAACGCCTATGAGGCCGGGCTGCCGCTCGACGTGCCAAATGTACGGACCCAGAGCACACTGCACCCGCGCTGTGGTACCGGGTTCTTGCTGGCGGTCATGGTGGTGAGCGCCTTCGTCTTTGGCCTGGTCGGTCGCCCGGCCTTGCCGCTCTTACTCCTCTCGCGCATCGTCCTGATCCCGGTGATCGCCATGCTGGCGTACGAGTTCATCCGGTTTGCCGGCCGGCATCGGAACAATCCGGTCATCAAAGTGCTAATCCTTCCCTTCCTGCTGACGCAAAAGCTGACGACTCGGGAGCCCGACGATCGGCAGATCGAGGTGGCGCTGGCGGCCTTCGAAGGAGCCCGTCGGGAGGAGAAAGAGGCCGCGGCCTGATGTTCGAACAGCTCGAAGCCGTTCGGGCTCGGTACCACGCGATCACCGAGCGGCTGGCCGATCCGGCGGTGCACGCCGACCTCAAAGAGCTGCAGCGGCTGGGCAAGGAGCAGGCCCAGCTCCGCGACCTGGTGGAACTCTACGAAGCCTATCGGCGCGCCGAGCGCGGGATGGCGGAAGCGCGCGAGCTCGCCGATCACGAGCGCGATCCCGAGATGCAAACCTACGCGCGCCAGGAATTCGAGAAGCAACAAGCGGAGCGCGACCGGCTCGAAGGGGAGCTCAACACCGCGCTCGTCCCTAAGGATCCCACCGACGACAAGGACGTCATCGTCGAGATTCGGCAGGGAACCGGTGGGGATGAGGCGGGTTTGTTTGCCGCCGACCTCTTCCGGATGTACAGCCGTTACGCCGAGTCGCGTCGGTGGAAGGTCGACCTGCTCTCAGAGAACGTGACCGAGCGCGGCGGCTTCAAAGAGGTGGTCTTCGAGATTCGCGGCCGAGGGGCCTACTCACGGCTGAAATTCGAGAACGGCGTCCACCGCGTGCAGCGTGTACCGCAGACGGAGGCGCAGGGTCGTATTCACACGTCGACGGCTACCGTCGTGGT
>VBHO01000068.1:18126-32977 GCA_005882045.1 Chloroflexota bacterium | reverse complement strand
TCCGGTAGAGGTGGGTGGCCAGGTCGCGGTCGCCGAGCTGAAACCACGACACCTCGGTCAGGCCGGCCAGGGCCGCCTGTGCCTTGAAGGTGTCACCCCGAATTCCCCAGCCCCGCACCTCGTCCGCCACGGCGGCGAGCCAGTACGTCACCGTGTCGAGATCGGGCGCGATGTACAGTCCGTGCCACCACATGTCGTCGCCGGTATTCCCGATGACGACGATCTCTTCGGGGGCCACGACCCGCACCAGCCCGCGTAGGAATCGGGCCGCCCCGACGCCGCCGGCGAGGACGACGACGGGCCCGAGGCTCATTCCAGCATCATAGGTAAACGATGTCGCTCTTCCAGGCCCTCGTATTGGCATTGCTGCAGGGGGTCACGGAGCTCTTTCCGGTCAGCAGTCTGGGCCATACCGTCATCCTCCCGAAGCTGCTCGGCTGGAACCTCAACCAGGCCGACCCCACCTTCCTTGCCTTCGTCGTCCTGCTCCACGTCGGTACCGCCACCGCCCTCCTCATCTACTTCTGGCGGGACTGGCTCGCCATCGTCCGGGCAGTGTTTCGGAGCGTGATCGACGGCCGCATGCACGGCACCCCGGACGAGCGGCTCGGCTGGCGGCTGATCGCCGGGACCATCCCCGCCGGCCTGATCGGGGTCCTGTTCCAGAAGCAGGTGCAGAGCCTCTTCGCCAACCCCAAGGCGGCGGCGGCCTTCCTGATCGTCAACGGTGTGATCATGTTCCTGGGGGAACGCGTCCGGCGTCGCGCGGTCGCCCTCGAAGGCGAGCGCACCCGGCTCGACGGCCTCAGCGTCCGCACCGCGGTCGGCATCGGCTCCGCGCAGATCCTCGCCCTGCTCCCGGGCATTTCGCGCTCGGGCAGCACCATGGTCGCTGGCTTGCTCGCCGATCTGACTCACGAGGCTGCGGCGCGGTTCGCCTTCCTGCTGGCGACGCCCATCATCTTCGGGGCCGGCGTGTTGAAAATTCCCGACCTTTTCACGCCGGTGGCCCGGCCGCACTTGCCCGTCTATCTGCTCGGGGGCGTGGCCGCCGGCGTTGCGGCCTTTTTAAGCGTCGCTTACCTCATGCGATACTTTCGGGTGGGACGGCTCGATCCATTTGCGATCTATTGCGCGGGGTTCGGGATCGTATCGCTGATCCTGCTGAGCCGCTGATATTCAGGAGGACACATGGAGAACAACCCGATCCAAAACAACCCGATGGCATTCTTTGCCGGGGTCGTCATCTTTTTCATCGGGCTGCTGGCGACCGTGTTTTATCTCTTCGTCCGGACTTCGACGGAAAGCCTTCTCCTGCCCGGACCAACCCTGCGACCGAAGCACATCATCCTGGCGCTCGGCATCGCCGCCGCCGGCGCGGTGATCGCGTCCTTCGCCCGGCCGCGCGGTCCAGCCACGTCAGACCAGCCCCGCTACAACCGATAGGCAGAAAATAGCGCGATGGCACAGATCGGGTATGCCGCCATGCTCGAACAGTTCCATCCGCGCGAGCTGGTCAGTTACTGCGCAAAGGCGGAAGCCGCCGGGTTCTCGGGGGTGATGGCGGCCGATCACGTCCAGCCCTGGGTCCCCCAGCAGGGACAAGCGGCGTTCGTATGGTCGTTCATGGCGGCGGCAGCGGAGCATACGCGCGGCGACATCGGACCGGGCGTCACGTGCCCGTCGTTTCGCTCGCATCCCGCGATCATCGCCCAGGCGGCCGCCACGATGACCGCGATCTACCCTGGCCGTTTCTGGCTCGGGCTCGGATCCGGCGAGGCGCTCAACGAGCACCTCGTCGCCTCGTATTGGCCGGAGGTGGCGGAGCGCATCAACCGCATGTTCGAATCGATCGAGATCATCCGCAAGCTCTTCACGGGGAAGGACGTCAAGCATTCGGGCGAGTACTACAAGATGGAGACGATGCGGCTCTGGACCATGCCGGAGCAGCCGCCCCCCATCTACATCGCGACTGCGGGGCTGGTGACCGCCGAAAAGACCGGCCGCCTCTGCGATGGATTGATCACCGTCGGCGCGCCCGAAGAAAAAATCGAGGGCATCTTCGCGCGGTTCGAAAAAGGCGCCCGCGAGGCGGGCAAGGATCCATCAAAGCTGCCCAAGATCCTTCAGCTCCACCTCTCCTGGGCTCCCACCGACGAGGAGGCGATGCGCAACGCGCTGACCGAATGGCCCAATGGCGGGATGAAGTTCCCGAAGGCCGACATCCGCTCGCCGTATGACTTCGAGCAGATGGCCAAGATCGTCCGGCCGGAAGACTTCAAGGGCCGCATGTTGATCTCCTCCGATCCCGACGCCCATGCGCGCGAGATCCAGAAGTTCATCGACCTCGGATTCGATCGCGTCTACCTGCACAACGTCGGACGGAATCAGCTCGACTGGATTGACGTCTTCGGGAAACAGGTCCTACCCAAGCTTCACTAAGACGCAAGCTCGTCCATCGGCCCTGGCCCATGCGATCGATGTCGAGCTGCGCCGCCATCGCAATCCGGCGCGAGCCCCCGCGGAGAAGGCGTACCTGAAGAGCGATCTCGAGTTCCTCGGCGTCGGACTTCCGGCCATGCGCGAGGCCGTTCGGACGGTGAAACGCGAGAATTCGGGACTCGACCGTCGAGGGCTCGTGGCGTTGGTCCGCACCCTCTGGAGCCGGCCCGTGTTCGAACGGCGGATGACGGCGGTCCTGCTCCTGGAGGCCTTCCAACCGCTTCTCCGGCCGGTGGATATCAACCTTCTCGAGCGGTTCATCCATCAGTCGAAGACGTGGGCGTTTGTCGACGAGCTGGCCACCGCGATCGTTGGTCCCCTGGTCGAGCGCTCGCCTACACTCCTGCGAGTTCTCGACCGCTGGGCACTGGATGACGATTTCTGGCTACGCCGTTCCGCCATGCTGGCGCTGCTTCGGCCTTTGCGCCGGGGCGACGGCGACTTCACGCGATTCGCGCGCTACGCCGAGGCCATGCTCCCCGAGCGCGAATTCTTCATCAGGAAGGCGATTGGCTGGGTGTTGCGCGAAACGGGAAAGAAACGACCCGAGCTCGTTTATCAGTGGCTCCTGCCTCGCTGCGGTGTTGCCTCCGGCGTGACCGTGCTCGAGGCCGTGAAGTACCTTTCGGCTCGACAGCGCGCCGATGTCCTCGAAGCCTACGCATCAACCCGGCGGCGCTGATTCGGCCGCACGCTTCAGGTAGGCGTTTCGCGCGCGCAGCAGCCTCATCATGTAGCGACGGAGAAAGAGACCGTCGGCCAACCGGCCGAGCGGCCCCAGCGGCGAGGTGTAATCGAAGATGTCGACCATCTCCGTCCCACCCCGGACCGCGAGGAATTGATGCTCGTGGCGGAACCGCGCAAACGCGCCCCGCACCATCTCATCGACGAACCGATTTGGTGGATCGAATTCCGTGATGCGCGAGGTGAGGCGTTGCCGCACACCTAAATGGGTCGCCTCCCATGTCACCTCGTCACCGGGCTTGAGCAAACCGGACGTCACGCCGGCGACTGCTCGCTCGTGGGAGGCCGCCGTCGAGCGCTCATGCAGGTCGACATCGCGCGCCAGGTCGAAGCAGCGCGAGGGCGGAGCGACAATCCGCGTCCGGAGAACGATGACCGGCACGGCGGCCAGCGATCCTAGCGCTTCGCCGGTAGCGGGAGTTTGCGGCCGCGGACCTCGATGAATGCCGGGAACAACGTGTCCAGGTGGGCATCGCTGCCCGGCTCCGTCTCGTCGTCATCGTCGCCGGGCGAGAACTCCCAGATCCCGTCCACCACCATTCCCGCGGCGGCCATCCCGTTGACGATCGTTTCGAAGCGATGGCCGAACTCGATGGTCGGCGCGACCAGTTGCTTCTTGCCCAGGGTCCACGTCATGCCCCACTCATCGGTGTAAGGCACGGCTTTGTCTTCGAAATACGTGATCTTCGGACTCCAGCCTCCGTCCTTGTAGCTGCCGTAGAGCCGCAGCGTCGTTGGGTGCATGGTGGATAGCAGGTAGGTGCCGCCCGGGGCCAGCACCCGTCCGACTTCCTTGAGCACGCGGGTCGCCTCGTCGACAAAGACCAGCGAGTGGCAGTGCCAGACGACATCGAATGACCCGTCCTTGAAGACCGACAGGTTTTTCATGTTGCCGCGGACCAGGCGAATCTTGACCTTCTGACGCCGCGCCAGGTCACGGACCGTCTTGAGCTGAGTGGGCGAGATGTCGAAGACGGTGGTCTGGGCGCCGAGCTTGGCGAAGATGACGGGATCCCAGCCGCCTCCGGCCGCGAGGCCGAGGACCCGGGCCCCGTCGAGCCTCACGCCCTTCAGGCGGCCGCGCGGATCCATGAAGCGCCGCATGCCGGCTTTCGTCTTCGGTGGCCGGCCGAAGGGACGGGTGTAGTTCATCCCGGCCTTGGCCAGCCGTTCCCACATCTGCCGGTTGTGCTCGGCGATCTTGTCCTTCGTCGCTCCGGCATCGTACCGAATCGCTCCTTCGGCCCAGTCGCGTTACGACTTGGCGCGCGGCCTTGCATCCCATGATCGGGTCCAGCATAATTTGAGCATGCGCTCAAAGCAGACGCTCAAAGCCACACCAGCTCGTACCGCCCGCTCAAAGCGGCGACCGCCGGCACGGCCACGGCTCCGGGCGGCGCAGCCGAGCGGGCCGACCGGGTCGGCCACCCGCGACCGGCTCGTCGAAGCGGCGCTGACGACGCTGCGAACGCGCGGCTTCCCCGGCACCACGGCCCGGGCGATCGCCCGTGCCGGCAAGCTTAACCAGGCGCTCATCTTCTACCACTTCGGCAACCTCGATCGGCTGTTGCTCGCAGCCCTCGACCTCACCAGCGCCCGACGCCTGGCTCGTTACCAGTCCGCACTGGCGGACGTGACCTCGCTGACCGATGCGATCGATGTCATGTCCCGCCTCTACGCGGAAGACGTCGAGGTCGGGCACGTGGCCGCGGTGCAGGAGATGGTGGCCGGCGGTTCGTCGGTTCCCGGCCTGCGGCCTGAGGTCGTCGCTCGGATGGAGCCATGGGTCCGATTTGCGGAGGGCGTGATCGCGCGGCTGCTCAAGGGCAGCTTCCTCGAGTCCGTGCTGCCGACCGGCGACCTGGCCTACGCGGCGGTGGCCCTCTACTTCGGGATCGAAACGCTCACCCACCTCGATGGCGATCGCAGCCGCGCCGAAGCGCTCTTCGACACCGGCAGGCAGCTGGCGCCGATCGCCGACGCGATGCTGGCCGCGGCGAGCTGGACAGGAGACAAACCATGAACCCACCCATCGACGTCGTGACCGGGGCCTTCAGCTACAGCGGCCGTTTCGTCGCCGCCGAGCTGCTCGAGCGCGGCCGAGGTGTCCGTACGCTCACCAACCATCCAAAGCCTGGCGATCCCCTCGCGGACCGAATCCCGGCGCAGCCCCTGGACTTCGAGGACGACGCCGCCCTGGTGGCCGCGCTGACAGGCGCCGACACGCTCTACAACACCTACTGGGTCCGCGCCCCGAAGGTTGGCGTCCCGCATACGATCGCGGTCGACAACACGAAGCGCTTGATCGACGCGGCGCGCCGCGCCGGCATCCGGCGCATCGTCCACACGAGCATCGCCAATCCGACCGCGTCGCGACTTTCCTACTACCGCGGCAAGGCCGAACTCGAACAAGCTGTTCAATCCTCAGGCCTGTCGTACGCGATCGTCCGTCCCACCCTGCTCTTTGGCGAGGGCGACGTGCTGATCAACAACATCGCCTGGCTGCTCCGGCACCTCCCGGTGTTCGGGATCCCGGGCGACGGCCGCTACCGGTTGCAGCCGATGCACGTGCGCGACCACGCCGCGCTGCTGGTCGAGACCGGTCTGGAGTCCTCAGATCGGGTCGTTGATTCCGCCGGCCCCGACATCTTCACCTTCGAGGAGCTGGTCCATCTTCTCCGCCGCGCCATGGGTCTGCACACGGTGGTGCTCCACATGCCGCCGGCGCTCGCCATGCTTGGAGCCACCGTGGCCGGCCGGCTGACCGGCGACATGATGCTGACCCGCGACGAGCTCGATGACCTGATGCGCGACATTTTGATCTCGCACGAGGCGCCGCGCGGCCGGACCCGCCTTAGCGACTGGCTACGCACGAACGCCGATACGCTCGGGCGCGTCTACGCCTCCGAGGTCGCCCGCCACCATCAACGGCCGCTCAAGCCGACGTCGGAGGCCGCCTGATGCGCACGACCCCGTCCGGATGGCAACGCCTTCCCGTATCCGCCCTCGGCGGCGGCATCGTCTGGCTCGCCCTGGTGACCAGCCGGCTCGCGGGTCTGACCCACCTGACTTTGATCGACTTGCTCTTCTTGCTAGCGCCGCTGACGATCGCCCCGCTCGGGCTCGCGGTGATCGCCTTCGAGGAGGGCTTGCCGCAGGTCCTGCTGAGCGCGGCGATCCGGGTCCAGCCCGTCGGGGCCTTGCTCGCCGTGGTCGCCTTCCTCCTGCCGATCGGCCCGCCCGCCGCCATCCTGGCGACGGCCTGGCTGCTGGTCTGCGCCATGGCGGCGCTGGGCGCGCTCGCCTACCTGGTCCAGGGACGCTCGCTCCACCCGGTGCGTCTCGCGACCGCCGCCGCGGTCGGGTTCATGGCCTTCGGCGCCATCTGGCTGGTGCTCGCGCGCGGCGGCATTGCACCGATCGGGCTCTCCCCCATCATCGTCGAGATGACCGCGGTCCACTTCCATTTCACCGGCTTCGCGGCGACGCTGATGGCCGCGCTGCTGCTTACGCGGCTGCGTGACGATCGCGGCGTCGCCCGGCAGGTCGCGATGGCCGCGTCGCTGCTGCTGGTCACCGGCTCGCCCGTGCTCGCCCTGGGATGGGCGACGCCGGTCCACGCGCTGCAGGTGGCCGGCGCGATCCTGGTGGCGACCGGCGTGGTGGCCACCGCGGCCGTCCTCTTCTTCAAGTGCACGAGCCTGGTCGAGTCGACCCCAGCGCGTGTCCTGCTGCGGCTATCCGCTCTCGCGCCACTCCTGCCGATGGTGCTGGCGGTCGAGTACAGCGCCGGACACGTGTTCGGATTTCCGACGCTCGACATCCAGGGCATGGCGCTGATCCACGGCGACCTGAACGCGCTCGGGTTCAGCCTGCTCGGTCTGGTGGCCTGGTCGATCGGCGGGTCAGCTTATGGCGAGACCGGCGCTCAGCGGCTGGCTTTGCGCTTCCGATCGACGTAGTCGAGTAGGACGTAGTCGCCCAGGCGGTCGGCGCTGGCGAAGAACGCCCGGCCGCCGTTCATCCGCGTCATCTGCTTGACGAACGACACCAGGTGATAGTCGTTGTCGAGCATGAAGGTGTTGATCACGATGTGCTCGCGGGTGCAGCGTTGCACCTCCAGGAGCGTCTTCTGGAAGGTTTCCGGTAGCGGCGGATAAAAGAACACCGCTTGCTGGCCCTCCATGTGGGCGGTCGGCTCGCCGTCGGTCACGATGATGACCTGCTTGTTCCCCGTCTTATGCCGGTTCAGAAACTGCCGCGCCAGCATCAGGCCGTGTTGGATGTTGGTGCCGTAGATCGACTCGTTGTAGGTCAGCTCGGCGAGCTGATGCGACTTGACCGGGCGGGCATAGTCACTGAAGGCGATCACCTGGAGGAAATCGCGCGGGAACTGGCTGCGGATCAGCGCGTCGAGCGCGAGCGCCACCTTCTTGGCCGCATAGAAATAACCTCGCAGTGGCATCGACCGGCTCATGTCGATCATCAAGACGGTCGCCGACTGGGCGCTGAATTCCGAGCGGAAGACCTCGAAGTCGTCGGTCTTGAGATGGATCGGCGTCTGTGAGCCATCGCGGCGGAGGGCGTTCATCAACGTCTGCTCGACGTTCAGGTTGAAGGCGTCGCCGAACTCGTACACCTTCGTCTCGTCGGAGCGCTCCGAGCCAAGGCCGCGGACGCTGATCGGGTGATCGCCGAAGCGGTCGTGCTTCAATCGCGTGTAGAGGTCGCGCAGCGCCTTCTGGCCGATGCGTCGCATGCCGCGCGGCGTCAGCTCCATGCCGCGCCGGCCGCGTTGCACATATCCCTTTTTCTCCAGCTGTGCGGCGAGCTCGCTCATCTGGTCAGCGGCCTGGCGGGCATCGGGCCCCAGCAGCTGCTGCAGTTGCTGCGACTGTTCCGGCGTCAGCTGCCGGCCCTGGTACCCCTCGCGCAGCGCCGACTCCAGGTCCTCGATGCCCTGCAGCCGTTCCATCAGCGACAGCGCCTCCTGCAGCGGCAGCGACTCCGAGCCATAGAAGGCATAGCGGCTGCCGAGCCCAGGGCGCGGCGATAGGAGCTCGAGCTGCGCCGCCAGCTCCGCCATCAGGTCCTGCAGCTCGGGGTCATTCAAGGTCGAAGCGATCAGGTCCTGCATCTCCTGGCGCATCTCCGGCGACAGCGATTGCATCAGCGACTCCATCTGCGCCATCTGGCGCTCCAGGTGCTGGATCAACTCGTCGAGCGTCTTGGGCGGGTTGGGGCCGAAGAAATGGCCGAAGCGCTCCATGAACTGCTCGAACTTCGGCGCTTTCCCCTCCATCCGGTCGCGCAGCATCTGGTTGAGCGCCTTCATCATCTCCTTGATCTCGCCGAGGTGCTCCGGCTGCAGCTGCTGCATGGTGCGCGTCATGTTTTTGAAATACGTTTGCGAGACCTGCTGCTTCAGCTCTTCCATCAGCTGCTGGAAGGCCTGGGCCGCGCCTTCGTCCATGAACTCGTAATCGTTGAGCTGGCGGATCGCGCCGCCCACGTCCTCCGGCAAGCGGTCGAGCTCCTCCTGCTTTTTCTTGGCGATCTTCTGGAGCACGCGCTTCGCGCTCTCAGGCGCCTGCTCCAGGCGGTCATTGATGCCCTGCCGTTCGCGACGGACGATGTCGCTCAGTCGCTCGCGGATGTTGCTGAAGACGTCATTCAGGTTGTATCGCTTTAGCTGCTGTAAGCGCTTCTGTCGGAGCCGTTCCAACATCTCCTCGAAGCCTGGAAGTTTGCGGCCCTGCCGGTCACGCCAGCCGCGGCTCATCAGCCGGTGCAGTGCGTAGTCGAAGTCACCTCCCTGGAAGAGGTCCTCGGCTAGGCGATCGAACAGATCCTCGGCATCCCGGCCGAACGGTTCCTGCGAACCGTCCCAGCGCTCATAGCGGTTGGAGCGTGCGACCACTTAGCCGGCGTAGACGGCCGCCCCGTCGAGCTCGGTTTTGTTGATCCGCTTGCTCAGGTGCAGCCCCTCGAGGACGAACTCCACACCAGAGGCCGCCAGCGCCGGCCGCTTGTCCAGCCCGAGACTTCTGAGCGCCTTCTCCATCCCGGGCAACTCGCGCAACATGGTGGCGTAGCGCTCCGCGGCCTGCAGCTCGGATACCTCAAAGGTGAGCCCCGCGTCGAAGCGCTGCACCAGCTCGGTGAACTGGGTGGCCTCGAAGTGGCGCCGGAAGACGTTGAGCACGGCGGTCTTGATGATCTTTTCCAATACCGTCTGATCGTCGCCCTCTTCCCAGGTCTCCATCTCGAGCTTGCCGGCGCTCGAGGGAATGATGGACGGCAGGTCGGTGATGCGGGGCACAGCCTCCGTCTCGCCGGTCCGGAGCGCGCGGCGCGTTGCGTTCGATGCGAGGTTCTCGTAGTTGGTGATCGAGATCCGAACGCTGACCCCCGAGCGCTGGTTGATCTTCGGGCTGCGCCGCGCCAGCTGCGTCACTTCGGCGACGATCTCTTTCATGAAGTCGGGCATGGTGACCGTCAGCTCGCGGTCCTGGAAATCCGTGCGCTCCTGGTCCACGATCCGGATCTCATCGTCGATGTTGCGGGGGTAGTGAGTGCGGATCTGCGCGCCGAAGCGATCCTTCAGCGGCGTAATGATGCGGCCGCGGTTGGTGTAGTCCTCCGGATTGGCGCTGGCCACCACGTAGACATCGATCGGGAGGCGCAGCTTGAAACCGCGGATCTGCACGTCGCGCTCTTCGATCAGGTTCAACAACCCAACCTGGATCCGCTCCGCCAGGTCCGGCAGCTCGTTGATGGCAAAGATGCCACGGTTGGTGCGCGGCACCAGGCCGTAGTGAATCGTCAGCTCATCGGCGAGATACTTGCCCTCGGCGACCCGGATCGGGTCGACCTCACCGATCAGGTCGGCGATCGAGGTGTCCGGCGTAGCCAGCTTTTCGCTGTAGCGCTCGTCGGGGGTGATCCACCGCACGGTGACCTGGTCGCCCTTGGCCCCCACGCGGTCTCGGCAGGCGCGACAGATGGGCGCGTATGGGTTGTCGTTGATCTCGCAGCCCTCGATCACAGGCACCTGCTCGTCGAGCAGCTGGACCAACGATCGGATCAGCCGGCTCTTGGCCTGGCCGCGCTCGCCGAGGAAGACGATGTCCTGACCGGAGAGGATGGCGTTCTCGACCTGCGGGATGACGGATCCCTCGTAGCCGATGATGCCCGGAAAGAGCTCCTCGCTGGCCTTGATCTTGCGCACCAGGTTCTTGCGCATCTCTTCCTTGACAGGAAGCACGCGGTACTCGCTCTGTCGCAGCTGGGCAATGGTCGTGGGATGAGCCAAGGGACAACCTCTACTGGAATGGTGATGACGCTTGCCCAGATTCTACGAGCCGCGCTTTCTCGCGCCCCTGTTTCAGTTCAGCTTTTGGGGCCCGAGCTGGTCGTCGATCGCCGGCGCATAGGCGGGCAGGCGCGCGGCCAGCGCGCGCAACAGACCAAAGCACCCCGCCAGCATCATGTCGCCGTGCGGCACGGCGAGGTACGGATCCAGCCGCGAGCCGTCGAGCAGCGCGCGGCGTGGCCCGATCACCGTCAATACCTCCGGCGGGCCCGGGGCGGTTCCCACCTGCAGGGCGCCGTGTCCCATGTCATCGAATACCGCCTGGTTGGACAGCGTCCCCGCCGCCAGTGCCTCGAGATACCTCTCGAGTTTGCTCTTGGTGAGCTCACCCGTATGGTGCTCCAGCAGGCCACGAATCTCGCGCCCCATGAGGAGCGCCGCGATGGTATGGAAATTGCCGAGATTCGCGATCATCACGCGCTCCAGCGACTGGACGCGCGCATCCTCCAGGGCGCCGAGGATAGCCGCCGGTCCGGTGTCCATCACGAAGAGCGGCTCCGACCCGGTCCAGCTGCCGGCCACGGCTCGCATCCGGGTCATGCGTTCCGGGATGTCGCCGGCGAGGAACCCAAAACCTGGAAGCCCGATGCCGCGCTCGACCTGTTCGCGCAGGTAATCGAACCGAAAGCGTCGGTCGCTCACGCCCGGTGGCGCGGCACCGTGGTCGAAGACGGCGACAGCGACGGCGTCGAATGTCGTGCTCACGCCGAACGCCCGCAGCGCCCTCATCAGCTCGGGGACATAGAGATCGCGCAACTCGACTCGGCGGGCGGCGCCGGCGCCGTTGGGCGCATCGACGATCCGGATGCCCATCGACGCCACGCGCTCCAGGTCGTCGTCGAAGGTCCGGGCCGCGTCGGGCGTCGCGTAGACCTTCAGCCCCGCTTTGAGATGCGCCTCCACCGCCCAGTGATCCGGGCCGCCGCCCATGGTCACGCCCGTCAAGAACAGGTCGGCCCGGTCGGCGGTCGCCTGCTTGACGCGCTCCGCCACCAGGGCCGTCGGGGACGGCATGATCAGCTGCACCGCGTTCTCGACCAGCGTGCCCGCCTCGAAGACGAGGACGTCCTGGGTGCCGGTGCCCACGTCGATCGCGAGGATGCGCGGCCCGCTCATTCCGAAGCAAGCTCGGATGTGACTTTTCCGTTCATTGGGTAGTCCATGCCGACGCTCGCCAACCTGGTCTGCCCAAAATGCCACGGTCCGTTAACGGGCGAGCCCGAGCGCGAGCTCCGTTGCCGCCGGGACGGGACCCGGTATCCGATCATCGATGGCATCCCGTCGTTCATGATGCCCGCCTCCGAGCCAATGGCGCTACCGGGCTGCGCCCTGAGCTTGATCCTTCCCGCCCTGAATGAGGCCCAGAACCTCGACCGGGTCCTGCCCGAGCTCAAGAAGGCCCTGGCCGCCCTCGGACCCACCCACGAGGTCATCGTGGTCGACGGCGGATCGTCCGACGGAACCCAGGAGATCGTGCGCAAGCACGAGGTCCGCCTGGTCACCCAGAAGCTTCCCGGGTTTGGCGGCGCCTACCGCGCCGGCTTCGAGCAGGCGCGCGGCGAGTACGTGCTGACCCTCGACGCCGACGGTTCGCACGATCCAGCCTTCCTTGGCGACCTGTGGAAGGCTCGCCGCGACGGCGACGTCGTGATCGCCTCGCGCTACGTCCCTGGAGGCGCGGCCGAGATGCCCGCCTGGCGCCGACTGCTGAGCCGCATCCTGAATGTGACCTTCGGCCGAGGGCTCTCGCTCCCGGTGCACGACCTCTCCAGCGGCTTTCGCCTCTATCACCGCGCCGTGCTGCAGGACCTCAAGTTGAAAGGTACCGACTTCGACGTACTGGAGGAAATCCTGATCCGGGCGCTGGCGGCGGGGTATCGCGTCCACGAGGTCCCCTTCCGCTACCGGGCTCGCGTCGCCGGGCACAGCCACGCGCGTCTCGTCAAGTTCGCGCTCTCCTACCTGCGGACCTTCCTCGCGATGTGGCGGCTACGCAACTCGATCGCCTCGTCCGACTACGATGCCCGCGCCTACGACAGCGTCATCCCGCTGCAGCGCTACTGGCAGCGGGGGCGCTACCGGGCGATCACGCAGATGGCCGCTGGCTTCACCTACGTGCTCGACGTCGGCTGTGGATCGAGCCGGATTCTCGGCGCCATCCCCGGCATGATCGGGCTCGACATCCAGCTTCACAAGCTGCGCTACTCGCGCCGCTACGGCAACCAGCTCGTCCACGGTTCGATCTTCGAGCTGCCCTTTGCTGACGCCAGCTTCGATTGCGTCATCTGTTCCGAGGTCGTGGAACACATCCCCGCGCAGGAAAAGCCGTTCGATGAGTTGACCCGCGTGCTCAAGACCGGCGGTCGGCTGATCCTCGGCACCCCGGACTACGACCGCTGGCGCTGGCGCGCGCTGGAGTGGATCTATGCGCGAGTCTCACCCGGTGGCTACGCCGATGAGCACATCACGCACTACAGCCGCGCGAACCTCGGGCCCTACCTCCAGGGCAAGGGCTTCGAAATCGAGAGCGTCGCTTACGTCGGCGGGTCCGAAATGATCTTCAGCCTGAAGAAACTCGCCCCCATGGCTTCGCCGGTCTCTTCCCGCCCGGTGCGCACCGCGCTCCGCGACGCGGGAGCCGAGCGCGCCGCCTGACCGACGCTTGATCAGGTACGCAGGTGTTGCTCGAAGCGGTGGAGAATCTCCTCCGGTGTCGCGGTCATCTGATCGACGAAATAGCCGCCGTCGAAGTCGAGGCCTTTCGCCCGTAGAAAGCCCGCGCCGGGATGGCGCTTCATGACGGCCACACCGGGCTTGAGCCGGTAGGCGAGCACCGTTCGGCCGCTGGCTTTCACCAGCGCGACCGCGGCGATCTCGTCCCAGGGCAGCAGCGGGCTTTTGCCCGACCGGCGAAAGATGACACCCTCGTCCATGAATTCGAATCGCGGCCGCACCGGGCCGCGCATGGCGAAGAACCCGACCAGCGGCGCCGCGATCGCCGCCCACCCGATGCTCCGACCGGAGAGGAGCAAGATCACGCCACCCACCTCGGTCACGCCCGCCAGCGGGAGAAAGAGGGCCCATGGAAACCGCGCGTTGACGGTCGTCATGCGACGACCCGCACCCCGCCGGGGACGATCTCGGCCCGCAGCACATTGCCGCGGTGCACCTCACCGTCCACTTCGTACCACTGGACATCCGGCGCCTTGATCTCAACCGATCGCGCTTTGCGTTGCAGCATGCTGCTCCCGTCGGCGCGCTGCCGGACGATCCGCCAGAGCACGCCGGCCCGGTCGCCCAGCGTGCGCGGCCGGTAGACGACGATGTCGAGCCAGCCATCGTCGATAGCGATATTCGGTGCGAAGCGGAACGGGGCCGCGCCCAGCATGCCCGCGTTCACCACCAGCACGACGACCGCCGTCATCTCGATCGCCTCGCCGTCGGCGCGGATGCTGCACTCGAACAGTGGCGCCTGGGGCAACCACCAGGCGCCGGCCACCAGGTACGCCGCGCGCCCGAGCCAGTATTTCAGAGCGCGCGGCGTGTAGCGCATCACCGTGGCGTCGAAGCCGATGCCCGACGCCAGCGCCGAGTAGCCGTCGTTGACCCTGACAAGGTCGACCGGGCGGGTTGCCGGAAAGCGTTCGAGCGCGCGCCGGGTCGCTTTCTTCCAGCTTGCCGGCAGCCCTAGCTCGCGCGCAACGATGTTCGCGGTCCCTCGGGGGACGATCCCCATCGGCACATTCTGCTGATGAGCCGCCGCCATCACCTCGGCCACGGTGCCGTCGCCCCCCACGGCCAGGACAAGCTGAAAGTCACGGCGGCTCAATGCGGCACCGATCGCCTCGACGTTCAGGCCGGCGCTGGTCTCCAGCACCAAGCCCTCCCATCCCAACTGATCCGCAAGCTCGATGAGGCGGCCGCCGAAATCGCTACCGGTTCCTAGCAGCGCCGGGTTGACGACGAAGAGCGCCCGGCGCCGATCGGCGCCACTCATTCGATCAACCGGTGGCTCGGCGGGTCATGCGGTCATGGGCATCGTCGAGGTGCGGATGCCCGTCGGGCTGCACGCAGAAGACATCACCCGGCCGGCAGACCAGGCTCTCGAACTGGATGGTGGTGTGCTCGATCTCGAACTCGTGCGCGAGCACTTCGCGGACCTCGGCCAGGATGTCTTGCGCCTGCGTCACGCGTTGGTCGTCGATCAGTAGATGGGCGCTCATGGCTCGG
>VBHO01000068.1:0-18089 GCA_005882045.1 Chloroflexota bacterium | reverse complement strand
CCCGGACGTCGGCGGGGGTCGACTCGAGAAGGCTATTGATGGCTGAGGCGACCACGCGCCACGCGCTCCAGGCGATCAGCGCGGCGATCGCGAGGCTGAGCAGCGGGTCGATCGGCAACCAGCCGGTGGCTGCGATCAGCAACCCGGCCACGATGATGCCGCCGGCGGCCCAGGCGTCACCCCAGATGTGCATCAACGCGCTGCGCACGGTGAGGTCGGCTTGCATCGGCTGCAGCGAGCGGGCGATGGTGACCGAGATGACCAGCCCGACGACGGCGGCTGCCGCCATGATTCCGCCCTGCACCGCGCCGGGATGCTGCAAACGCCGGACAGCTTCGACAACGATCCCGAGAACGATCGCGGCGAGCAACAGCGCATTGACGAGCGCGACCAGGATCCCTACCCGCTGGTAGCCGAAGGTGCGTCGCGCACTGGCTGGACGCTGCGCCTGCCCCAACGCGAAGCTAGAGAGCGCGAGCACGACGAGGTCGGTCACGATGTGGCCGGCATCGCTGAGCAGGGCGAGGCTGTGCGCCCAGAGTCCACCGACCACCTCGACGACCAGCACGATGGCGGTCAGCAGGAGGGCCAGCCGCACTCGGGCGGCCGCGCCGGCGCTCACGTTGGCGAGCCGCATGGGCCTTATCTTATTGCGCATCTCAAAACAACCCGATGACCTTGTTAACTCCGTTACCCAACCAGGCGGGTGTTCACCCGGAGTCGCTGCCACTCAGGACATCGCGGCGGCGATCGGCAGGTAGAGCTGGCGATATCTGAGATACGGCTCGACGTACGCCTCGCTCGACGGTCCCGGTGTCGCGACCAGCGTGGGCGGCGCCGCGAGCGCCGCCACCCGATGCGCATTGGGCCAGGCGCCGAAGCCCACGCCCGCGAGCAGCGCGGCCCCGAGGGATGAGGCGGAGGTCGTCGCGGTCGCGAGCAAGGGCTGCTCCAGCACATCGGCGAGCAACTGACGCCAGCGCGGATCGAAGGTCCCACCGCCGGCGAGCCGCAACTCCGTCGCGGGAACGCCGGTCGCGAGTAACGCCTCGAGCCCCTGCCGAATGGCATAGGCGACGCCTTCCAACGCCGCTCGGAGCAGGTGACCGCGCGTGTGCACGAGTCGCAGCCCCATCCAGGCGCCGCGGGCATCAGGATCGAAATACGGTGTGCGCTCGCCGGTGAGGTACGGCAGAAAGAGCAGCCCTTCCGCGCCGGGCGCAACCGCGAAGGCCTCGTCGTAGACCTCGTCCCAGCTGGCGCGTAGCATGGTTCGAACCCATTCCAGCGCGATGCCGGCGTTCTGCATCGCCGCCATTGCGTACCAGCGGTCCGGCGCTGCCGCGCGATACAGGTGAGTGCGCCCGGTCGGATCGATCGCGAGGCGATCGCGCGGCGCCACCACCTGGGCGCCACTGCCGATCGTCAGCTGCACCGGCCCGGGATCGATGAGGCCGCCGGCGATGGCCGCGGCGGCCGCATCAGCTGCACCACCAACCACCGGAAGGTTGGGACGGACCCCGAGGTGTTCCGCGGCCGAACCGGTCAGGATGCCGCAGATCTCGACCGACTCCCGGATCGGCGCCAGGAAGTCGAGACGGAGATCGAGCGCCTCGAGTAGGTCTTTCGCCCAGTAATCGGTTGTCATGTCGTAGAGCAGCGTCGCGGAGGCGTCGCTCGGCTCGGTCGCGGCCTCATGGACCAGGCGCAATCGCAGCCAATCCTTCGTCTGGAGCGCCCATTGCGCCTGCCGGTAGAGCTGCCGTTCGTGCTCCTTGAGCCAGAGGAGCGTCGGGCCGGCCATCCCCGTGGCCACGGGATTTGCCAGCTTGCGCCGAAGCTCCGGGCTCAGCTCGCTGTAGGTCGCCAGTTGCCGGCGCGTTCGGGAGTCGGCCCACAGGATCGCCGGCCGCAGGGCGTGCCCCAGCTCATCGCTCAGCACGACCCCGTGCATCTGGCCCGAAAGGCCGATGGCCGCGATTTCGGAGGCGTGCACGCCGGCCGCTTGCGGGACGGCAATGGCCGCGGCCTGCCACCAGGCCTCGGGGTCAGCCTCGGCCCAGCCCGGCTGCGGCGTCTGCAGCGGATACGCCGCGGACCCGGTGCCCACGATCGACCCGTCGACGTCGAGAACCAGCGCCTTAAGCGAGCTCGTGCCCAGATCGATCCCGAGGAACACTGGGCGCCATGCTAGTCGGTCAGCCCGTTGCGCTGGCGATCGGTCGACGCGTCAGGACTTGGTTGGGATCAGGCTGTGGCCGTTCGGCGATGCAGGCGCGATGAACGGCTTCTTTTCGGTTGGCTGGATGATCTCGTCGATCAGGCCGTAGTCCTTTGCCATCTCCGGCGTCATGAAGAAGTCGCGCTCGATGTCGCGTTCGACCTGCTCCGTCGTGCGACCGGTGTGCTTGGCATAGATGCCGACGATGATCTCGCGCAGTCGGAGAATCTCGCGGGCATGGATCTCGATGTCGGTCGCCTGGGACGTCCGCATGCCACCACTCGGCTGGTGCAGCACGATCTGGCAATGTGGCAACGACAACCGCTTGCCCTTCGCCCCCCCGACCAGGATTAGCGAGGCGGCACTCGCCGCCATCCCGGTGCACAACGTGCTCACCGGAGGATGCACATAACGCATGGTGTCGTAGATCGCGAGACCGGCCGACAGCGAGCCGCCCGGGCTGTTGATGTAGATGTTGATCTCCTTGTCGGGATCCTCACTGTCGAGGAAGAGCAGCTGTGCGATCACGAGGTTCGCAAGGTCGTCGTCGATCTCGCTGCCCAGAAAGATGATCCGGTCTCGCAGCAAGCGCGAGTAGATGTCGTAAGCGCGCTCGCCGCGCGCGGTGGTCTCGACGACGTTGGGCACAAGCGCCATGAAAGATCCTCCTTACCGGTCGAGATTGAATCCGATCCGCCGTCTGGGCGGTGTCGCCTGCGTCGCGGCCAGGTACAAGCTGAAATGCGCAACACTGCGCAAAGCTTGCGGACGAAGGTTCGCGGTAGCGATTCGTAGCTGCATACGGGGATCGTCCGGCCAGCTGCGCTGCTGCGACATCGCCTCCCGGCTCCCCAGCGCTCGCGCCAGATCCAGGTACAGGTCCGCGACCGGGACTTCCAGGGCCCGCGCAATCGCGAGCAGACGCTCCATCGAGACGTCCTTGAGTCCCCGCTCGACCTCTGACAGGTACGCCGGCGAGAGCTCGGCGGCCTCGGCCAGCTCGGTCAGCGAGCGCTCGGCCTCCTGGCGTCGCCGGCGCAACGAAGCGCCGAGCGCGATCCGAATCGAACTTGCATCTTCGCTCTGAGCGTAGGTCATATGCCTCGGGCGCATCATAACAGATCATCACGCCGCCTTTTCCACACGGGAGGCGGCTATTCAGGCGCACGACGTGGGGGTCCAATTTCGTTGCATCAGCGTGGGTTTCCGCTTACCCGTGCTCGGGGCGACGAGCCTGATCGTGATTGTTCTCGCCGGCTGCACCGCGGCGTCGGCGACGAGACCGACGCCGACCCCTGGCGTCAGCGCATCGCCGACCGCGAGCGATTCGCCGACGCCCTCACCCACGACAACCCCGACCGCCTCACCAAGCGCGACCCCCACCTCGTCCGGGATCGATCCCCTCTTCGTGCCGTCGCTGGGCGCCATCCAGATGGTTGGGCCACGTCTCGGTTGGGCCGTCGGCTCGCACGCCATCTTCAGTACAGCCGACGGCGCCCACTGGACCAAGCAATACGGGTCGACAGAGGAGTTCGTTGGCGTGGACTTCATCAGCGCCACCACCGGGTGGGCGGTCGCGACCCGGTCCCTGCTTGGCACCACCGATGGCGGGCGTTCGTGGCGCCAACTTGGTGAACCCCAGACACCGGTTCGGTCGGTGCATTTCATCAGCGCCACGTCGGGTTGGGGCATTGCCGGCGGGACCGACCCGCAGCAGATCCATGGATGGCTGGTGCCACACGAGGGGGCGACGCTGGTCGTCACCAACGACGGCGGGATGACCTGGAGGCAACTCGGGGGGCCGTCGAACCCGCAGAGCGTCTGCTTCAGCGAAGCCGGCCAGGGATGGGTCGGGACACCCGACGGCGTGTTCGTGCTTCGAATGCTCGACAACGGGTCCAACTGGAGCCTGACGCTACAGCGGCCCGACCCGCAACCAGGTTTGCCGCAGGTCACGCTGATCGAATGCGCGGCACCGCACGCGCTCTGGGTGCTGTTCCTCGGCGGCTCGAGCGCTATGAGTCACAGCCCATACGTCGCGTACGCCACCGTGGATGGATCGAGCTGGAAGGCCGTCATGAAAGAAGCCATGTCCGAGCAACAGATCTTGCCCGGTGTGCCGGCCGGACCGGATACCTATCCGCCAAGCTTCAGCGTCGTGGACCCGACCGACGCCGTCTTCATCGGCGATGGGCCGGCGACCAACGTGGCGCAGTGCGTCATCGCCAGCAATGGTGGCGCGACGCTTCGCCGAACCGGCCACATCGACAATGCTCCCGAAACCTTCGGGGCGGCCTTTACCAGTGTGACGGCGGGGTGGGTCCTGACACGAAATGCCGGTGGGGACTACGTGATCGCGGCAACCACCGACGGCGGCTACCACTGGTCCGAGCAGCTGGCCGTTCCGCCGACGTCGGCCGGCTAATGCCGCGGGCAACGTAAAATCCACCACGCGGGGCGTAGCGTAGCCTGGCTAACGCGCATGCTTTGGGAGCATGAGATCCCGGGTTCGAATCCCGGCGCCCCGACATCACGTTAGTAAGGTTGTCGCATGCTCCCGGTACTCCTCGTCATCGCCGCCATCAGCCTGGTGGCCTTCCTCGCCTTCCGCTGGTTCGAGCGCTATCGCTACAGCGACAACTGGCGCACCAGCGAGTTCCGCAGCGTCGCCTTCGGCTTCTTGATGTGGTTCGGCGGGATCTTCGGCCACCGGGTGCCGCCGCCTCCGCAGGCGAAGGTGGAGTTTGCTACCAAGGCCGGCGAGCCTGAGCCGCCCGGGTCAGGCGGCCCGACGCTCCCGAATCAGGCTGCGGACGATGAAGAGTAAGTTCGCCGGTCGCTCGGCGAGCCGCCGCATCAGGTAGGGATACCACTCGGTCCCGTAGGGGACGTAGATCCGCACGCGGTGGCCTTCACGCAGCAGCCGGTCCTGCAAGTCACGGCGAATCCCGTACAACATCTGGAACTCGAACCGGTCGGTGGTGATCTCGCGCTCGCGCGCGAAGCGTTTGGTCGCTTCGATCAGTCGGTCGTCGTGGGTTGCAATTGCTGGGTACACGCCATTGAGCAAGAGCTCCCGCATCTCGGCTTCGTAATTTGCGTCGACGTCGGCTTTCTTCGGGAAGGCGACCGTGGGCGGCTCGTCGTATGCCCCCTTCACCAGGCGAACCCGGACCTTTGCCTTGTTGGCGCGCAGCACGTCCTCCGGCGTCCGGTAAAGATAGCTCTGCAGCACGACCCCGCAATTGGGGAAGCGCTCGTGCAAGGCGAACACCAGGTCAAGGGTGCGCTGGGTGTAGGGCGCGCCCTCCATATCGATGCGCACGAAATTGTCGAGCTGCTTCGCTCGCTGCAGGACCCTGGTCAGCAGCTCCTGGCAGAGCTCGGGCGCGATGTCGAGCCCCAGCTGCGTCAGCTTGACCGAGACGTTGGCGTTGAGTTTTGCCGCCGCGATCCGCTCGAAGGCAGCGAGGTAGTCGTCCGTGGCGCTGCGCGCCGCTTTTTCTTCGGTGACGTTCTCGCCGAGGTGGTCGAGGCTTGCCGACCAGCCACGACGGTTGACGTCGCTAACCACCCGGACGGCATCATCGAGCCGCTCGCCGGCGACGAAACGGTAGGCGAGCGAGCTGGTGATCCGCCGGCGCGTCACGAATCGCTGCAGCCCGCGCCGCCGGGAAAGAAAGAGAAAAGACGCCCTCAGCACGTCACGCCCGTCGGCTCGACGACAGCGCCGCGTCGAAGGCACCATGCACTTCCAGGGCGTTGAGCGCACGGGCCCGGTGGCTGAGCAGGTTCTTCTCCTCGGTGGACAGTTCGGCCAGCATCCGGCCGTCCGCCAGTCGGAAGATGGGATCGAAGCCGAAGCCGCCGGTTCCGCGGGGCTCCGGGGCGATCGTTCCGCTCAGGATGCCTTCGCCCGCAAAGGTCCGGCCGTCCGGCAGGGCCAGCACCGCGGTGCAACGAAAGGTCGCGGGCGGCGACTCCCTTGCGGCCGGCCCCAGCCTCTCCAGCAGCGCCCGCACCAGCGCCGGGCTGTCGCCCTTGTGGTCGGGCCCGGCAAAGCGCGCCGACTGGACCCCCGGCTTGCCACCGAGACGCGGCACCTCGAGCCCCGAATCGTCGGCCAGGGTCGGCAGTCCGCTCAGCCGTAACCCGGCATCGGCCTTCTTGCGCGCATTCTCCAGGTAGGTCGCGCCATCCTCTTCGACATCGAGCACGATGCCGGCCTCGGCCGGCGTCACCAGCTCCATCGGCAGGTCGGCGAGGATCGAACGGATTTCGTTGAGCTTGCCCTTGTTCGAAGTGGCGAGCAGCAGCCGGTTCAGTGCAGCTTCAGCGCCTTCTTCTGCGCTTCGACCAGCTCGGCGGCGCCCTTGATGGCGAGCTTGAGCATCTGGTCCATCTCCTCTTGCTTGAAGGGCTCCTGCTCGGCCGTGCCCTGGATCTCGATGAATCGGCCGTCCTCCGCCAGTACGCAGTTCATGTCAGTCTCGGCGGCGAAGTCCTCCAGGTAGTTGAGGTCAAGGCGCGGCTGGCCCTGGACGATGCCGACGCTCACCGCCGAGACGAAATGCTTGATGGGCAGTACCCGCAACAGGTTTCGTTCCATGGCCTTCTGCAGTGCCAGGTGGAGCGCGACGAAGCCCCCGGTGATCGAGGCGGTGCGCGTGCCGCCGTCCGCCTGCAGGACGTCGCAGTCCACCATGATGGTCCGCTCCCCCATCAGGGGCATGTCGATCGCAGCGCGCAGCGCCCGGCCGATCAGCCGTTGGATCTCCTGCGTGCGGCCGTCGATCCGTCCCGTGCGGGCCTCACGGGCATTTCGCGTCTGCGTCGCGCGCGGAAGCATCGAGTACTCCGCGGTGACCCAGCCTTCTCCGGTGCCCTTCTTGTGCGGCGGCGGCTTGTCGTCCCAGCTCGCGGTGCAGAGGACGCGGGTGTCGCCCATGTTGATGATGGCCGAGCCCTCGGCATAGAGGTTCACGCCCGTCTCGATCTTTACCGGCCGGATCTGGTCGACTTTACGGCCGTCCGGTCGCGTCTGAGCCAAGGTGACTATTTTCGCAGAGCGCGGATGACGAGGATGCTGATCTCGAACAGGATGATGAGGGGAATGGTGAGCAGCAGCGGCGTGAACGGATCGACGCCAGGCGTGACCATGTTGGCACCCACGAAGATGCCGATCCAAAACTTCAGCCGGTTTCGCTTGAGGAATGCGGTGCTGACGATCCCCGCGAGGCCGAGCATCGTCATCGCGAGTGGCAGCTCGAAGGTGACGCCAAAGATGGCGATGAGGATCAGGACGAAGTTGATGTACTTGTCGGCGAAGGGCAGGTACTGGAGCTCGGAACTGCCAATACCCGTCAGGAACCTCAAAGCGATGGGCAGCGCGAAGAAGGCAAAGCCGATGCCCATCGCAAAGAGCACGATGGCCGAACCGACAAAGCCCACCGCGAAGCGGCGCTCGTTGCGATGCAGGCCGGGAGCAACGAACGTCCAGACCTGCCAGATGATGATCGGGCTGCTCAGGACGAACCCGGTAAAGATTCCAATCTTGAAGAAGAGCAGGAATCCGTCGATCGGTCCCGGGTAGATCAGCCGCTGGTTGCCGATCACCTTGTGGACGGGGCCCAGCAGAATGCCCAGCACCGGTTGGGAGATGGCCAGCCCGATCACGGTCGCGATCCCCCAGGCAATCAGCGAGATGATCAGGACGCGCCGGAGTTCCTCGAGGTGCTCGATGACGGTCATCCGTCGCTCGTCGTCCGTTGGAACGACGGTTGGCTTGGCCATGGGTGGCGCGGGCTGCGCCGTTGGCTTAGGAGGCCTTGGTGTCGGTCGGCGACGTGATGTCGCTGGCCGGCCGGTCAGGCGCCGGGCGGGTATCCGCCGCGGGTTCTGAGGCGCTCTTCTTGATGTCCTCTGTCAGATCCGTGGAGGCCTTACGGAACTCGCGCATCGCCTTCCCGATAGCGCCGCCGACCTCGGGGAGCTTCCCCGGCCCGTAGACGATCAGGACGATCGCCAGGACGATGACGAGCACATACCAGTGACCAAGAAATGGCATTCAGAGTCCCTTTGCCGCCCCATTATACGCCCGCCTCAGAACCATTCCCTGAGGGCTGGCTGAGGACCTAACTGATCTCTTCCTGGACCGTGACGGACGTCATGGTGTCGCCCTGCGCGATCTTGAGGACGACGTCCATGCCCGACTGAACGTAGCCAAACAGGTTGTAACTCTTGGCCAACTTCTTCGTATCGTCGACGGTACAGATGAAGAACTGGCTGCCGTTGGTGTTGGCCCCCGAGTTCGCCATCGCCACCGCGCCGGCGGTGTACTCGCTGAGGACCGGCTCGTCGTTGAACTTGTAGCCCGGTCCACCCCCGCCGGTGCCCTGCGGGTCGCCCCCCTGGATGACGAAGTCCGCCACGACGCGGTGGAACTTGAGGCCGTCGTAAAACTGGTTGCGGGTCAAGAAAACGAAATTATTGACCGTGTTCGGAGCCAGCTTGGGGTCGAGGCAGAGCGTGATGGTTCCCTTGTTGGTCTTCATCGTGACCAGGAAGTGGTGCGCGGTGTTGATCGACATTGGCGGCGGCGCGCTGTAGGTGTGCTGTCCGGCGTTGCCCCCGGTCGTGGTCATCACCGGGCCGAAGTTCAACGCGCCACAGGTCGCGCCAGCGGCGGTCACCACGGAACTCGGCGTAGGCGTCGCCGCGGTGCCCGGGTTGCCACCCGCATTTCTGCCCACATAAACGGTGAACGCGAGTATAGCGACGGCGACGATCGCGAGGGTCGCGAGCATCTGCGGAACGCTGCGGGGTGGCCGTCTCACCCCAGGTCGTCCCAGCACGGGATGTCGATCGCGGCCTGCTTGGCGTGGTAGGTCAGGATCATCTGCGCCCCGGCGCGCCGGATCCCGAGCAGGATCTCGCGGAGCACGCGACGCTCGTCGATCCAGCCGATGGCTGCCGCCGCCTTGACCATCGCGTACTCGCCGCTGACGTTGTAGGCGGCCACCGGAACCGCGGTCGCGTCTGCGACCGCGCGGATGACGTCGAGATACGCAAGCGCGGGTTTGACCATGACGATATCGGCACCCTCCTCGACGTCGAGGCGCGCCTCGCGGACCGCCTCGCGCGCATTCGCGGGGTCCATCTGATAGCCACGCCGGTCGCCCACGCGTGGCGCTGAACCGGCCGCTTCCCGGAACGGTCCATAAAACGCCGAGGCGTACTTCGATGCATATGCAAGGATCGCTCGGTCGCTGTAGCCCTCGCGATCGAGCATGGTGCGAATTGCCCCCACCTGCCCGTCCATCATGCCGGACGGAGCAACGACGTCGGCGCCGGCGGCGGCCTGCGCGACGGCAATCCGCTGATAGAGCTCCAGTGTCGGATCGTTGGCGACCGTCTCCCCGTCGAGGACGCCGCAATGGCCGTGATCGGTGTACTCGCAGAGGCAGAGGTCGGCGATCAGCAGTGCCTCCGGTCCCAGGGCATCCCGGAGCCTGCGCAGCGCGCGCTGGCTGATGCCGTCGTCGTCCCACGCCTGCGAGCCCTGCGCGTCCTTCTCCGCCGGGATGCCGAAGAGCACGAAGCTCTTTACGCCAACCTTGAGGGCGGCCTCCGCCTCACGCGTCAACGAGTCGAGGGTGTGTTGGTAGTGGCCGGGCATCGCCTCGATCGGCTGCGGCTCGTCGATCGCGTCGCGCACGAACAACGGATAGATCAGGTCCGCGGCCGCGATCCGCGTCTCGCGGGCGAGCCGGCGGAGTGCCGGCCTCGACCGCAACCGGCGGGGGCGCTCGATGGGAAAGGTCATGCTGGAATTGGAGTCCGGCTGCGCACGATGGCGTCGACCAGTCCGCGCGTGGTGTACTCCTGGGCGATGATATCAACCCGCAGTCCAAGCTCGCGGGCGGTCTGCGCGGTGATCGGGCCGATGCAGGCAACGCGGACCTGATCGGGCACCGGCCCCGGCATGGCATCGACAAAATGGCGCACGGTTGACGAGCTGGTGAACGTCACGAGGTCGACGTTCGGCAGGCAAGCGGCCAGGCCCGGCCGCACGTCGGCCGGCGGGACCGCGCGGTAGGTCTCCAGCACATCGACCTGGGCGCCGCGAGTGCGGAGCTGCTCCGGGAGGACGTCGCGCGCGCCGGCCGCCCGCGCCAGCAGGATGCGGGCGCCAGGCGACATGGCGGCCGAGAGGGCGTCGGCCAGCTCCTCCGCGATGTATCGCTGGGGCACGAGCGTCGGCGGCATTCCTGCCTCCCGGGCCCGTGCCGCCGTTTCGGGACCGATGGCCGCGACTTTCAGGTCCGCCGGGAAATCGCGATGCGCCTCACGCAGCAGGTCGCGCAGCCGGTCGACACCGTTGGCGCTGGTGAGCACCACCCAGTCGTAGCGCGCGAGATCCCGCAGGACCGCCGGGTCGACCGCGATCGGCTCGATGGCGATCACCGGGCACCGGACGGTCGTCGCTCCGCGCGCTTCGAGCGCCTCCACCAAGGCCGCCGCCTGGCTATCGGCGCGTGTGACCATGATGCGCAGTCCCGCCAGCGACGTGTCCGGGCGCGTGAGCAGACGACTGGCACCCTGCGACTCGAGGCTGGCGGCCACCTCCTCGACGATGTCGGCGTCGTGGAGGCCTCGAGCCTGGGCCCGGATCACGGTCGCGCCGGCTTCATCCAGGACAACGGCCTCCAGCATGAGGTCGTCGCCGTCGACGATCGCGTAGGCGCCGAGCGCCGAGAGGCAACCGCCACCGAGTCGCCGTAGCAGCGCGCGTTCGGCATGGACGGCGCGGCTGGTCCCGGGATCGTCGATCGCCCCCGCCAGCCGTGCCGCCTCGCTCCCCTCGACTGCCTGGATGGCCAGCGCGCCCTGACCGGGCGCCGGAAGCATGACCTCGAACGGGAGCAGCTCGTGCGCTTCGCCCAGCCGGCCCAGCCGCGCCAGCCCGGCCGCGGCGAGGACCAACGCGTCGACCGCACCCTCGGCCAGGCGGCGGTCTGAAGATCAGGCCGGACGGCCGCGATCTGCGCCGCCCGCCGCGGGCTGCCGGTGCCGATCCTGGCGCCGGCCGGTAACTGCGCTAGCGTGCCCGGCGGTTGGGCGATGAGCACGTCGCGGGGATCCTCCCGCGGGAGGAAGGCCGCCAGGGTCAGTCCTGATGTCGGTAGCGTCGGAAGGTCCTTGGCGGAATGCACCGCCAGCTCCGCCCGGCCGTCGAGGAGAGCCTGTTCCAGGTCCTTCACGAAGACGCCCTCGCGAGGCGATTCACTCAGCCGCATCGACGGGTGTCGGTCGCCATGGGTCGTTAGCGGTGTCAACGTGAACTCGTGCTCCGGATAACGGCGCGCCAGCGCATCGGCGACGAGCTGCGCCTGGATCTTGGCGAGCGTGCTGCCTCGCGTCGCCAAACGAAACCTCACTTCAGGCCAACCTAGCACACGAGATTGGGCGCCCGGCTCAGCTCAGCTGCGGCGCCCGACGACGTAGTAGGTGAGCGACTCGAGCGCGTCGCGGTAGGCGGACGGCGGGAAGGCTCGGAGCTCCGCGCGCGCCTTGTCGCCGAAGGTTTTCGCGTACGCGTACGACTCGTCGATGCCACTCGAGCCGCGAACGAGCCGCACCACCTCGGCATAATCGGCGTCGTCCAGGACCGGTTTAGCGAGTACGGCATCGAGCCTGCCGTTGTTGGCCTGACGGGCGAGCATCAGCGGCAGCGTGACCGTGCCCTGCTTCAGGTCATTGCCGACCGGCTTACCGACCTCTTCTTCGGTGGCCAGGTAATCGAGCACATCGTCAGCGATCTGAAACGACATCCCCAGCAGCCGGCCAAAACGCCGGATCGCCTCGACCTGCTGGTCCTCGAGGCCGCCCAGCACCGCGCCGCAGAAGGTCGAGGCGGCCAGCAGCACGGCCGTCTTGCGCTCGATCTTCGCGTAGTACTCGTCCAGCGATTGGTCGTAGCGGCGCTGGCTGGTGAGCTGCAGCATCTCGCCGAAGCAGATCGTCATCACGGTCTGCGAGAGCACGGCGTCGATGTCCGGGTTGCCGATCTGCGACATCAGGTTCGCACCCTTGGCAAAGTAGTAGTCCCCGATGATGATCGCCGGATTCGGTCCCAGCGTTTCGTGGATGGTGCGTAGTCCGCGGCGAGTTGGCGCGCCATCGATCAGGTCGTCGTGGATCAGCGTCGCATTGTGAATAAACTCGATCGCCATCGCGGCCCGGTAAATGTCGTCGATGCGCTTGGCGGGGCCCAGACCTGCGGAGAGAAACACGAGAGCTGGCCGCAACCGTTTGCCACCTGCATCGAGGATCTGCTCCATCGCCTCGGCAACCGGTCCGAGATCCGCGCGTACGGTCGCGTGCAAGCGCTGCTCGAAGTCCTCTAGCTCGGCTCGGATGGGGACGATGAAGTCCGTGCCCGTCATGGTGGCACTCACGCCGCCCCCTCCCGGCCGCTGAGTTCTTCGACGAGCTCCAGGCGGACGGTCGTAATCGGCGGCAGGTCCTGCCCGAACAAGTGGCGTGCGGTTTCGGTGAACCGCTCCGGCGATCCGGTGACGTAGATCCGGTGACGGGCGGTTTCGTTTTCAGCCGACTCGAGGCCGTTCTTGGCGAGGACGCGTTTGACGCGAGCGGCGGTGGTCTCGGCCGAGTCGACAACGGTCATGTTGTCGCCGGCAATTTTCGTGATGAGCGGCCGAAGCAACGGATAGTGAGTACAACCAAGGATGAGCGTATCGGCTCGATAGTCCAGGATGTCCTGGAGGGCCTCGCGCAGAACGGCCTCGGTTTCTGGCGCATTCGCCTTACCGCTTTCGACGAGGTCGACGAGCTGGGGCGCGGCTTTCGGCAGGACGCCGATCGTGGGATTCGCCTCGCGGATGGCATGCAGGTACTCCTGGCTCTGCATCGTCCCTTCCGTCGAGATCACGCCCACGCGCTTATTTCTCGTCGCGGCCACGGCCGCTTCGGCTCCGGGCGTGATTACGCCGATGATCGGGATGTCGAAGACTTCGCGAGCGGCGTTGAGGGCGGCCGCCGTCGCCGTATTGCAGGCGATGACCACCATCTTGACGTCGAGCTTCTCGAGGAACCGGATGATGTTCAGGGCAAAATGACGCACCTGCGCCTGATAGCGGGGCCCGTAGGGGAAATGCCCAAGATCCGCGAAGTAGATGGTGGATTCAGACGGAAGCTGGCGCTGTAGCTCTCGTAGAACGGTGAGCCCGCCGACGCCTGAGTCAAAGACGCCGATTGGCCGCGGGTCACTCATGTGCGCCACCCCATCTTAACAATGGCAACTCAATTGCACGCCGGCTACATTCCAATCGCCATCGGGCCGCGAATTGATCCTTGCGTCGCAAGCACTGCAAGTGCTGGGCTCCCATCGGGTTGTATCCGAGATGAAGGCGCACGTTCGGCGCGGTCGCGCCGCCAAAGAGAAGCGCATCGAGCGCGCCAAAGCCCGCCGCGCTGCCCCCAAGACGCAGGCTGCCTAGCCTCCCGCGGCTGAAAACCTCCCACAGCCGCTGGGTGGTTCGCGCGCCGTTCTTATTTAGTTCTTTACGAGACCTGAATACCGGTTGGGACTGAGCGTCCAGAAGCCGTAACAAGCTCGTTCAGGCAGCCATGTCCGGCCCGCTTTTCCGCGGGGGGGTGGCTGACACATTTGGGACCTGACCAGCCCGGCGACGTCGCGTCAGGCTGGGCGTTTGTTTGCGCCTCAGCGAGGCCGCAAGATGGGCCGCGCTTGTCTGGCCGTCCATCCGAGGTTTCCTGTCTGTGAGATTCCCCAATCTGACTCCCCGTCTGCGCGCCGCGACGCTGGCCGGCGCGATCGCCCTCAGCGCCCTGTTGGGCGCACCCGTCGTCGCCGCCGCGGATAACTCGATAACGATTCCAGCGATGAGCCAGCAGGACGGCGCCTGGGCGTCCGCACCCCTGGGCAGCTCGACGACAGAGACGGTCGGCTCGGCGGGCTGTGCCATCACGGCCGTCACCATGATGCTGGGCCACTACGGGATCGACACCGACCCGGGAGGCTTCAATACCTGGCTGACGGGCAATGGCGGCTACGCCTTCGACGATGAACTGATCTGGGCCGCGGTCACGACCTACACCAGCGGACGAGTCGCCTTTTCCGGGTGGTTCGGCCCGGACCTGGGACTGATCCAGCACGAGCTCGACGCCGGACGCCCCGTGGTGGCCGAAGTCCAGCTGGGCGGCGACCAGCACTTCGTGCTGCTGACCGGCTACGGGTCAGACACTGACTTCGTGATCAACGACCCCTGGTTCGCCGACAGCGTGCGATTTAACGATCGCTATGGCGATCCGTCGAGTGGCATCCTCTCAATCCGGACGTTCATGCCGGCCGACGTCGCGCCTCGCCGCGGCGAACGGGATGGCTGGCTTGCCAGTGCCGTAGCCGCCGTACGTCCAGCGCAATAACCAGCGCGTCCGCGGCAAGCGGCGTGGTCGTCCGATACTGCAAGTACTTTCGCCGAAGCGCGGCGATCGCGCGCTGCTGCTCAGCGCCATCCTCGACCAGTCGCGCGCGTCCATGGAGCAGGACCCACCACAGTCGGCGCCAATTTTCGAGGTAGTGATCGACCAGTAGCGCCGCCTCGGGATTGGCCTGAATGTTCCGAACGCGACGCAATCGACGAGGTGCGACGGACTTCGGCTTGGCGTCGATTGCCTGGTAGAGCGTGTCGCCAAGCAACACGAAGCACACAGGAATCACCGTGGGCCTCGGACCGTCCGAGGTTGCCAGATGCCCGACCCGCGCCCGGGTGATGCGGCGCCGCAAACCTGGATCGATCAGCGTGGTGTCAAGATTAATCATGACGATCTTCCTGCGCGAGCCGGACGTCAAGGCGCTGCTCACGATGGACGCCACGATTACGGCGCTCGAGTCGGCCTTTCGAGAGTGGGCCGCGGGGCGCGCCACGAACCAGCCGCGGCGACGCGTGGCAGGTGGTTCGACGCTTGCGACCATGTCCGCGGCCCTCCCGTCCAGCGGCTTGATCGGGTTCAAGGCCTATACCCACGGCCCGAACGGCGCTCGCTTCTGGGTCTCGCTCTTCGACGCATCCGACGGTCGGCCGCGCGCCCTGATGGAGGCCGATTGGCTCGGTCGCATGCGAACCGGTGCGGCTTCCGGGCTCGCGACGAAGTACATGGCTCGTCCCGAGGCGTCGATTTTCACGATCATCGGCGCAGGGAGCCAGGCGTTGACCCAGGTGCTTGCCGTCGCTGCCGTTCGTTCACTGCGTGAAATCCGTGTCTTCAGCCGCGATGCCGGTCATCGGGCAGCGTTCGCCGCCCGGCTCACCGCCGAATTAGACATCTCCGTCCGGCCGATGGCCAGCCTGCGGGACGCCATCGACGGCGCCGACATCATGACCACGATGACCTGGGCGGCGCAGCCAATCTTTCCCGGCGAATGGCTGCGGGCCGGGCAGCATCTGAATGTCTGCGGATCGAACTATCCGGATCGGCGGGAGGTCGACGGCCGAACGATCGCGCGAGCCGACCTGCTCGTCGCCGATGACGTCGACGCCGCCCGCCTCGAGGCCGGCGACCTGATCCTGGCGGAACGCGAGGGCCAGCTCAGTTGGGGCCGCGTCCGCTCGCTCCGCGACCTGGTTGCCGGCGCGACCGGCCAGCGCCAGCCGTCAGATGTAACGCTCTTCAAGGCCGTGGGCCTCGCGATCGAGGACGTGGCCGCCGGCGCGGTAGTGCTCCAGCAGGCGGAGTCTCGAGGCGTCGGCGTGCCGCTCCCAGACTGACACGAGATTTACGTTTTGCGTTGACTTTTGCTGACAGTTGATGTATACACTTTCATAACTCCATGACTGTTACTGCCTGGCTGAAGGCGCGCGGTGTCGAGCTGGGGGCCTCGCTGTGCACCGCCGGCGTGCTGATCGCCGGCCTGGCGGTGGGCGTGCCTTTTCTGAGGGATCGTATTCCGGAGACCTTCTTGTATAGCTTCTGCTGCGTCAGCGCGGTCCTCCTTCGGGCCGTGCTCGACCTGACCGTCCGGGGGACGTTGCGCGTTGCCCGAACCGTCTACGCGGCGGCACCCCTCTCCGTTCCAACCCTGGGGCCGACCCGGGCGTAGCCACCGGATCGTTATAGCGCTAATATAACGAAACCGGCGCATCGTGGTAAGATGATCCGGCCGAACACCTCGGCTACCAAGGGAGGACAGCGATGGGATATCTCAGAGGCGTGGTCCACGGATTGATCATCGGCGGCGCCGTCGCGCTGCTCTACGCGCCCAAGCCCGGACGCGAAATGCGCTCGGACCTATCAGAGCGGCTGGACCAGGTCCGCGGCCAGATGCAGCCGGTCATCGACCAGGCGCAGGGCGTGGTGGAGTCGGCGCGGCCCCAGGTCGAGCGCGGCATTTCGAAGGCGCAGCAGCAGGCCCAGCGAATCACCCGGCGCGGCGATGACTCCGCCAGCGTCCCCGGCCCCGGAGTGTAGAGCCTCGACGACTAAGATAATTTCGTGTTGAACGGAGAGGGGATCGTCGTCGCGGGGGGCGTGCGAACGTCCATTGGCAAATTCGCCGGGTCCTTCAAGGACACCCCGACGTCCGACCTGGGGGCGACCGCGATCCGGGCCGCCGTCGAGCGCGCGGGCATCTCGCCGGACGTCGTCGACGAAGTCATCCTGGGGTGCGTCGGCCAGGTTGGTGAGGATGCTTTCAATGCCCGGCTCGCAACGCTGAAGGCTGGGCTGCCGGAGAAGACCACGGCCTTCAACGTCAACCGGCTCTGTGGCTCCGGCTTACAGGCGATCAACAGCGCGGTCCAGGAATTGCGCACCGGCGAGGCGCAGGTCGTCGTCGCCGGGGGCAACGAGAACATGTCGATCCAGCCATACCTGCTGCCCCGGTCCCAGGTGGGTTGGCGCCTCGGCGAGGCGGCGCTGATCGACGGCACGCTGTCGCTGGTTACGGACCCGTTTGGCCGCTACCAGATGGGATGCACGGCTGAGAAAGTCGCTGATCGCTACGGCGTCTCCCGCGAGGCCCAGGACAAATTTGCGGCGGAGAGCCAGCGACGGGCGGCCGCGGCCATTTCCGAGGGCCGGTTCAAAGACCAGATCGTCCCGGTCGCCATCCCGCAAAAGAAAGGCGACCCGATCGTCGCCGACACCGACGAGCACCCTCGGTCCAACACGACGGTCGAGTCGCTCGGGCGGCTCAAGCCCGCCTTTCGCGAGGGCGGCAGCGTGACCGCCGGCAACTCGTCGGGCATCAACGACGCCGGCGCGGCGGTCGTCGTCATGACGAAGGCCAGAGCCGACGAGCTCGGTGTCACGCCCCAGCTCGAGTGGGTCGCGGACGCCGTCGCCGGGATCGCCCCGGAGATCATGGGCGTCGCGCCCATTTTCGCCGTTCAAAAGCTGCTCAAGAAAGTTGGGATGACGATCAACGACATCGATCTGATGGAGCTGAACGAGGCCTTCGCCGCGCAGGCCGTTGCCGTGATCCGCGAGATCGAGATCGACCCCGAGAAAGTCAACCCCAACGGCGGCGCCATCGCCCTCGGGCACCCGGTCGGCGCCACCGGCGCCATCCTGACGGTCAAGCTCGCCTACGAGCTGAAACGTCGCCAGGCCGAGTGGGGCATCGTCACGATGTGCATCGGCGGCGGCCAGGGCATCGCGACGCTCTTCCGGAACCTGAACTAAAACCCGCCCTGCCTCCCCCCGGGAAAAGCGCCCGGCGCGGGATCGGCACCTGTGAGACGTTGTATTCGAAGGCATGTCGCGACTTATCAGCCGCCCGGCCATCCTCGCGCTCACCCTGGTGCTCTCGGTGATCGCGCTG
>VBHO01000031.1 GCA_005882045.1 Chloroflexota bacterium | reverse complement strand
TCCCGGCGAAGGCGGAGATAGATAAACGCGCCCCGGCCTAGCGGTCCCGGCACCGCCTCACCGTCGCCGTTAACCACGGCCGCCCCCATCCGCTCCAGCAGGTCGGCGACCTGCGTCGTGTGCCACGATCGGTGCCGGAACTGGAAGGCGACCCGCCAGTGGCTCGGAAGGAGCGCCGCGATCCGCTCGATCCGGCCCTCGTCGAAGGGAGCCGTGGGCGGCAGCTGGAAGAGCACAGGGCCCAGGAGGTCGCCGAAGCCATCCACCTCGTGCGCCAGGACGCGAATCGCCTCCTCGAGGTTGGGCATGCGCCGGTTGTGGGTGATGCGGCGATGGGCCTTGACGGCGAATCGGAAATCGGCCGGGACGGAGGCGACCCAACCGGCGACAACGTCGTCGGGCTGCGTCCGATAGAAGGTGGTGTTCACCTCGACCGTGCCCAGCCGTTGCGCATAAAAGCCCAGCATCTCCGCCGGCTTGAGGCGCCGAGGGTAGAAGCTGCCCCGCCACGAGGAATAGGCGAACCCCGATGTCCCGACCATGAGCTGGGCGCTCATGGGCATCCAGCCATGGGCCTTAGAGGTTGGGGACGCCCTTGATCAGGCCCATGAACTCGGCCCGCGTCTTGGGATCGGACTGGAAGATGCCCAGCACGCAGCTGGTGAAGACGCGACTGTTCTGCTTTTCGACCCCCCGCATCTTCATGCAGAGGTGATCGGCCTCGATGACGACGCCGACGCCGACCGGCTCCAGGTACTTCTGCAGGCATTCGGCGATCTGCCGGGTCATGCGCTCCTGCACCTGGAGGCGCCGGCTGTACAGCTCGACTAGCCGCGGCAGCTTGCTCAAGCCGACCAGCCGGCCCTTCGGGACGTAGCCGATGTGTACCCGGCCGAAGAAGGGCAGCAGGTGATGCTCGCAGAGCGAGTACATCTCGATGTCTTTGACCACGACCATGTCCTTGTAGGCCTCGGCGAAGGTCGCGTCGCCAAAGACGTCGTCGACCGTCATGCGGTAGCCACGGGTCAGGAACTCCAGGCTCTCCTTGACCCGCGCAGGCGTGTCGCGGAGCCCCTCGCGGGCGGGGTCCTCACCCAGCAGGATCAGCTGGTGGCGGACCAGCGCCTCCATCGAGACGGCATCGCTGAGACGGTCGTGGGCCTGGGCCATGGCCCCATTATGCGGAGCGGGCTCGGTCGTCCCTAGCTGATGACGTTCATCGGGTCGGCCGGAAACTCTTTGAGGTAGGCCTGCATCGCGACCCAGAGCGCCGCGACCGAGATGGTTTGGAAGTCGGGACCGCGGTAGCCGGCCAGCGGCGACGGCGTCTCGGCATAGCTGACGGTGTCGAGCGCTGGGTCGTTGTGGCTGAAGTCGAAGGCAAAGATCGTGATCATGTGGGTCGCGTTCCAGTGGTTCCAGCCCGGCATCGTCCTGGTCATGGTCTGCACCATCATCGGGACGCCGTGGCCGAAGGTCATGATCGCCTGCTGGTCGACGATGTCCTGCGCGATCCGCGTCTTGACCTCGTCGAGCGTGGTGATGTGCTCGGCCTTGTAGCGCGCTTCCCCGAACGCGGGGATCACGACCGGGTTGACATACTGGTTGATCGCCCTCGTGGCATCGGCGCCGAACTCACCGCGGTTGGGGTTCAGATTCGACGCCTTCGCCACCGTCTCGATATCGGGGACTTCGGACATCCAGGCCGACAGCAGGACCTGGGTGGCGCCGGCGCCGCAATAGTTGCGGTGGGCCCAGTCGCCCGGCTCGTGGAAGCCGCGGACCTCCACGGCGCCCTGCGCCACGGCCACCTGGCCAACCGTCAGCGACGGCTGCACTTCGGGGGTCCCGGTCGGCGTCGGTCGAGGGAAGCTGAAGGCCAGCGCCACCGGCCCGCCCGGACGAGCCGTATTCACCTGGGCGCCAAAACACGACGGCAAAAGCGCCGCAAATGCCATCGCCAGCGCAATCTTGATTACTCCCTGTGACATTTCAGTCTCATCCTACCAGTGACGTTGTCAGCTGACCAGACCCTGCAGCTCGTTGTTACAACGCGCCGTGGCCCGCCAGGTTATGCCCGAAGCCAGTATGCTCGGGACCTGCCTCTGTACGTGCTTAGTGATAGCAGTAGTATCATCTTCGATGGCTGAGCCGGCCGACCGTCCGACCCCCGGCGGGACGACCGTCCCCGAGCCGAAGCGCGGGGGGATCTCCGGCTTCCTGCACCTCCTCGGCCCGGGGCTGATCACGGGCGCCAGCGACGATGACCCCAGCGGTATTGGAACCTACTCCCAGGTCGGGAGCCAGTTTGGTTACGGCCTCCTCTGGCTGGCGCTCTTCACGTTCCCGCTGATGAGCGCGGTCCAGGAACTCTGCGCGCGGATCGCGCTCCAAACCGGAGTCGGGCTGGGCGCCAGCCTCCGGCGCAAATTCCCGCGCTGGCTGGTCGGCATCGCGATCCTCGGGCTGCTCGCCGCCAACACCTTCAACGTGGGCGCCGACCTCGGTGCGGTGGCCGCGGCCGGGTCGCTGCTGTCGCGCGGCGCCCTGCATGCGCTCTGGCTGGTGGTTCCGGTCGCGCTGCTGATCATCGGCATGCAGGTGTTCGCGACCTACGCCACGATCTTCAAGATTTTCAAGTGGTTGACGCTGGCGCTGTTCGCCTACGTCGTCACGGCCTTCTTCGCGCATCCCCCGCTGCTCGAGGTGGTCAGGGCGACCGTCGTTCCGCATGTCGAGTTCTCCAAAGATTTCGTCGTGGCACTGGTCGCGGTCCTCGGCACCACCATCTCCCCCTACCTTTTCTTCTGGCAGGCATCCTCGGAGGTCGACGAGTTGGCGCAGGCCGATGCCGCCAATCCAGAGCGTGGCCGTCGCGGGCTGAGGCTGTCCGAGCTCCGCGCCGCCAGGACGGACGTCGTGATCGGGATGGCCTTTTCGAACCTGGTGATGTACTTCATCATTCTCACCTCCGCCGCCGTACTGCACGCGCATGGCAAGACCGGGGTGCAGACCGCTGACCAGGCCGCTGCTGCACTGGCCCCCTTGGCCGGACCCTTTGCCTTCATCGTCTTCTCGGTTGGGCTGATCGGCGCCGGCCTGCTAGCCATTCCCATCCTGACCGGCTCCGCCACCTACGCCATCAAGGAGTTCTTCGGGTTCGGGGGGAGCTTGGCCAGCAAGCCGCGGCAACGACCAACCTTCTATCTGATCCTCACGCTGGCGACGGTCGCGGGGGTGGCGATGAACTTCATCCATCTCGACCCAATCCGGGCCCTCTTCATCGCGGCGGTCATCAACGGCGTCGTGGCGCCACCCCTGCTGCTGCTGATCGTTCTCCTCGGTTTAGACCGCGCGGTGATGAAGCGCTACGTCAGTGGC
The DNA here is from genome assembly GCA_005882045.1 of Chloroflexota bacterium. Taxonomy (GTDB): domain Bacteria; phylum Chloroflexota; class Dormibacteria; order CF-121; family CF-121; genus CF-13. The sequence goes on along the minus strand of VBHO01000031.1, from coordinate 11,688 downwards.
AAAGTCAGCCTGGCGCTCACCGGGATGGCGACCGCCTTCATGACGGTCGCCGCGATCAGCATGTTCGTGACCATGCTCGCCGGCCACTGACGCCCTGGGAACTCGGAACTTCGTTCTTAGAGTATTCTCATGGGGGCGTGCTTAGATGGTAGCGAGCATGGCCGAGCAGCCCCACGTCCTGGTCGTCGATGACGACGCCAAGATCGCGGCCGCGCTGCGGCGCGCCTTGATCTACGAGGGGTACCAGGTCGAGGTCGCGCCCGATGGTCAGATCGCGCTGACCCGCGCCCGCGAGCGCATGCCCGACCTCGCCATTCTGGACATCATGATGCCCGGCATCGACGGCCTCGAGGTTACCCGGCGGCTGCGCGCGGAGGGCGATGTCCCGATCCTGCTGCTGACCGCCAAGGATGGCACGGCCGACCGCGTCAAAGGCCTGGACAGCGGCGCCGACGATTACCTGGTCAAGCCTTTTGCCTACGAGGAGCTGCTCGCCCGGGTGCGGGCGCTACTTCGCCGGCGCGCACCGCGGGCCCGACGGACCCTGCGCTATGCCGATGTCGTGATGGACCTGGCCACACGCGAGGTCCGGCGCGGCGAGGAGCTGATCCCGACGACGGCGAAGGAATTCGACTTGCTCCAGCACTTCATGCGCAATCCCGGGCAGGTGCTCCGTCGCGAGCAGCTGCTCGACGCCGTCTGGGGCTTTGATTTCGGGGCGAGCAGCAACGTGGTGGACGTCTATGTGGGCTATGTTCGCCAGAAGCTCGAGCAAAGCGGGCGGCCTCGCTTGCTGCAAACCGTGCGCGGGGTTGGGTACATCTTGAAGGAGGAATGAGCTCCTCCCTCGACCGTCCCGCACCGGCTGCGACCCCTCTGGCCCCGCGACGCCGCTTCCTGGATCGGATCGCTCGCTGGACTGACGATCACACCGAGTTCCGCCATCGACTCCCAATCCGGGCACGCATCGCGATCTTTGGGGCGGCTGTCGTTGCGCTCACGGTGCTGATCTTTAGCGTGCTCGTGTATGTGATCGTCAGCCGCAGCCTGGTGTCGCAACAGGACAACAACCTGAAGCAGCAGGGAGATTACGTCTGGCGACTGCTCGAATCTGGCCGGCCGTTCCGTCTTGGTGGCCCTTCGTTCCCGCTGGTCGACCTCAAGAATGGCTCGGCGCCGTTTGTAGAAATCGTACCGCTGGTGGGCCAGCCTCTCTCGACCGGCACCCTCAATGACAGTGTCCCGATTCTGCCGGATAGTGTCGGGAAATCGGCGACGGATCGTGGCCAGTGGATTGACGTGCAGGCCCAGGATGGTCCGCCGCTCCGAGCGTACGTCCGAGCCTGGAGTGTTCCGGGGACGAGCGGCTACCTCCTGGTAGGTCAAAGCGTCCTGGGAGTCGAGGGCCAACTCGCTGGGCTTCGCCTCTTGCTGCTCGCCGGCGGACTGCTGAGCCTGGTCGGTGCGGCAGCGGCCAGCTGGTTGGTCGCCGGTCGAGCCCTGCGGCCACTCGACGAAATGGCGACGACCGCGGAGGATATCGGCCGGACCCAGGACCTCAGCCGCCGTCTGCCCGAGAGCGAACCAGATGATGAAGTCGGCCGGCTGCAGCGCAGCTTCAATCAGATGTTGCGTCAGCTCGAGGACGCGTACCACCGATTGCAATCGGCGCTGGTTGCACAGCGACGCTTCGTGGCGGACGCCTCTCACGAACTACGCACGCCGCTAACGACGATTCGCGGAAATATCGGCCTGTTGTTGAAACGGGATGACATCACGTCGGACGACCGCGTCGCCGCGTTGAATGACATTGCGGGCGAAAGCGAGCGCATGAGCCGGATGGTGCAGGACTTGCTGACGCTGGCTCGAGCCGATGCCGGCTATCACCTCGAAAAGGCGCCCATCGACCTGCTCCCCATCATCCAGGAGGTCTCGCGGCAGGCCCAGACCCTGCAGCCCTCACGACGCATCGACTTGCTCGACGGCGTGCCGGCACCGGTGTACGGCAACGCCGACGCCATCAAGCAACTGCTCTGGATCCTGATCGACAACGCCTTCAAGCACACCCATGACGGCGGGCGGATCCAACTGCGGCTGGAGAACGGTCAGCGGGCGGCGCGGCTCGTGGTCGCCGACGACGGGCCGGGGATCCCCCAGGAAGATCTGGAGCGTGTGTTCGAGCGCTTCTATCAATCGGATGCCGCGCGCTCCGGCGAAGGGACCGGCCTCGGTCTGGCGATTGCGCGCTGGATCGCCAAAGAACACGGCGGCCAGGTCACGGCTGCGAACAACCCACGGGGCGGGGCGGCTTTTACGGTCGAACTCCCGGTCGAAGCGAAAGTCTTAGCGAAGTCTTAGTCAGCTTTCATAGGCGGCTCATCGCTCCGGCGCAGCATAAGCGTCGACCATGCGGGATCCGTTCACTCCGGACTTCATCGAGACCCCGATCGCCCCGGAACCTGCTGGGCCCGTTCAGCCCGTTCCCCCCTTTCCCCACCGTCCGGCGCGCAGCATGGCAGCGGCCATGCTCGCCGCCGGGCTGGTCGTCGGCAGCATCGGTGGGGGCGCGGTCGGCGCGCTCCTCGCGAGTAACCGCCACACCGCAAACAACACCACGGCGAGTAACGCAACGGTCGCGGCGGGCGTGGCCGCACCGGCCCCCTCGCCAGGGTCCTTCGCTGCCATCTATCAGCAGGTGAAGGACGGCGTCGTCACCATCACCACCTCGGTCTCGGGCAATGGCGCCCGCTCCTTCTCGCAAGCCGAAGGTTCCGGCATCGTGGTCGACAAGCAGGGCGACATCCTCACTAATGCCCACGTCGTGGGCAGCTCCTCGCAAGTCCAGGTGACCTTCAGCGACGGGCATAATGCGACCGCCCAGGTCAAGGGGGTCGACCAGAGTGCGGATCTCGCCGTGGTCCAGGTCTCGGCCTCTGACCAGCTGCATCCAGTAGCGACCGGCAACTCCGACACCCTCCAGGTGGGTGACACGGCGCTCGCCATCGGATCGCCCTTCGGGCTGCAGGGCACGTTCACCGCCGGCGTCATCTCCGGCCTGAACCGCTCGAGTACCGCACCCAACGGCCGCGCGCTGACCGGGATGATCCAGACCGATGCGCCGATTAACCCCGGAAACTCCGGTGGCGCGCTGCTCGACGGCAAAGGCCAGCTGATCGGCATCAATGACTCGATCCAGAGCCCGGTCGAAGGCAACGTCGGCGTCGGCTTCGCGATTCCGATCAACCGCGCGGTAAGCCTGCTGCCATCGCTCGAAAAGGGCATCGCGATTCAGCATCCCGCGCTCGGCATCACGGCACAGACGCTCACCGCATCGACCGCGAGCCAGCTCGGCATCAGCCAAACCTCCGGCGTGCTGGTCATCGACGCCGCCGCCGGCGGGCCGGCCGCCGCCGCGGGTCTCCATGGCACCGGTCAGGCGGATGCCAGCGACGACATCATCACCGCCATCGACGGCCACACGATCGCCACCGTCGATCAGCTCACCCAGTACCTCGACACCAAGAAAGTCGGCGATCGCGTCACGCTGTCGGTAATCCGCAATGGCCAGCACATTTCAGTAGGAGTGACCCTCGGCGCCTTCCAGGCCCGACCGTCGGCGACGCCTTAAAAGGACGCCATGATTCAAATGACTCCGTCGGGGGCGATGTGATGCGGCAGGCGCCGACGCTCAAGCCGCTCCCGCAATTTCGCCGGAGCGCCTGGCTTTCCGGAACCCGCGCCTGGCTGATCGGCCTCGGCCTGGTCGCCGTTTTGCTGGTCGGGCTGATCGCCCGCGACACGGTCTTCGCCCAGCCGGCGGCGGTGGCGATTCGCACCGCGACGGCGGAACGGGGCACTGTCACGTCGGTCGTCAGTGGCACCGGCTCCCTGCTGCCGGCCGGCCGGATGAACGTGAGCTTCAAGCAAACCGGCGTCCTGACCGAAGTCGACGTCAAGGTCGGCGACAAGGTAACGACCGGCCAGGTGCTGGCGCGGATCGACTCGACGACGCAGCAGGCCGCGCTGGCGCAGGCACAGGCATCACTGGCGTCCGCCCAGGCGAATCTTCAGACGACGCAATCGCCGCTGACGAGTGCGCAGGTCGCACAGCTGCAGCATCAAGTCAGCAACGCGCAACAGAGTTACAACGACACCGTGGCGTCCGTGAATGCCACCAACCAGGCCGATGCCGCGACGGTTGCCAGCGACCAGGCCAAGGTGAACGCCGACTGCCCGAGCGGCGCGCAGTGCAGCCAGGAACAGGCCCAGCTGGCCAACGACAAGACCAAGCAAAACGCGGATGCGATCAGTGGCCAATCCCGCATCAATTCGGCCGCGCAGCAGATCACGTCCGCACGGGACAACCTGGCGGTGCAAACGCAGGTCAAACCAAACGCGCTGGCGTCGGGCCAGGCGCAGGTCGCCTCCGCGCAGGCCCAGGTGTCGGCGGCCCAGGTCGCACTGAACCAGACCACCCTCACCGCCCCCACATCCGGCGTGGTGATCAGCATCAACGGCGTCCCGGGCGAGACGGCCGGCGGCGGGACGGCGCAATCACCGGGATCCCTCGCCCCGCAGCCCTCCTCAGGAGGGACGGGCGGCGCCTCGTCGGGCTTCATGGTGATCGACGACACCAGCAGTTTCGTCGCGGTGATGCCCTTCGCTGAGACCGATGCCGCGCGGCTGGCTGCCAATCAAACCACCGCATTCACCTTCGACGCCATCCCCAACCTCACGATCTCGGGACATGTGCTGAGCATCAGTCCGAGTGCGACCGTGGTCTCCAACGTCGTCGACTACTACGTCAGCTTCGTCCTCAACCGCACGGACCCACGGCTCCGTGAGGGCATGACCGCGAACGCCTCGGTCACCGTCGCCCAGGCGGACAATGCGGTGCGCGTCCCCAATGCCGCGGTGCGGACCACCGGTGGAACGACCATGGTCACCGTCCTCTCGAAGGGCCAGCAGGTGCCGACCGAGGTAATCACCGGGGTCGTCGGCGACACCTACACCGAAATCAAGGCCGGACTCAACGACGGTGACACCGTCGTGCTGCCGGCGCTCCGCACGACCACCGGGACTGGCAACGGCAGCAACCTCGTCCGGGGCGGCGGCGGCTTTGGCGGAGGAGGCGTCATTCGGGGCGGCGGAGGGTGATCACCCTCGAGGGGATAACCAAGATCTACCACACCGGCGAGGTGGAGGTCGCCGCTCTCAAAGGCATTTCGCTTCACATCCCGGAGGGCGAGTTCGTCGCCATCATGGGTCCCTCGGGTTCGGGCAAGAGCACGCTGATGAACCTGATCGGCTGCCTCGACCAGCCAACCTCGGGCCGCTACATCCTCGATGGCTACGACGTATCGGCATTGACCGATGACCAGCTGGCCTGGATTCGCAATCGGAAGATCGGCTTCGTCTTCCAGTCGTACAACCTGATTCCGCGCGCCAGCGCGGTGCACAACGTCGAGATGCCCCTGATCTATGCGGGCGACAACCAGCAGCGGAGAGAGCGGGCGATGGCCGCGCTCGAATCCGTCGGGCTGCTGGAACGCGCCGGCCATCTCCCGAACGAGCTCTCGGGCGGGCAGCAGCAGCGCGTCGCCGTGGCCCGAGCACTGGTGACCGATCCGGCCATCCTGTTGGCCGATGAACCGACCGGGAACCTCGACAGCGAATCGAGTATCGAGATCATGAAGTTGCTGCGCGATCTCAACCAGCAGGGTCGCACCATCGTCCTGATCACGCACGAAGCTGAGATCGCGGCTTTTGCCCAGCGCGTGGTGCGGGTGCGCGACGGCGTGGTCGTCAGCGATGAGCGCCCGGCCGTCGCCACCGAGATGGCACGATGAGCATCCTCGAGGGGCTGCGCCTGGCGGTCAACGGGCTGCTGTCGAACCGATTGCGGTCGGCCCTGACCATGCTTGGCATCCTGATCGGCGTGTCGGCCGTCATCCTGCTGGTCGGCGTCGGCAACGGCGCGTCGGTCGCGGTCCAACAGCAGATCCAATCGTTGGGCTCCAACCTGCTCACGGTTTTTCCGTCGAACGCGAGAAGTGCGGGCGGTGTCCAGCAGGGATTCGGTACGGGATCGAGTCTGACGCTCGAAGACGTGAAAGCGATCGCCAACCGGCAGTCGTCACCGGACGTGGTGACCGCCATCCCCAGCGCCGGCGGACGGGCGCAGCTGACCTACGGCAATCAGAACTGGAATAGCAGCCTGACCGGCACCACGCAGGACTTTCCCTCGGTGCGGAATTACCAGCTGGCGAGCGGCCAGTTCTTCACCTCAGGTGAGGTGGACGCCTCGAGCAAGGTGGCCGTCATCGGCCCCACGGTCGCCACCAACCTCTTCGGTGGCGCCGATCCGATCGGCCAGGTGATGAAAATCAACCGGCAGAACTTCCGCGTCATCGGCGTCTTCGCGCCCAAGGGTTCCTCCGGTGGCTTCAACAACCAGGACGACGTGGTGGTCGTGCCGATCACGTCAGCCTGGAGCTACCTGCTGGGCGGGCGCGGACGGAATGTTCAGCAGATCTACGTCGAGGCGACCAGCGCGGAGGCGACGACCGCCGCCACCACCGAGGTCACCCAGGTCTTGCTGGACCGGCATCACATCTCGGATCCGGCACAAGCTGACTTCCAGATCCTAAGCCAGCAGGACGTGCTGGCGAGCGCCTCGCAGACGACCGGCGTGCTCACCCTGATGCTGGGGGCGATCGCGGGCATCTCGCTCGTCGTCGGCGGCATTGGAATCATGAACATCATGCTGGTCACCGTCACCGAACGGACCCGCGAGATCGGCATCCGGAAGGCGATCGGCGCCCGGCGTCAGGACATCCTGCTGCAGTTCCTGATCGAGTCGATGTTCCTGTCGGGCCTCGGTGGGGCGCTGGGAATCCTGGTCGGCTTTGGCCTGGCGCGGCTCCTTCCGATCGCGGTTTCCGCGTTGCCGACACCCGTCATCTCGACGCCGTCCGTCTTCATGGCATTCGGCATCTCCGTCGGTATCGGTCTCTTCTTCGGTCTCTATCCCGCCAACCGGGCGGCCCGGCTCCGCCCAATCGAAGCGCTGCGCTACGAGTGAACCCCTAGGAGGTCATGCAATGATCAAGCTTCCCATCGCCGCGCTCGTCGTCATCGTCGGCTTACTCGGCGGCTTCTACGGTGGCTACAAGGTCGGTGGTGGCGGTGCCACCGCCAGCGCCGCCGGCGCCGCGACCGGCGCACGGACGGCGGCGAACGGTTTCGCCGGGGGCCGCGGAGTGGCGGCTGCCTGTCCCAGCCCGGGCGCAACCCCAGCCCCCAGCGCATCCGGAGGGGCCGCCCGGCGTGGCGCAACCGGCACCATCGCCAACCTGACCGCCAACAGCCTCACGATCCATGACACCCGCTGCAACACCGACGTCAAGGTCACCTTCGACCAGAGCGTGATCGTTCGCAAGACCGTCGTCGGCCAGGCATCCGACCTTCAGGAAAGCGAGACGATCACCGTCACCGGGACGCGGCAGGCTGATGGCAGCATCAAGGCCAACAGCATCAACATCGTCCCGGCCGGGTCCGGCGGATTTGGTGGATTCGGCGGCGGCGGTGCCGCTGGCGGCTGAGCTCGCTCGAGGCAGCTAAGGGGCGATGGACCGGCTGAGCTGGCTGCTGCTCGCCCTGGTGTTGCTGCTCGCTGGCCTCTATCTCCATATGCGGTTGGCCGGCGAATGGCTGGCCTACCTGTTGGCGGGCATCGGGGCCGGGATCGGCCTGGCGCTGCTCGGCAGCGTCATTCATGATGCCTTCGCCGGTCAGCGCGACCAGCACTGACCGGCGACTCCGCGCAGCGACGACTACGCCCTGAACGTCAGACGCGAGAAGCGCGACGACCAGTTCTTGCCCTGGCTCGGACGGAGCCAGCCCATGACCGCGACGGCGGCGAGGATCAGGAGCAACAGTAGGAGCAGCCCGAACAGCGTCACGATGCCGCCCACCGTGCTGAAGAACGAAACCAGGCTGCCAAAGAGGCCGGTGTTCTTTGCGGTCGCCGGCTTTCCGGTTGCGGACGGTGCGCCATTGCGGTCAGACGCCCAGTTGAAGCGCACGCTCTCGTCTGGAGTCGATCCCGCGGTTCCCGAACCGGTCGAGCCTGCCAGCGAGGTCTGGCCACCAGTCGTGCCACTGCCGGCGTTTGTGCCCCCGCCACTCCTGGCGCCAGTCGAACCGGATCCAGATCCGGTTGATCCGCTGCCAGCAGCCCCCGAGCCATTCGAGTTCGTCGACGTACAGAACAACGTGTTCGTGGTCTGACCCGCCGGGTCGGTCGGATGCGGGTTCGCCGATTGCGGGAAGCAAGTCGGCGAGACGCCCGGCGTATCGGCGAACACTGGAGCGGTCGCCTGCAGCGCCGCCAGGCCGATCACCGGGACGCTCGCCAGCACCGTCAACGCCAGTGCTATGAGTTTGTCCATCGAAAACACCTCCACGAGGGGATGCCTCGACACTAACGAGCCCAGCAGTGGCGATCGCGCCCCCTACGCACCGTTATCAGCTCCTGCAAATGCACTGCGCCCTGGTCGGAATAGGCGGATATACCTAAGCAAGGACCCGAAATCCGGGACGTTATTTGCTACGAAGGCGCGCAAAAAAGCAGGCAAAAAGACCCATGCTCAGCCACCCGTCACTCCGGCGGCGTATCGTTCTGCCCTTCGTCGTGCTCGTCCTCTTCGTGGGCGTGGTTGGCATTGCCGTCCTCAGCGCCCAGGTGAGTGGCTCCGTCGACGGAGCGGCCGACAACAGCCTGGTCCAGAACTCGCTGCGCACCAACGATCGGCTGGCGGTGCTGGAGAACGACCGGTTGCAGCAGCTCCGGGCCGCGGCCGACACCGCGGGGATCGCCACCGCCGCGACGCGCGGCGATAGCGCGACGGCCGGACGACTCCTCGGTCCGATCGTCGGCAACGCGCAGCCCGAACACCTGGTCCTCCGCGTCCTCAACAGCGGCGGCCGCGAGCTGGTCGCGCTCCGCCGCGTCGGCGCCACCATCGAGGCTTTTGCCGACGGCGCGAGCTATACGGGGCAGGCGGCCGTCCAGCATGCGCTGGCCGGAGACCTCGACTCGCTGGGCGACAAATACCTTTTCCTTTCGAATGAGACGCCGCCAATGCTCTTCTGGGTGGCACCGATCTGGACCGAAACCGAGACGCCCACCGTGGTCGGCGCGGTCCTGGTGGGCGAGTCCCTCCCCGAGATCGTGCAGACCATTCCCGGCTCGAGCTCGAACGCGGTGGCGTTCTTCGACCCGTCGGGCACGGTCCTTGCCAGCTCATTGAGCGTCAACCCACCGCTCTCCCCCGACGTCAGGCTGAAGGTGACGCCCGAGACGCCGGTGCGGTTTGCCACGGAATGGCAGAGTCATCCCTACCGCCTGCTCGTCAGCGACTGGACGATGCGCGGAAACAAGCTCGGCTATTTCGGGGTCGCCGTGACCGCGGCCGATCTGAGCAGCTCGCTCACGGCCATCCGGCTCGTCCTGGTGGCGCTGTTTGGGGCGATCGCGCTCGGCACCATCCTGATCGGGCTCGCCCTGGCGGACCGGATCACCCGGCCGATCGATCACCTGGTGGCATCGATGGCGACCGTCTCGGCTGGCGACTATAGCCATCGCGTCCAGGTCGAGTCATCGGACGAGATCGGGTACCTGGCGCAAAGCTTCAACGCGATGACGGCGACCCTGGAAACTCAGATTCGGGCGCGCGAAGAGGCGTACTTCCGCAACCTCGAGGCCCTGGCTCGCGTCATCGATGCCCGCGACCCGTACACCTTTGAGCACTCCGCCCGGGTGGCTGCCGTGAGTCATGAGCTCGCTGAGGGTATGGGACTATCGGCGGTCGACCTCGTGGTGCTGCGCCGGGCCGGCCTCTTGCATGACATCGGCAAGATCGGCATCGCCGACACAATCTTGGGCAAGAAGGGACCGCTCAACGACGAGGAGTGGGCCGCCATCCGACGGCATCCGGTCATCGGCTACGACATGTTGAAGGACGTTCCCTTTCTTCGACCGAGCCTCGACTCTATCCGGCATCACCACGAGCGATGGGATGGGGACGGCTATCCCGACAAGTTGAAGGGCACTTCGATCTCGCAGCTGGCGCGAATCGTCACGGTGGCCGACGCCTTCGATGCGATGACGTCCGACCGACCGTATCGAAAGAGCTTTTCCTTCGAGTTCGCCGCGCGCGCCCTCGAATCCGAAGCCGGTCGTCAGTTCGATCCTGCCGTGGTGGCGGCGTTCATGGCGCGGAAGGCCTCGATCTTCGCGCGCCTGGAAGAAATGGGCAAGAAGCCGGCGCCGCATGCCTCGGACATCCGGTTGGATGACGCCGCATGAGTCGCACGCTCCGCTGGGCGCAATGGATGGTGGTCGGGACGGCGGTGCTGCTGCTCTTCTGGGTCGCCGCAATCGTGGGCGCCTGGTCGCCGGACCTTCGCCGGTTGACGACGAACCTGCATGGGCCGCAGGTCGCCGATTATCGCGCCGAGAGCCCGCAGGCGCTCACCCCGCTGTCACCCGACATTACCGGTGACGCATCCCGCGATCAGGTCAGCTCCAGGTCCCCTCGGCCTGGGGCGACACCGTCGGCGGGCCCGAGCCCCAGCGGTTCCGGCACCTCGCCGACACCCACCGGGTCGGGGACGCCGCTCCCCACCTTGCCGGTGCCCACGCCGAGCCTTCCGGTGGTGATTCCTACGCTGCCAACTTCGACGCCCACGCCGCTCCCGACGCCGAGCCTGCCCACGCTACCGCCCCTCCCTTAGGGCGGCGCCGCAGGCGCTGCGGATAGGCGACCCACTCGTCCGACCGTTCCTGCAGGAGCGTGCCGGCCAGGCGCAACAAGGCCTGCTGGTGCGGGAAGATCGCCACCACCTGGCACGATTGCCGGAGCTCACGCTGCAACGAGGCGAGGGCATTGAGGGATGCGACCAGGCGGCGATCCCTCCGAGGCAGCTGGTAAAAGGTGAGTAGCGCGCCGGCGGGGGCCTCGAGCGCGGCCACCAACTCCGGGAAGGCGAACTCGAAGCGCGCCCGCACGCCGGCGAACGCCGCCACCGCACCCTGGGCGTCCGGTTCGGCGAACGCGCCGCGAAGGCTGGCTTCCACCGCGGCTCGACCCTCCGGCGGCACGGTCGCGAGCGCCTCGGTGATGAAGCTTTCCCGGCAACGCTGCCAGCGCGCGCCCGGATAGACGGCGTTGAGGGCTGGGAGCAGGCCGGGCAGCTGGTCCGACGTCACCACTTCCAGGCGGTCGAGCCCGCGGTCTTTCAGGTCATGCAGGAATGTTTCCCAAAACATGGTGACGGTGCCGGCCGAACGGATGGTGAGCGAGACCACCTCGCGATTCCCGGACTCGGTGACGGCCACTGCGACGACCATAGTGGCAGGCTGGGCTTCACCGGCCTCGCGGACCAGCGCCGCGCGCTCGAACAGGAGAAGGTACGGATAGACGTCACGGAGCCGGCGATGCCGAAACGCGTCGACGCGACGGTCCCAGTCACTCGCCTCGGCATCGACCACCGCCGGATTGGTGCCGGGAACGCCGACCGTCTCGGCCAGGGCATCAACGGTGCGCGTGCTGGCACCGGCCAGGTACGTCTGCTGAATCACGGACAGCAGGGCACGCTCCAGCGGACGTCGGGGTGCCAGCA
>VBHO01000079.1 GCA_005882045.1 Chloroflexota bacterium | reverse complement strand
GCATCGCCGCCGTGGCCGGCCGCTTGCTGGTCGAAGCCAACCAACAGCTGAGCCAGGCGCGCGAACAGATCGCCCGGCTGGCGGTAGGGGAGGAGCGTCTCCGGTTTGCGCGTGATTTGCACGATCTGCTCGGCCACAGCCTCTCCGTCATTGCTCTGAAGAGCGAGTTGGCGGGGCGGTTGATCAAGAACACGCCCGGGCTGGCAGCCCACGAGATCGAGGACATCGAGAAAGTGGCGCGCGACGCGCTTCGTGAAGTCCGCGAGGCGGTCACCGGCTATCGCCAGCCCACCCTGGCCGCGGAACTTGCGGGCGCTCATGAGGCGCTGACCGCGGCCGGCATCGAATATCACGTCGACCAGGACTACGTCCCGCTGCCGCCGGCGGTGGAGGCCGTGATGGCCTGGACCGTGCGGGAAGGGGTGACGAATGTCATGCGCCATAGCCAGGCAAAGCGTTGCTCGGTGCGGATCATCAATAAGGACGGAAAGGCAACGGTCGAAGTGATCGACGACGGCCGCGGCGGAACGCCCGGTGCGAGCGCGTCCGAGAGCGCGGCGGAACGGTGACGGCGGAGGCGCTGCCGCACGAGGGATTTCGCCTCCGGGTGACGCTACCCTTGCGCGAGGCGCTTGCGCCGGTCGACACCGTGAGCGCGTGATTCGAGTCCTGATCGCGGAGGACCAGGGCATGGTCAGGGGCGCGCTTAAAGCGTTGCTCGCCATGGAAGGTGATATTGAGATCGTGGCGGAGACCGACCGCGCCGACCAGGTACTTCCGCTGGCATCGCGAACAAAACCGGACGTGGCCCTGCTCGATATCGAGATGCCAGGCGGCGACGGGATCACCGCGGCAGGCCAGCTCCACAAGGAGCTGCCCTCTTGCAAGACGCTCATCCTCACCACCTTTGGCCGGCCGGGATTTCTCCGCCGTGCCATGGAGAGTGGCGCATCCGGCTTCATGCTGAAAGACGCCCCGGCCCACGAGCTGGCGCTGGCGATCCGACGGACGATGGCCGGCGAGCGGGTCGTCGATCCGGGATTGGCCGCGGCCACACTCAGCGCCGGCATCAGTCCGCTGACCGAACGTGAGCGGGAGGTGCTACTTGCGAGCCGCGCCGGCTCGGGGATCGCGGAGATCGCGAAGGCCCTCTTCCTGTCTGAGGGAACCGTGCGCAACTACCTGTCGTCGGCGATTCAGAAACTGGAGGTCAGCAATCGCGCTGATGCCGCCCGGGTGGCGGAAGAACAAGGATGGCTCTAGCCGTCAATTCAGGAGGGCAAAAATGATCGTCGTTACCACTGAAGAGGTCACGGGGCATCGAATCGTGGAGATGAAGGGCCAGGTCTTCGGCCTGGTGGTACGCAGCCGTGGGCTCGGTGGCAATATCATGGCCGGGCTTCGTTCCCTCGGAGGCGGCGAGATCACCGAATACACCGAGCTCCTGGAAGACGCCCGCCGCCATGCTGTCGATCGCATGGTTGCGAACGCAATGTGACCACACAGAGACGTCTCAAACGCTCGTATGGCACGTACCGCGCCACTCGCGTGGGGCGACGCCCCGGCCCGAGATTGTCGCCTACGGCACCGCGGCCGTGGTGGAACCGATCAAGATCTGATCGAATGCTGCGCAAGGCGATCCTGGCGTACGGCGTGCTGGCGGTCATCGGCGCCATCCTGCTGGCGGTCGCGGGCATCATCACCGGGCTGGTCGTGTACCTGTTCGTAAACGGGGCCGTGGTCATCGCTGCGCTGCTCTTCGAACGGGGCCGGTACCGGCCGGCGATCAGTCCAGACGGTCCATGGCAAGAAACAGCCGAGTGCTCCGTCGATCCGACGACAGGCCAGCTGATGAAGGTCAGGTACAATCCCCAGACTGGAGCGCGGGACTACGTCCCTGTGTCGCCCGGCGATCGGCACGTGACACGATCCTGAAAGAACAATGAGAACGGCCATCCTTTTCGTGCTCACCATCGTGTTGCTGGTCGCGGGCACCATCGCCGTATTTGCCTCGCCGAGGTTTACGATCGCAGCGGCGCGCCCGACGCCCTCTCCCTTGTTCGTGATTGAGAATCCGGCGCCCACCCCAAGCCCAACGCCAACGGCGACGCCCACGCCGACGGTCACCCCAACGGGGATTGTGACGTTCAATGTTCCGGTGTATAAGCAGCTGCGCAACCTGGACTGCGAGACCGCCGCGCTTCAGATGGCGCTTTCCGCGCTAGGGCACACCTACACGCAGAACGAGCTGATCGCCATGCAGCCTCCGCCTGACACCCGCCAACCAGTGATGGGTACTGTCAGCGGTCACAAGGCGGTCTTGCAGTGGGGAAACCCGTACAAAAACTTCGTCGGCAACATTGACGGCGCCGACCTCATCCCAACCGGCTACGGCATCTACTATCCGCCACTCGTTGCTGTCGCACAATCCCACGGCGCGCCCAATGCGATCGGTGGTGAAGGTGCTGAAAATGGCTGGACACCAGCGAGGATTTACGCCGAGCTGGCGGCGGGCCATCCGGTCATGGCCTGGACCGAGACCGGCTGGGCTCACCCCTACGTCGGATACTGGACGACGTTTGACGAGAAGATAAAGATCCGCTACTCGCTGATCGAACACGTTGTCACGCTCAGCGGCGTGTCACCGACGCAAGTCCGCGTCAACGACCCCTGGCACAGCGGCTCGCAGTACTGGTTCAGCAAGGCCGAGTTCGAGGCTTCCTGGGCCGACTTCAACAATATGGCGATCGTCCTCAAGTAGCGGCTCGATCTCCGCAATCCCCTGCACCTCCGCCTGGGTCCGAACCGGCAGGCCGACCAACTTGATGAACCCGACCGCCGCCTGGTGGTCGAATTGGTCGCCAGCTGAATAGGTTGCCAACTTCGGCCGGTAGAGGGAGTAGACGGAAGACCGTCCGACCACCTGGGCACTCCCTTTGTGCAGCTTGACGCGCACGGTACCAGTCACAGCCTGCTGGGTGCTCAGGACGTAGGCGTCGAGGTCTCGACGGTGACTGGTGAACCATTTGCCCTGGTACACGAGTCGCGCGTATTCCTGGGCAACCGAGGTCTTGAACCGCGCCGCCTCGCCGTCGAGCACCAGATCCTCGAGGGCTCGGTGCGCCGCATGCAGGATGACCGCCGCCGGTGCTTCGTAGACCTCGCGTGATTTGATGCCGACGAAGCGATCCTCGATCATGTCGATTCGGCCAACCCCGTGAAGGCCGCCGATCCGATTCAGCTCGGCGACCAGGGCAGCGCCTACACCGGAGGGGGAGGGGAATTCATCCCATGAGAGCGCGGTTGGGACGCCCTTGTCGAAGTCCAGTGCGAGCAGGGCGGGGCTGGCGGGGGCGTTGTCCACCGACGAGGTCCATCGGAATGCGTCCTCGGGGGGTATGAGGAGAGCATCTTCCAGAACCCCGGCCTCGATGGATCGCCCCCAAAGGTTCTCATCCACACTGTACGGCGACTCGGGCTTGACATCAATCGGCAATTGGTGAGCGCGGGCGTAGGCGATCTCCTGCTCACGCGTCATCGCCATGCCGTCCCGAAGCGGCGCCAGCACCTTGAGCTGTGGAGCCAGGGCGCCAACCGCGACATCGAAGCGCACCTGGTCGTTGCCCTTGCCGGTCGAGCCGTGGGCGATCCAGGTGGCGCCCTCCCGCGCAGCGACCTCGACCAGCAACTGGGCAATCAGCGGCCGGCCGAGGGCCGTGGCCAGCGGGTACTGGCCCTGGTAGAGCGCCCCGGCCCGCAACGCCGGCCAGCAGAAGCGTTCGACGAACGGGCGCCGGGCATCCAGCACGTAGGCGCGCGATGCCCCGGCGGCCAGTGCTCGCTGACGGATCGCCGCCAGGTCCGGCTGGCTGCCGAGATCGATCGTCAGCGCAACGACCTCGAAGCCACGTTCTTCGATGAGCCACTTCACCGCGACCGTGGTGTCGAGGCCGCCCGAGTAGGCGAGGACGATTTTCTCCGCCATCAATCCTCCGGTTGGACGTAGGCGCCGAGCCTCGCGATACGCTGGGCAAATCCCTCGTAGGCGCGCGGATGTAGCGCGAGCGCCGCGAAGATCGTGTCGTCGCCGGCAATCGTGCCAATCAGTTCCGGCCAAGCGACCGCATCGATGGCCGAGGCCAGCGAATTCGCTGAGCCAGGGGTGGTGGTCAGGATGGCGATGCCCTGCCCTCGGCGAACCGTCAGCGGCAGGTCGCGCAGCAAGCGTTGCAGCCGGTCCTCACGGCCCACCGCCGAGGCCGCTCCGAGCCCATCGTTCGGCTTGACGTAGTGGCTGTCGGGTCCGCCGACCCGAACCAGGCCGAGCTCGGCAATATCGCGGGAGACGGT
>VBHO01000078.1:1458-5540 GCA_005882045.1 Chloroflexota bacterium | reverse complement strand
GGCTACGAAGAGATAGGTGAGATGGAACTCGCGTTTCAACTCGACGAGCAAGTTCAACACCTGCGATTGGATGGAGACGTCCAGCGCTGAGACCGGCTCGTCAGCAACGACGAACGTCGGCTCGACGATCAGGGCCCTGGCAATGCCAATGCGCTGGCGCTGGCCACCCGAGAACTCGTGCGGAAAATGATCCGCCGCTTCCGGTCGCAGGCCGACGCGCGCCAGGATCTCGGCGACCCGTTTTTGGCGGTCATGCCGGCCGCCCATGCCATGGATGGCGAGGCCTTCCCCGACCGTCTGGCGAACGCGCATGCGAGGGTCCAGCGAACCGAACGGATCCTGGAAGATGATCTGCATCTCACGATGCACGCGCTTCGATCGGAAGCCGTTGCTCGTCGAGAGTTGCTTTCCCTGAAACCAGATCTCGCCGGCCGTTGACGGGACGAGGCCGAGCAGGGTGCGCCCCAGGGTCGATTTCCCGCAGCCCGACTCGCCGACGAGGCCGACGGTTTCACCCGGAGCGATGTCAAGGTCCACGCCGTCGACGGCATGCACGTGGGCCACGGTGCGTTGGAGGATGCCCCGCCGAACCGGGAAGTACGTCTGCAGCCCTCGAATGCGGAGCAGGGGCGCACTGGTCATATCCGGGCTTCCTGTCCGATCGTGGCTCTCCGCCCGCCTTCACTCAGCCAGCAGGCGGCCTGCTGGCCGCCGACGTTCAGCAGTGGGGGATAGGCGGCGCAGCGATCGAACACGTAGTCACAGCGCGGCGCGAACCGGCAGCCGGTCGGCCAGCGCAGCGGGCTCGGTACCATGCCGCGGATCACCTGGAGCGGCTCGGCTTGCGTCATGCCCAGCACCGGGATCGAGTGGAGAAGCGCCTCGGTGTAGGGATGCTGGGGATTGTTGAAGATCTGGTCCACCGGCCCCTGCTCGACGATCCGGCCCGCGTACATGACCGCGACGTCGTCGGCCATCTCGGCGATGACGCCGAGGTCGTGGGTGATCAGGAGGATGGCGGTTTTGCGACGCTGCCGGAGATCTCGCATCAGCGCCAGGATCTGGGCCTGGATGGTGACGTCCAGCGCGGTGGTCGGCTCGTCGGCGATCAGCAGCAGCGGGTCGCAGGCCACCGCCATCGCAATCATCACCCGCTGCCGCATCCCACCTGAGAGCTGATGCGGATAGTCGCGTGCGCGACGTTCCGGCAGCGGGATGCCGACCTGCCGCAAGAGGTCCACGGCCCGAGCACTGGCCGCCTTCGGCCGGATCCGCTGGTGCAGGCGCAGCGCCTCGGCGACCTGCTGGCCGACCTGGTAGACGGGATTCAGCGAGGTCATCGGCTCCTGGAAAATCATCGCCATCTGGTTGCCACGCAGCTCCTGGAGCTCGTCCTCGCTGGCGGTCGCCAGGTCGGTCCCCATGAAGCGGATGCGACTGTCCGGCTCGATCCGGCCTGGCGGGTCGATCAGCCGCATGATCGAGAGCGCGGTCACGCTCTTGCCGCTCCCCGACTCACCGACCAGGCCGAGCGTCCGGCCCTGCTCCAGCGAGAGGGTGACCCCGTCCACCGCGCGGACGACGCCGGCTCTCGTGTAGAACCAGGTCCGCAGGTCCTCGACTCGGAGCAACTCGGCCATATCAGCCCGGACGGTTGCCTCCGTCAACGATTGCGTACGCCCGCACCGGAAAGGTGGCGCCGCCGACCCAGGCGATCGGGACCGCATGAAGTCGTGCGCCACTTGCTGGGAGCGCCTGCAGATTCGTCATGTGCTCGCAAATTGGGATGCCGGCCCCGAGGAGCCGGGTATGGGCCGGTCGTGACGGGTCACCGGTGTCGTCGATATTGAGCGAGTCGATGCCGACAAACGCGGGCCGCTTCGAGATGAGAAGTTCGCATGCCGCCGCGGTCAGGAAGGGGTTGTCGGTGAAATACGCGGCCGTGCCCCAGTGTTTCGAGAAATCGGTCCGGAACAGGATTGCGCGGTCGGACAGATCGAGGTCGCGGAAGGCGTCGCCGTTGATGGCGCGGCCGGCTCCGGTCGCATCGATAGTCACCGTGGGCAGGTTGGCGAGTCGCTCAAGGCCAATCCCGGCGAGGTCGACGCCATCGCGATACCGGTGCCGCGGAGAATCGACATACGTTCCGGTATTGCCGCAGAGATGCAGGCTGGCGATGTAGAACTCAGCCTGGTTCTGATATCGCTCGTGGGAGGCTTCGTAATCGAGCAAGACGTCGACCGTCGGCTCCGGCAAGCCGGGATAGGTTTTCATGCCGGGCACGATCTGGTGGCTCAGTTCGACAAAGCGCGTCATCGTCAGACCTTTCCTACCATAAGCCGTCGCGCCAGCAGGCAAAAGTGACCCGCGGACCCTGAAGGGGGAGGAGGATCCGCGGGTCTGTCGTTTGTTTCCCTCCCCCGCAAAAGCGGGGGAGGGCAGGGTGGGGGCCTCGGCTACCGGGGCGGGAACTGGGAGTTCGGTGCGGGCGTCACGAGGTTGGCGGTCGGTGCGTCTGCGGTGAACCCGATCACGGCGCAGTTGATGTCGATGCCGACCGTGCCGTAGGGGGCGCCACCGGGACCCGTCAGCAGGTCGGGGCGGTTCGCCGCCAGGTTGAAGACGACGTTCTCATCGATCTGGCGCTTGTCGAGACCCTGGTCGATCGCCTTCTGGGTCCACTGGCCGAGCTGCGCGTCCCACAACGGGCTGTAGGCGTCCGCATGCCGGGGATCCTTCAGCGTGGGGAAGTCGCCGAACACGTTCAACAGATCGCCACCGGTGCGCAGGGCGTTGATCAACGCCGTATTGCCCGCGGAGGCGTCCTCCGCCGCGTGGCCATCCTCGACGATGTTCACGAAGCCCTGGGCCTGGCGATTGTTGGCGCCGGTCTGTCCGTTGATGAACCCGAAGAGACGTTCGCGCGCTGACCCGAGGAAGTCGTCACCACCGGTGTACGACGCCCTGGCGAGCGCTGGGATGTAGGTGGAGCGCTCCAGGACGGCGGCCAACGGGTCATCCGCCTCGGTGCTGAGATAGAGGATCGGCTGGCCTGCATCGAAGCCTTTGACCAGCAGCAGGTCCACCCACGAATCGAAGTACTGGCCGGGCGGCGCCGGCGGAGCAATGTGGATGCCGAGCACTCGATCGGCGGTGTTGGTGTGATGCACGACGTCGAAGGGGCCGTCACCGGTCGCAACGATCGGCGCGTTGTACACGATGGAGGTCCCGTCGATCCGAATGAATGGGCTGTAGCCCGTGCCGGCCGTAGCTCCTGGAGAAAACGACGCTGGCGGGAAGCCGTTGGGTCCGGGCACCAGGGTGCGCGTCGGACTGAAATCCGGCTCTCCCTTGAAATTGATCACCGCTTGCCCGAACTTGTTCTGGTCCGCGGCGGGCTGATCCTGGGTAACCGTCTGCACGCAGTCTGGACAACCGTTCGCGATGTTGGCCAGCTTGGGCGCGTAGTTGAGCCCGCTGTTCTTGGCCAGCCCGAGGTCCGAGGACTCGGTCAGGATGAAGTAGACGGTGTGCCCATTCGCCGTCCCCTTGTAGAGGGGAAGGCGAACTGTCTCGTGTGTCAGATCGACCTGTAGCGCACTCTCCAGCACCAGGTTCTCTCGCGGCAGCAGCCCGCTCAATTGCCCGAGGCCTGAGGCGGCACCGGATCCGCCGTCACTGGCGGCTGCCGTGGGACCCATCCCGCGGAGGATGAGGCCGGCCACCAGGGCCGCCAGCGCCACGAGCCCGCCAAAGAGCCCGAGCCGATAGCCGCGTAAATAATGCAGAACGCCTTCTTTCATTCACACACTCCCTTCTTGTTCTCGACCCCGCGTGGAGCGGTGTCGGATGGAGGTGTAGTCGTGGCGGGCGACCAGGCGTTACAAGCCGTTGGAGGAAGTCTTCATGCGACGAAACGCACGCAGCAATTCGTCGCGGGCGCCCGTCGAAATCGACTCGGCCGTCAGGCGGCCGGTAAGCCGCAGCGTGCTCCGCATCTCCGCGACATACTCGCGGCACGGGGGGCAGGTCAGGATGTGCGCGTCGAAGCGCGTCCGGTCGCGCTCAGGAAGTGTTCCCTC
>VBHO01000078.1:0-1453 GCA_005882045.1 Chloroflexota bacterium | reverse complement strand
TCCGTCATGAGGCGTCCTGATTAGTATCGGAAATGGACGCGGCGTTACACACGATCGAGTTCTCCGGATCGGCGTCGGTGAAGTAGCGTTCGAGCACGGCGCGCAACCGGCTGCGGCCACGGTGCAGCAGGACTCGTTGGTTCGCTTCGGTCAGATCGAGCGCGGCGCACACGTCCGCCGCTGGCCATCCGTGGACGTCACGCAGTGCCACCACGACTCGCTGGGCTCGTGGCAGATCTTCGAGCGCGCTTCTCAGGACCGCCAGTGTCTCGCGATCGAGCGCGGTGCCTTCCGGTCCCATCGACCATGGTTGCGGCGCGATCGCCCAATGGCCCGGCCACTGTGGATGGCTCGCCGGTAGGAACCGGTCTGAGTCGACCGCCGGTTGGTCATCGTTGTCGGCATCGAATTGAGAAAACGCAATCGTCCGCCGTTCACTCACGGCGCGTGTTTTCGCCTTATTCGTCAGGATCTTGAAGAGCCAGGTTTTGACCGAGGAACGACCCTCGAAGCGACCGATGCCGGTGACCACCGCCAGCCAGGTTTCCTGGACGACCTCTTCGGCCACCGCCTGGCTCTGAACGAACGTGACCGCCAGCCGGAGCAACGGCCCGCTGTAGGCATCGATCAGCGTGGCAAAGGTCGCCTCATCCCCGTTGCGCAACCGCTCGACCAATTCCGCGTCCGAGTCGCGCACCAGAGTCCGGCTGCCCATCGCTGCAGGCAGCGTAGGCCGCTCGTCGCGAGGTGGCAAATCCGCTACCAGAAGTGGTCCCACGGCCAACTCATCGCCATTGTCCGAGAGTGATGTCTTCCATAACACCCCAGCGTTACAGCTTTACGATGTTTCTTCTGATCGTTGTTGGGCGGCCGCCCCGGCCATCTCGCCCGGTTGCATCTCCGTTGGCCCAGCCTGATCTTCCTCGCGCTCGTCATGCAGGTCGCGATCTTCACGAGCTGGTTGCCGGTCCCTCGGTCGCTGCTGCCCTTCATTTACGTGCTCTCAAACGTCATTGCGCTTACCTGGCTCGGCCGAAATATCCGCGTTCAAGGAATCCCATGCGTAGCGCTGGGGGCAGTAAGCAACCTCGCCGCAATCCTCGCCAACGGCGGGCGGATGCCCGTTGACGGCAGCTTGCTTTCCCGAGCGCGCGGTGCCGCCGCCGAGGCAGCGATCGCGTCAGGTCAGTCGCCGTCGAATAGCGTCCTCCTGAACAGCCAGACGCGCCTGCTCTGGCTTACCGACCGGTTCCTCCTGGCGCCTCCCTTTCCATTCCCGACCGTCTTTAGCATCGGCGACCTGCTAATCGGCCTTGGGGTTGCCTGGCTGATTGCCGCCGGAATGAGACCGCCCAGTCGGCTGGTGGCCACTCCGCCGAATGCGAGCCTTGCGGCGTAACGATCTTTAGGTTTTTCGTAACGAGTTTGTAATGTCTCTTTGCTTTACTGGGTG
>VBHO01000030.1:15246-25428 GCA_005882045.1 Chloroflexota bacterium | reverse complement strand
CCCGCCTTCTTGGCCAGGTCGAGCGCCGCGCAATCGCGGTTGGCGCAGACCATCACGACCCGCGCCGCGTACATGGGATCTTTCGCCGCCTCGATCAGCGCCTGCAGGTTGCTGCCCCGGCCGGAAACCAGGACGCCAACCCGAAGCCGGCTCACTCTAGGATCTGGACACGTCGCTGCTCGGACGCCACGATATCGCCGACCACGAAGATCTCGCCGTCGAGCAGGCGCAGGGCGGTCGCGGCACTGGCCTCGTCGACCACGACGATCATCCCGAGTCCCATGTTGAACGTACGCCACATCTCCTCGTCGGGGGTAAAGGGCGCGAGGTAGGAGAAGATGGCGGGCTCCGGCCAGGTGCCGCGCTGAATGCGGGCCCCCAGGCCGACCGGCAGGATCCGCGGCAGGTTACCGACGACGCCGCCACCGGTGATGTGGGCGAGGCCCTTGATCTCGACCACTTCGCGCAGCCGTCGCACCGGCTCGAGATAGGCGCGGTGCGGCGCCAGCAGCGCCTCGAGAACGGTGTGACCGTTGCCGGGGATCGTCTGGCTCAGCGCCTGGCGCGGGATCACCCCGAGGGTAACGCCAGCAGGGCATCGCCTTCGCGGATCGCGGTGCCATCGATGATCGCATTCCGCTCGCAGACACCGACCATGAAACCCGCAATGTCGTAGGTCGTGGGTTGATACACGCCGGGCATCTCCGCGGTTTCGCCGCCGAGCAGCGCGCAGTTAACCTGCCGGCAGGCATCGGCCATCCCGGAGACCAGCTCGGCGACGACCGGGGGGTCGAGGACACCGGTCGCAACATAGTCGAGGAAGAAAAGCGGCTCGGCACCCGCCGTCAGCACATCGTTGACACAGTGGTTCACGAGGTCGGCGCCAATCTGGGCATGACGACCCGCGCCGCTCGCCAGCAGGACCTTGGTACCGACGCCGTCCGCGCTCGCCACCAGCACCGGCTCGCGATAGCGACTGGTGTCCAGCGCAAAGAGCCCGCTGAACGGACCGACTCCGGCAAGCACCTGCGGGCCCTGGGTAGCCGCCGCCAGCGGGCGGATCAGCTCAACGGTCCGATTGCCGGCATCGATGTCGACGCCTGATTCACGGTAGGTCGTCACCTGGCGACCGTCTCCAGCGCCAGCTTGTCCATCTCGAGCTGTACCGGTACCGGCACCGGGTAATCGCCGTCGAAACAGGCCATGCAGAAGCCGCTGACATTCTTCACCGCGCGAAAGAGCCCCGCCTTGCTCAGGTACTTCAAGGAGTCGGCTCCGATCAGGTGCTCGACCTCTTCCACGCTGCGGCCGGAGGCGATCAACTCGGAGCGGCTGGCGATGTCAATACCCATGAAGCAGGGCCACTGGATGGGGGGGCTGCTCACCCGAAAATGGACGGCCGCCGTCCCGGCCCGGCGCAACTCCTCCACGATCTTCCGGCTGGTGGTGCCGCGCACGATCGAGTCGTCCACGAGCACCACGCGCTTCCCCTGGAGGATCTCGCGCAGAGGATTGAACTTCAGCTTGATGCCGACATTGCGCAGCCGCTCGTTGGGCTGGATAAAGGTGCGGGTGATGTAGCGACTCTTGATCAAACCCTCGCTGTAGGGAATGCCGCTCGCCTCGGCGAAACCGACGGCGGCCGGCGTGCCGGAGTCCGGGAGGGAGATCACGATGTCGGCCTCGGCGGGCGCCTCACGGGCCAGTTCGCGCCCCATGTTGCGCCGGGCCTCGTACAGCGACTGGCCCTGCAGCCGCGAGTCCGGGCGCGCGAAATAGATGAACTCGAACATACACATCGCCTTGCGCGGCGATGGCAGCAATTGCTCCGCGACCGGTGCGCCGCGCCCGAGCATGACCGCCTCGCCCGGCTCGATCTCCCGAACGAACTCGGCGCCCACGGTATCGAGCGCGCAGGTCTCCGAGGTAATAATGGCGCCGCCGTCGGGAAGGCGTCCGAGGCACAGCGGCCGAATCCCAAGCGGATCGCGGACGCCGACCAGGGCGTCCCTGGTGAGAAACAGAAGGCAGTAGGCGCCCTGCAATCGAGGCAGCGCGCGGCGCAAGACGGAGACGATGTCGGCGCCGCTGGTGTGGGCGACCAGCTCGGCGAGCACCTCGGTGTCGCTCGACGTCTTGAAGCGAACGCCGTGCTGCGCCAGATCGTCACGCAGCACCTGGGTGTTGGTGAGGTTGCCGTTGTGGGCGATCGCGATGGTTCCGAGCTGCGGATGCTCGACGAGGATGGGTTGCGCGTTCTCCAGCCGGTTTGACCCGGTGGTGGAGTATCGCGTGTGTCCCATGGCCAGGTGCCCGGTCAACCGCTCGAGCGCCGGCTGGTCGAAGGCCTGCGCCACCAGGCCCATGTCCTTATGCATCCGCATGGTCTGGCCGTCGCTGGTCGCGATCCCGGCGCTCTCCTGTCCGCGGTGCTGCAGGGCATAGAGCCCGAAATAGGTCAGGTTGGCGACATCTTCGCCGGGCGCATCGATGCCAAACAAACCGCACTCCTCGTGCATTCGTTCACCAGCCATGAGATGGCGGCGGTTCAAAACGCCGTCTCCCATGCCTGTCGCAAGCTGTCGAGGGAAAGGCGGATGTCCGACCCCACCTGGAAATCCTCGCCGCCCACGACGCCAACCGCGTAGAGCGGGATGTGATGGCTCGCCATCAGCTGCTGCAGCTCAGGCACGCGTCGTGGAGCGACACTCACGATCACCCGCCCCTGTGACTCGCCGAAGTAGAACGCCTCGCGGCTGACCGGCCCGACGATGGCGGGGCAACGTAGCCCGCGTCCACCGTAGAGGGCGCTTTCCGCCAGTGCGATCAGCAGGCCTCCATCGGAGACATCGTGGGCGCAGCGTATCACCCCACGACCGATGGAATCGAGCATTGCGGACTGCAGGCGACGCTCCATCTCGAGACTCACGATCGGGGGGCGGCCTTCGGCGGGAGCGCCTAGCAGCCGCAAATACTCACTTCCGGCGAGCTCCTCACGCGTCTCACCCAGCAAAAAGACCAGGTCGCCGTCTTCCTGGAATGCGGACGGGCATCGGAGGGAGAGGTCGTCGAGCAGGCCGACCATGCCGATCACCGGCGTCGGCGGGATGTTCCCCACTGACCACCGGCAATTCCAGCGCGCGGCAGGCGTCGGCCAGCCCGCGGATGCTCTCCTGCAACTGGCCGAAGATGGCCGGCCGCTCAGGATTGCCGAAGTTCAGGCAGTTCGTCACCGCGATTGGGCGGGCACCGGTACAGACGATGTTGCGGGCGGCTTCGGCGACCGCGGCCTTGGTCCCTTCGTAGGGGTCGAGCGTGACGTACCAGGGATTGCCGTCCGTCGTCAACGCCAGTCCCTTGTTGGTTCCGGGTACCCGCAGCAGCGCCGCATCGAATCCCGGGCCGAACACGGTGTTGTCCTGCACCTGGTGGTCGTAGGTTCGATAGATCGGTCGGCGGCTGCGCAGATTCGGGCTCGCGATCAGGTCCAGCAGGATCGCCTCTGGCTCTTCGACCGCCGGCATCACGACCGTGGGTTGCTTGTCAGGAAACGACGCCACCGGCGATCGCAGCGGCACGCCGTCCACCAGCGCCTTCAGCGGGATATCGGCAACGGAAACACCGTGATCCCGAATCCGGATCCGTCCCGTCCCCGTCACCGTGCCGATGCGGTCCGCATGGAGCTCGAAATGGTCGAAGACCTGGCGCGCCGCCGTCTCGGCATCCGGTCGCACGACGACCAGCATCCGTTCCTGTGACTCGGACAGCATCACCTCGTAGGGCGTCATGCCCTGTTCTCGGCGGCTGATCCGGTCGACCTCGATGTCGAGCCCGCGACGGCCACGATAGGCGAGCTCGCTGGCAGCGCTGGTCAACCCGGCCGCGCCTAGATCCTGGATGGCGGTGACGCCGGCGAGCTCGTTGAGCCGCAGGCACGCCTCGCACAGCAGCTTCTCGAGGAATGGGTTGCCGACCTGGACGGCCGGCCGGCGCTCGGCGGACCGCTCGTCCATCTCGACCGAGGCGAAGGTCGCCCCGTGAATGCCGTCGCGTCCGGTGTCGGCGCCGACCAGGAGCACGACGTCACCGGCCCGATCCGCGCTGGCACGGCGCAACCGGTCGTGCGCAACCAGGCCGACGCACATGGCGTTGACGATGGGGTTGTCGGCGTAGCCGCTATCAAAATGGACCTCGCCGCCGACGGTCGGGCAGCCGAAGCAATTGCCGTAGCCGCCGATCCCGGCGACCACGCCGTGGAAGAGGTGGCGGTTGTGTCCCGAATCGAGCGGGCCAAAACGCAGCGCATCCAGAATCGCAATTGGTCGGGCGCCCATCGCGAACACGTCGCGGAGGATGCCGCCAACACCGGTGGCCGCCCCCTGGTACGGCTCGATCGCCGACGGGTGATTGTGCGACTCGATCTTGAAGACCACCGCCAGTCCATCGCCGATATCGACCGCCCCCGCGTTCTCGCCCGGCCCCTGCAGGACATCCGGACCCTCGGTGGGCAGCTGACGCAGGAGCGCCTTCGAGGTCTTGTAAGAGCAGTGCTCGCTCCAGAGCGCGCCGAACATGCCGAGCTCGAGGTCGTTTGGATCGCGCCCGATGGCACGCACGATGGCGCGGTACTCGTCCTCGTTCAGCGCGACTTCCTCGAGCTGGGCGCGCCTGGTCGCAATCGCCATCAGACCGCCACCCGAGCCAACGCGTGGATGGCCGAGCGAAACACCGCGAGGCCATCGCTGCCGCCGAGCAGGTCCTCGCAAGCGCGCTCCGGGTGCGGCATCATGCCGAACACGTTGCCCCGGGCGTTCGCGATGCCGGCGATGTTGCTCAGCGATCCGTTCGGATTCGACTCGGCGGTCACCCGTCCGTCGGGTGCGCAGTAGCGAAAGACAACCTGGCCGTTGCGCTCGATGGCATCGAGCGTCTGCAGGTCGGCGAAGAAATTGCCCTCGCCGTGAGAGATCGGGATGCGGAGCACCTGGCCCGGACGGCAATCGAGCGTGAAGGCGGATTCGCTCTGCTCCACCCGCAGGTTGACCCATTCGCAGCGGAACTCGCAAGATGCGTTCCTCAGCAGCGCCCCAGGCAGCAGGCGTGCTTCCTGGAGGATCTGGAAGCCATTGCAGATCCCCAGCACCAGTCCACCGCGATTCGCGAAGTCGGTGACGGCTTCCATCACCGGAGCGAAGCGGGCGATGGCGCCGCAGCGCAGGTAATCGCCATAGGAAAAGCCGCCGGGCAAGATCACGAGGTCGAGGTCGTCGAGGTTCTCTTCCCGGTGGTCGACATAACGGCCCGGCTGGCCGAGCACCTCGCCGACCGCGTGGGCGCAATCCCGGTCACTCCAGGTGCCGGGAAACACGACGATGCCAGTGTTCAAGAACCGCCACCCTGAACCGAGGAGACCTCAGACCGGAGCTCGATGCGGTAATCCTCGATGACTGCGTTGGCCAGCAACTGCCCGGTCATCGCTTCGACCCGCGCGCGGGCCTCGCCCTCATCGGCGGCATCGAGGGTCACCACCAGGTACTTGCCCGACCTCACATCGGTGACGGAATCGAAGCCCAGCGCATGCAGGCCACCCTTGATGGTCAGACCGGCTGGGTCATTCACGACAGGCTTGAGGGTGACGAAGACCTCGGCGCGATACGTCACTGACGCCCCGCTGCCGACAGGACGTTGAGACGCCGCAGCGCCTCGAGATAGCGGGCGCTGGTACCCGCGACCACCTCGACCGGCAGTGGCGGCGCCGGTGGCTGCTTGTTCCAGCCAAGCCGCTCCAGGTAGTCGCGCACATATTGCTTATCGAACGATGGCTGGGGCCCGCCGACGAGTCGGGCGTCAGCACCTCATCGATCAAGATCACCTCACGGCCATGGAACCCGAACTCGAACTTCGTATCTGCCAGGATGAGTCCCGAATCCAGCGCGCGCTCCGCGCCAAACCGATACAGGGAAAGGCTGAGCCGTTCGAGCGCCTGGGCCAGCTCGCGACCGGTCCGGTTGGCGAGCTCGGCCGGCGAAATGTTTTCGTCATGGCCTGTCGCCGCCTGGGTGGCCGGCGTAAAGATCGGCTCGGGCAGCCGGTCGCTGTCGCGTAATCCTACCGGGAGCGGCTCACCGGCGATCGCTCCGCTCCGCTGGTAATCCTTCCAGCCGGACCCCGAGAGGTAGCCGCGGACGACGCATTCGAACATGACGGGCTGCGCCATGACGACGCGCATGCTTCGCTGGTCGAGGTCCGGCATGGCATCGAGCAGCGCGGTGGCGATCGATTGATCCGAAGACAGATGATTGCGGACCAGGTCGCGGGTCTCATGGAACCACGCGAGCGAGAGCTGGTTCAACACTCGGCCTTTATCGGGGATCGGCGTAGGCAACACGACGTCGAAGGCGGAGAGCCGGTCGGTCGACACCATCAGGAGCTCGCGATCGCCGAGCCGGTAGGTGTCACGCACTTTGCCGCGCGAGTGCAGCGGCAGGGGCAGGGAGGTGGTCAGAATTGCGGTCACGAGCCCCCACCCTGCGCTCCCCCGCGAGCGGGGGAGGGTGATTTTGTTGCCGCAAGGGGGATGGGAGGTGCATCAACGGGTTCGAGGCCGAGGCGCTCGAAGGTCACGTCCAGGTGACGCAGGTAGAACGCCGGGTCGAACAGCTCGGCGAGCTCGCGCTCCGTCAATCGCTCACGAACCTCCGGGCTCTGCCCGATGGCCGTCTTGAAGTCGGGTCCGCCGTCCAGCGCACTGATGGCCGTCCCTTGGACCACGCGGTAGGCGTCCTGCCGTGTCATTCCCTTCTGCACCAGCGCGAGCAGGACACGCTGGGAGAACACCACGCCGCCGCTGCGGTAGAGGTTCGCGCGCATCCGCTCCCGGTCGATCGTCAGACCCTCGATGATGTCGGCCATCAGTCGCAGCATGTAATCGAGCAGGGTGCAGGCATCCGGGAAGATGATGCGTTCGGCCGAGGAATGGCTGATGTCCCGCTCGTGCCAGAGCGCCTGGTTCTCGAGCGACGTCTGCGCATAGCCCCGCACCACCCGAGCGAGACCGCAAACGCGCTCGCTCAGGATCGGGTTGCGCTTATGCGGCATCGCCGAGGAACCCTTCTGCTCTTCGCCGAACGGCTCGCGGACCTCCGAGACCTCAGTGCGCTGCAGATGCCGGATGTCCGTGGCGAACTTCTCCAGGCCACCGGCCAGCACGGCGAGCGTCGTCAGGTAGGCGGCATGGCGGTCGCGGGCAATCACCTGCGTGGTGACGGGCGCCACCTTTAATCCCAGCTTCTTGAGCGACGACTCCTCGACCCGGGGCTCGACAGTGGCGTGCGTCCCCACCGCGCCTGAGAGTTTGCCGACCCGGATGTCCTCGCGAGCCGTGACCAGCCGCTGGCGATCGCGGTCGAGCTCGTCGAGCCAGCCGGCGAGGACGAAGCCGAAGCTGATCGGCTCGGCATGGATACCGTGGGTCCGGCCGGCCATCAGGGTATCGCGCTCCTCGATCGCGCGCCTCCGGATGACCGAGGACAGCCGGTCGACATCCTTTAGAAGGATGTCCGCGGCTGCCACCAGTTGCAGCGCCAGGGCGGTATCGAGCACGTCGGACGACGTCAGCCCACGATGCAGGTAACGGGCGTCGTCGCCGCCAACCGACTCGGCGAGCGAGTCCAGAAAGGCGACCACATCGTGACCCACCCGCTCCTCCAGCCGGGCGATACGGTCGGGATCGACCCGGGCTTGGCGGAGGCGGTCGAGCGCCGACCGCGGGATCTCGCCGATCTCGGCCCACCCCTCAGAGACGATGAGTTCGATCCGCAGCCACAACTCGTAGCGCTGCTTTGGGGAGAAGATCTCGCTCATCTCCGGATGGGCGTATCGAGAGATCAATCGGCGGCTGGTCTCCTTGTGGGTGGCGTGCCGTCGGTGACGGGCTGATTATAGCCGCCGGCCTGACTCCGTAACCTCTCTCACCCGAGGCGACTTCTCATTCACGGGGAGTTGCTGGTAAATTGGCCGGACACGTAACCAAGTGGGGGCGTCACCCGTTCAGTCTGCAGCGGGCGCCCTATGGGGTGCCCTGATGCCGGACGGATTTGAAGAGCGCGAATTGGTCGAGCGAGCGAAGCAAGACCCCGAAGCGTTCGGGGCGCTCTACGACCGCTATTTTCCGCAGATTTACCGATTTGCGTATTCCCGAGTTCGAGACCAATCTCTCGCCGAGGATGTGACATCGGAGGTGTTTTTCAAAGCGCTTAGAAATATCAAGCGATACACCTATTCGGGCCACCCGTTCTCGTCCTGGCTGTACCAGATCACGCTGAACGCGGTCGCCGACCACTACCGCGGGCTGCATGGCGAGGTGGACCTCGAGGAAGGCGCCAGCCTGCCGAGCACCGCGCCGGCCGTGGTCGACGAGGTCGTTCGGCGCGATCGCAGCCGCCGAGTCTGGGCCGCCATCGACCAGCTACCCCGCCAGCAGCGGGCGGCGATGGTACTCAAGTTCAGCGAGGATCGGAAGATCGAGGAGATCGCGCAGATCCTGGGAAAGAGTTCCGGAGCGGTCAAGCTTCTGCTCCACCGCGCCGTGGAACGGCTCCGCCGCGAGCTGCCGCCCGAATTCGAGATTGGTGTGACGTGATGAACGATCCCGAACTCGAGGAGCTGTTTGGCGATCCAGCCGATCGCGCGGTCGTGGACCTCCTCAAAGCGTCGCGGCCTGCCGCGCCGCCGCTGGACCCCCACTTCCATAACTACCTGCGCGCCAAGCTGATGACGGAAGCGCAGCGAACGCTCCCGGCCCGCGCGTCGCGGTCGTGGTTCCCCTTCACGCTGTCGCCGAAGACACTCGCACCGGCGATGGCCGCGGTCGCGGCCGGCTTCCTGGTGGTGCTCGGCGTCGAGATCTACCTCCACGGCCAGACCGCGGCGCCCCAGGTCGCCTACAACATTCGGCAGATCGACAAGCAGACGAACGTCGGAACCGGTGAACCCATCGTGATCCCCTTCAGCGGGCCGGTTGACAAGACCGCCGTGGCGGAGTCAGTCGTCATCCAACCGGCCACCTCGGTGACCAAGCAGTGGGTCGGGCAGAACCTCGTGATCATTCCGGACCACCCGCTGGCTCCCAACACCACCTATTCCGTCACCTTCAAGCCCCTGGCCACGCCCACGCCAACGCCGAAGCCGAACCCTGTGGTTAAACAGACGCCCGCCGTCGCCCCAACCCCGGTCGTGGTCCACTTCACGACCGTCCGGCCGCCGGTCGCGCCGATTGTTCCGCCCTCGTTCACGAGCGCGAACGTGAACTACGGCTACGACAGCCGGCTGGCGGATTCAGGCACGATCCTCAGCGCCGCCTGGACGCCGGCGGGCCAGGTCCTGGCCACCCGGCCGGTGGGGCAATTGGGCCCCGGCGCGCCGAGCCCCTCGGCCGGCGCGACGCCGAGCGCGACCCCGTCGGGTCCCCCCGCGCCCAAGGCGACCAGCGACATCTGGCTGATGAGCTCGCTCGGGACGCCCATCCGCATCCTCGTTCCGGGCGGAAGCTTGCCGGCTGCTGCCCCGTCGGGCGGACTCGTCGCCGCCTGGCAGGTAGCGTCGCGGAACCAGGTGAGTCTGGGGGTCTGGGACCTGCAAGGGAACTTGCAGGCCACCCTCGTCACGCTCAACGCTGTCCCCGATCGGGCTCCGGTCTGGATCGGCGAGGATCGGATCGCGTATGTCGACCAGGGCCGGCTCCACGTCGTCGACCTGCATGGAACCCAGACCAGCGGTCTGGCGCTCCGGGTCGGCCAGGGCCGCCTGGCAGCATCGCCAACCAGCCCTCGGCTGGCGGTCGACGCCGCGGACGGACCTGTCATCGTCGACCTGCGCGCCGGCGGCTCACCGATTGTCCTCCCATCCGGCGCGAGCGGCTTTGCCTGGTCCTCGAAGGGAGACCTCGCGTTCCTCGTCCGGCACGGCACGACCTCCGACCTGTACGTGGGCGCGGATGGCCAAGCCTTCCAGAAGGTTGCGACCAGCCCCGACGGTCAGACCTGGTCTGACTTGAACTGGTCCCCCGATTCGACGTCCTTGCTCCTGGCAACAACCGCCACCAATGGCAACGGCACCTCCCCCATCCTGTTGCTGGTCAACCGCGATGGCAGCAGTCCGACCTCGTTCGGGGCATCAACCAGG
>VBHO01000030.1:0-15240 GCA_005882045.1 Chloroflexota bacterium | reverse complement strand
GTTCGCCGCCGAGTCGCTGGTCGACGGGGTGGCCGGGCCTTCTGGGCGGCGACCGCCACCCCGTCGACCAGCGACTCGGCGGCGAACCAAGCCCTGGCCGAAGTCGCCAAGTTCATGCTGGCCAGGATCAATAGTGACAGTGTCGCGGCCCAGGCGGAGCTCGACGAGTCGGGCCTTGCGGCCTACCAGGCGGGGGCCTCGTCACTCCTGGGCCCAGCCGGTAGTCACTTCAGCAGGTACTATCCGGTGACGGTCCAGGCGAGTGGATCGAATTCCAATACCATCCTGGTGGGGGTTCGGATCTTCAGCGCCAAGAACGGTGTCGAGACCAGCTTCTTCGAAGAGCAATTGGCGCTGGTGGCGCAGGGCCAGCACTCCGCGCTGGTGCCGCCGGCCCACCGCTATCTGATCGATGCGGTGACCGCCTCGCCCACCATGCCACTCGGCCACGGACCGACCGTGGTCTCCGTCGAGGTGGTTCAAACCCCGCCCGGAGAGCAGGTGCGTGTGCACTTCGATGCGGACCTGAAGCCGGAGACGGTCTCGAGCGGCACCATCCAGGTCAAGGATGCCGATGGAAACGTCGTCGACGCGCATGTGAGCTTCGACGCCGATAACCACCTGGCGACGCTCGCCGTCAAGCTGAAGCCAGGGACCTACCAGCTGGTCGTCACGACCGGCGTGACCGACATCAACGGCGCGGCGCTGGCGCAAGAGTACGACGCGCCGCTGGTCATCAGCCGCTAACTCTCGCTGTTGAGGACGACCCCCGCGGCGATGGCGGCCGCCAGCTCCCCGGAGCCGTAGAGCGGTTCGAACGGCGAGACCTCCTGGTCGAAGGCCCTGGTCTTCTCCAGCAGGCTCGGGTGATCCTGGATGAAGCTGGTCGAAATCCGGCCGTTGATGAAGTCCGGTTCCTCCAAGAGGGCTCGGTGGAACGGGATCGTCGTCTTGGGCCCGGTGAGGACGAACTCCTGCAACGCCCGCCGGCCTCGGCCGATCGCGGACTCTCGGTTGTCGGCCCAGACGATCAGCTTGAGCAGCAGCGAGTCGAAATGCGGCGAGACCTCCTGGTGCGGACGGATCCCGCTGTCGACGCGCACCCCCGGCCCCGCCGCCGGCGCGTAGCGGCGGACTCGGCGAGGCGTCGGCATGAAGTTGCGCAGCGGGTCCTCAGCGTTGATCCGGAACTCGATGGCGTGCCCGCGTGGTGGGCCGTAGCCGCCCGCCGCGAGCCGCTCGCCTCGGGCAATGCGGATTTGCTCGCGGACGAGGTCGATGCCGAGGACCGACTCCGTGATCGGATGCTCGACCTGAAGCCGGGTGTTCATCTCCAGAAAATAGAAGTCCTCACCGGACACGATGAACTCGATCGTTCCCGCGTTGCGATAGTTCACCGCCGCCGCGGCTTTGACGGCAGACTGTGCCATGGCACGGCGCTGCGAATCGCTGAGGCCAACCGCGGGCGTCTCCTCGAGCAGCTTCTGATGCCGCCGCTGAATCGAACAGTCGCGCTCACCTAAGGCGAGCGTCGTGCCATGATCGTCGGCCAGGATCTGCACCTCGATGTGACGCGGGTGCTGCAGGTACCGCTCCAGGTAGACGTCGGGGCTGCCGAACGAGCTCTGCGCCGCGCGCCGGCAGGCTTCAAACGCCGCTGGAAGATCGCCGGGCCCCATCGCCACTCGCATCCCGATGCCACCCCCGCCGGCGGCGGCCTTTACCATTACCGGGTAGCCGATGCGTTCCGCCTCGCGAACCGCGGCTCCTTCATCGGCAAGCGCGGCCGTCCCAGGCACGACGGGAACGCCGGCTTCGATCATGCGGCGGCGGGCCTCGACTTTATCGCCCATGGCCCGCATGCTGGGCGCCGTCGGACCGATGAAGGTAAGCCCGTTCTTGGCACAGGCCTCCGCGAACGCCGGGTTCTCTGACAGAAAGCCATAGCCGGGATGGATGGCATCGGCGCCGCGCTCTTTCGCCGCGTGCACCAGCTGCTCGATATCGAGATATGCCTGCCGCGGCGTCGGCCCGCTCAGCGCGACCCGCTCGTCGGCGAAAAACGCGTGCGGGGCGCGTGCATCCGGCTCCGCGTAGACCGCGACCGTCGGGATGCCCATCTCGCGGCAGGTCCGCATCACGCGAAGGGCGATCTCGGCGCGATTCGCGACGAGGACCTTGGTGACGCTAGCCAATCGTCATCAACACTTCGTTTGGAGCGACGATGGCTCCCTCTTTGGCGAAGACTTCGCGCACCGTCCCACCGACGGTCGCCACGATGTCGTTCTGCATCTTCATCGCTTCCAGCACCACGACCACGTCACCGAGCCGCACCTTGTCGCCCTTTGCGACCTTGACCTTGACGACCATGCCCTGCATCGGGGCCTGGATCGCCCCATCGCCCCCGGCACGCTGCGCGGGCGTCGGGCCGGGGGCGGCGGCAGGCGGGGCACCCGTACCTGGGCCAACACCGTCGCCGATGATCCGAACGCGGTACGCCTCGCCATCGACCTCGACCGTGAACTCGCGGGCGGGCGATTCTGCGGAGGCCGGCGCCAACGGAGCAGCCGCGGCCGGCGGCGGCGCCGGCTTTGGCTCCGGCGTGGAGCTCGGCGCCGACGCGCCGGCCGCCTCGGCCCGGTGGCCTTCCGGCCGCAGGATATTAGGCGCATCCTCGGGAAACAAGATGTAGGTGAGGACCTGGTCGATCCCGGTCGCCGTCAGGCCCTGCTTGCGCATCTGGCGGCGGGCCCGATCGATCCCGGGCTGTAAGAGGTCCGCGGGCCGGAGGGTGATCGCGTCCGACGGACCGAGCGCGCGTTTGCGGACGTCGGGGTCGATGGGCCCGGGCGGCGCGCCGTACAGTCCCTTGACGTAGTCCCGGAACGGCTGCTCGATGTGCTGGTAGCGCTTGTCGCTGAGGGTGTTGGCGA
This sequence comes from Chloroflexota bacterium, assembly GCA_005882045.1. Taxonomy (GTDB): domain Bacteria; phylum Chloroflexota; class Dormibacteria; order CF-121; family CF-121; genus CF-13. Next base: position 12,307 of record VBHO01000030.1, on the reverse strand, counting down.
GTGCCTGGTTGGCCGCGATCCGGTTGATCGGCGCAGCCATCGGCGGATATCCCATTTCCTGGCGGACCAGGAGGAGCTCCTGTAGTAGCCGGTCGTATCGATCGATCGCATTGCGTTCACGAAGATTGCGGATCATGACCGCGAGGACGGGGGCTGGTAACTGGTGCTGCAGGACGAAGACGTCGTTGCGAAAGGCGATCGGGTCCTGGAACTCGAGGTACTCGTCGTGGATCTCATCGAAGTACCGGCTCGCCTGGCTGATCAGATTGAGGTCGAGGCCGGTGTCGTACGGCCCGTCGCGGAGGCTGGCGACCATCGTCTCGGTCGCGGGTTGAGAGGCGCCCCAGGCCAGCGCCGAGATGGCGGTGTCGATGCCGGTGGCACCGGCTTCGATCGCCGCGAAGTACGAAATGGGCGCGAGCGCGGTCGTCGAGTGGGAGTGGACACTGACGGGGAGCTTGGTGGCACTGGCGATCGCGCCGACCAGCGCCCTGGCCTCGACCGGCGCCAGGATACCGGCGACATCCTCGATTCCGATCCAGTCCGCGCCCATGGCTTTCAACCGGCCGGCCGATTTGACGGTGCGGGCCTCGTCGACCACCGGGCTCGGGCTGTAAACCAGCGCACCGATGACGCGGGCCCCCGCTTTATGCGCCGCCTCAATCGGGACCTCGAGGTTTCGGAGGTCGTTGAGCGGGTCGAACATCTTAATCACACGAATGCCGTCTTCGACCGCCTGCTCGATGAAGGCTCGTACCACATCGTCGGGCTGGTGCGCCTGTCCGAGCAGCGTTTGGCCGCGGATCAACATTTGCAGTGGCGTCTTTACGATCGCGGCCCGCAGGGCGCGCAGTCGCTGCCACGGATCTTCCTTCAGCGCGCGGACTGAGGCAGCGAAGGTCCAACCGCCCCACGCATCGAGGGCGTGGTACCCGATGTCGTCCAGGGACGTGGCGATCGGCAGCACGTGCTGCAGCTTGAGGCGGCCCTGGATGAGGCTCTGCTGCGCGTCGCGCAGCACGGTCTCGGTGATCAAGACCCTGGGCACGGCGCTAATTGTATGCCCGGTTTTAAGAGGACTTAGGCGATCTATTGGCCTCGCGTCGCTCGACGAGCTTGTCTCTGGCCGTCGGATCGTTGAGCGCCAGGATGGCCATCGCCAGGTGGGCGGCGTTCCTTGCACCCGCATCACCGATGGCGACGGTCGCAACCGGGATGCCGGCCGGCATCTGGGCCATCGAGAGCAGCGCGTCCAGCCCACCGAGGGCACCGCCCGACATGGGCACGCCGATCACGGGTAGCAGGCTCCAGGCGGCGGCCACGCCCGGGAGGTGCGCCGCGCCACCCGCGGCCGCGATCAGCACCTTCATGCCCCGTCCTTCAGCCTGGGTCGCCCAAGTCCGGCATCCCTCGGGGTCTCGGTGAGCCGAGCGGACGACAACCTCGTAGGCAACGCCGTAGCCGTCGAGGACCTCACAGCAGCGCTGCATCGTCGGACGGTCCGACTCGCTGCCCATCACGATGCCAACGAGTGGCGCGTCGCTCATGGCAGGGCCGGTGCTGAGAGCTCGCGCAAGGCGAGGTCACGGCGGTAGGTCACGCCGTGGAAGCTGATGCGGTCGACGTTGCGATAGGCGCGTTCGCGGGCCTGCGCCATCGATTCCCCGAGCGCCACCAGCGTGAGCACCCGCCCACCGGCGGTGAGGTAGCCGGTGGCACCGGCGGTTGTCCCGGCGTGGAAGGCCAGGATCCCGGCCTCGAGCGTGCCCAGCCCGTCGATCGAATATCCGGTCTGATAGGAGCCCGGGTAGCCATGCGAGGTGAGCACGACAGCGACGCTCGCGGATGATGACCATGATGGCGTGACACCGGCCAGGTCGCCTCGGGCCGTCGCCACGAGGAGCGGCACGAGGTCGTCGACCAGCCGGGGCAGGACCACCTGCGCCTCCGGGTCGCCGAAGCGGGCATTGAACTCGAGCACCTGCACGCCCGACGGCGTGACCATCAGTCCCGCATAGAGGCAGCCGCGATACGGCGTGCCATCCTCGCGCAGTACCCGCGCGACCGGCCGTAGCACGGTCTCCACCGCACGCGCGACATCGTCGTCATCGAAGAACGAGACGGGCGAGTACCCACCCATGCCCCCTGTGTTGGGGCCTTTGTCGTCATCGAACGCGCGCTTGTAGTCGCACGCCGGCGGCAGGGCTACTACCCGCTCGCCGTCGACCAAGGCCATCAGGGAAACCTCACGACCATCGATCTTTTCTTCGAGCACGATCCGGTCGGCGGCGGCGCCCACGGTCTTCCGCAGCATCAACGTGTCGATGCATTCAAGCGTCTCCTCAGCGTCGCGTGGGACCAGCGTGCCCTTCCCCTTAGCAAGTCCGTCCGCCTTGACGACGAAGGGCCGGCGCTCGCCCCGGACGAAATCTTTGGCGCTCGTCGGATCCTCGAAGACCCGATAGGCCGGCGTCGCGACCTCAGCCCTGGCCATCAGCGACTTGGCAAACGCTTTGCTGCTCTCGATCCGGCCCGCGGCCTTCGTCGGCCCGAAAACCAGTCGCCCGGATTGGGCCAGGCGGTCGGCGAGTCCGGCGTCAACCGCGGCCTCCGGCCCGATCACCGTCAACCCGATGTCGCGCGCGGCGTTAAAACGCGCGATCCCGTCGACGTCAGTTGCCTGGAGCCCGGTGTTGACGGCGATCGCCGCCGTGGCGGCGTTGCCCGGCGCGCAGTAGACGGCGTCCGTCAGCGGGCTCTGCAGCGCCTTCCAGGTCAGCGCGTGCTCCCGCGCACCGGCGCCGACCACGAGAACATTCATTCCCACTCGATGGTCGAGGGCGGCTTCGACGAGATGTCGTAGACGACGCGGTTCACGCCGGGGACCTCGTTGACGATCCGCGTGGAGATCTTCGCCAGCACCTCGTAGGGCAGGCGCGCCCAGTCGGCCGTCATCCCGTCCTCGCTCTGGACGGCGCGCACCGCGACCACGTTCCCATAGGTGCGATAGTCGCCCATCACGCCGACGCTCTGCAGCGGCGTCAGGATGGCGAAGGCCTGCCAGAGGGAGCGATAGAGGCCGGCCGCCTTGATCTCATCGACCACGATCCAATCCGCCGCCCGCAGCGTTTCGAGGCGCTCGCGGGTGACCTCGCCGATGATGCGAACCGCCAGTCCGGGGCCGGGAAACGGCTGGCGCTGCACCATGTCCTCGGGCAAGCCGAGCGCCGTGCCGATCGCCCGGACCTCGTCCTTGAAGAGATAGCGAAGGGGCTCGACCAGCTTGAAGCGCAGGTCCGCGGGCAGGCCGCCCACGTTGTGGTGCGTTTTGATCCGGTGGGCGTTGTGGGTGTCGTGGCTGGTGCTCTCGATGACATCGGGATAAAGCGTCCCCTGCGCCAGGAAGTCGACGCCGGTGAGCGCGGCTGCTTCGGCCTCGAAGACCTTGATAAAGGTGGCGCCGATGCGCCGGCGCTTTTCTTCGGGATCGGTGACGCCCTGCAACGCGCCCAGGAATTCCTCGCTGGCGTCGACCGCCTTGAGCTCGATGCCGAGGTGACGCTGCATCACTTCCTCGACGCGACGCCGTTCGTCGCGGCGGAGCAGGCCATTGTCCACCATCAGGCAGGTCAGCTGGCCGGGGATGGCTCGGTGCACGAGGGTGGCACAGACGGCGGAATCGACGCCGCCGGAGAGGGCGCAGAGCACACGGCCGTCGCGCACCTGCGTCCGGATGGCTTCGGTCGCCTGCTCGATGAACGCGGCCGGCTTCCAGGTGCCGCGGCAACCCGCGACCTGGTAGAGAAAGTTGCGCAGAATCTCCCGACCTTGCGGAGTGTGGATCACCTCGGGATGAAAGGCGATGCCAAAGCGACCGGCGTCGTCGGCCATGGCGGCGATGCTCGAGTTCTCGGACTCCGCCAGCCGTCGAAACCCTGCCGGCACCTCGAGGATGGTGTCGCCGTGGCTCATCCAGACCGGCAGCTGCGCGGGGAGGTCGAGAAAGAGGCCGGCCGGATCGGCGACCTGCACGTTCGCGGGTCCGTACTCGCGTTTGCCCGCGGGTGCGACCTTGCCGCCAAGCTGATACGCCAGCAGCTGCATGCCGTAGCAGATGCCCAGCACCGGCACGCCGGCGTTGAGCGCGGCCGGATCGCAGCGCGGGGCGCCGTCTTCGTAGACGCTGGCCGGGCCGCCGGAGAGAATCAGGGCACTGGGGGCACGATCGCGGATCGCCTCCCACGGCGTCGTCCCCGGAATCAGCTCGCAGTAGACGCCAGCTTCTCGTACACGCCGCGCAATCAGCTGGCTGTACTGGGAACCAAAGTCGAGAACCAGTACCAGTTCCTGAATAGCCCCCACCCTACCCTCCCTCGAAGGGGGAGGGACATTGTCGGCGTGAGGGGGGTGGGAATTGTCGGCGAGCGGCTGTGGTTGGAGGGTCGACGCTCGGGCGACCGCTAGGTTCCCATGCCCACTTGCTGGGCTTGCTGGAAGAGTTTCCCCTCGTTCTGGATCGCCGGCGCGATCACCAGCTCGGTCAGCTGGAACTCGCGCAGGGTCGGGGCGCCGCAGACGCCCATGGCTGAGCGCAACGCGCCGACCAGGTTCTGGGTACCGTCGTCCACGCGGGCCGGTCCCAGCAGGACTTCGCGCAGCGTGCCACGCTGGCCAACTTTGATACGCGTCCCGCGCGGCAGGTTCGGGTCGGGGGTGGCCATCCCCCAGTGGTAGCCGCCGCCGGCGGCGTCCATCGTCCCCGCGAAGATCGAGCCCACCATGACGGCATCGGCGCCGGAGGCGAAGGCCTTGGCGATGTCGCCGCCAACGCGCATCCCGCCGTCGGTGATGACCTGAACGCGACGGCCGGTCGCGCTCATGTAGGTCTCACGGGCGGCGGCCACGTCGCTGGTCGCGGTGACCTGCGGCACGCCGACGCCGAGGACGCCCCGCGTCGTGCAGGCGGCACCCGGTCCAACGCCGACCAGGATGCCGGCGATCCCGGTTTGCATCAGCTCGAGCGCGGTCTCGTACTCGACGCAATTGCCGGCCACCACCGGGATCGACAGCTCGGCGCAGAGCTTCTCGAAGGAGAGCTGCTCATAGGAGCGCGAAATATGTCGCGCGGTGAGCACCGTCCCTTGCACCACGTAGCAGTCGGCTCCCGCTTCCTGCACCGCGCCCGCCCGTCGCCGGGCCTGGGCCGGGACGGTCGAGACGCCGACCGGGACCCTGGCCCGCTTGACGGCGGTGATCCGCTCCCCGATCAGCTGTTCGCGGACCGGCGCCTGGTAGACCTTCTGCAGCAGGGCGTTGATCCGCTCGCGCGGGGCCTCGGCAATCTCGCGCAGAATGCTGGTGGGGTCTGGGTAGCGGGTCTGCAGCCCATCGAGGTTGAGGACCGCCATCCCCCCAAGCCGCCCCATCTCGATGGCGAAGCGCACATCGACGACGCCGTCCATGGCGGCCGCCAGGATTGGCACGTCCAGGCGCAGGGCGCCCAGTTCGAAGGAGCTGTCGACTTCTTCCGGGTTGATGGTCACACGGCCCGGCACGAGCGCGACTTCGTCGAAGCCGTACGCGCGGCGAGCCCGCTTGAATCTCCCCAGCTCGAACGTGTCCGCCGTCTCAAAGGGCGAGGGCTTCAGGGGCGTACGCACGCTCATCGAGGTCGCCTCCGATGCCGTGTCGAGCTCAAAGGGTATGCGTGTACCTCAGAACGAGCTGGTTTTCGGGGATTATAACGGATGACCCCACAAATGGAACAACAAGTCTCACCGCCCGCGCGGGTTCAGGCCGCGCTGATCGCGGCCGGCGTCGACGCACGGATCGAGGAATTTCCGTCGTCCACGCGAACCGCGCAGGAGGCGGCGGCCACCGTCGGCACGAGTGTCGGACAGATCGTAAAGTCGCTGCTCTTCCTCGCCGGCGATTCGCCGGTAATGGCGCTTGTTTCCGGCGTCAACCGGCTCGATACCCAACGCCTCGCCGCGCTGACCGGCGCCACCGTCGGCAAAGCCGATGCCGACGCGGTCCGCGACGCGACTGGTTACGCGATCGGTGGCGTGCCACCCATCGGCTTCCCGGCTCCGCTCCCGACCTTCATCGATCGCGATCTCATGCAGTACGACGTCGTGTGGGCGGCGGCCGGAACGCCACGCCACGTCTTCCCCATCACGCCCAAGGAGTTAGTGCGCATCACGCGCGGCAGCGTGGCCGATCTGAAGCTCAGCGGGTGAACGTAAAGAATCGGAAGCCGGGTTGGAATGGCGGCGGTCCCGCAATCAGTCGGACCGTGCCGATCCCGTATTTGGCGGCCGTGTCGGGCGCGTCGAAGCTCAGCTCCTCGAAGCCGGCGTCGGCGAACCAGCCACGGATCCGCGGGGTCAGGTCCGGCTCATTCCGATGCCGCGTCCAGATGACCGAGGCGCCGGTTCGGCAGAGCATCGATAGGTTGCGCGCCGTGCGCTCGACGTCCATGTCCGACATATTGCCGAGGATGCCGCACGCGAGCACGATATCGGCCGGCACAGCGGCGGCGTAGATGTCGCTGACGGCGGCGTCGCCTTCGAGGATCTTGACCTGCGTCAGGCCAGCCCGCGCGGCGTTGGCGCGCGCCACTTCAACAATGTGAGGATTGAGCTCCACGAGAACCGCCGTGACATCGGCTCGTCGCGGGTGGTGCGGGAGGACGCCGATCAGGTCGCGACCCTCGCCGGCACAGATGCTGATTACCCGTATGGCGCCCGGCGCTGCAGCTGAGAGACGTTGCCCGAGTCGGGCCTGCACGATGGCTAGCCGCTGCGTGAGCGGACTAGTCGGATCGTCGTACTGGCGGTGCCAGGCCTCGTAGTCTCTCATCAGCCAGCCCCGGTGTGGAAGGGCGAGCGCATCAGCGAGCCCCGGTGTGGAGAGGCGAGCGCGTACCGGTTAGGGGTAGATGCCGCGGATCGTGGTGGCCTGCGCAACCTTGTCGACTGCCAGCACGTAGGCCGCGGTCCGCATCATGACCTTCTTCTCCTGGCTCACCTTGAGCACGTTGTCGAAAGCCCGTAGCATGATCCGCTCCAGGCGCTCGTTGATGTCGTGCTCGTCCCAGAAGAACTCCTGCAGGTCCTGGACCCACTCAAAGTAGGAAACGGTCACACCGCCGGCGTTGGCCAGGATATCGGGGATGACAAAGACGCCCTTCTTGTAGAGGATCTCGTCCGCTTGCGGCGTCGTCGGACCGTTGGCGCCCTCGCAAATGACCTTGGCCTTGATCCGGTTGGCGTTGCCCCGGTGGATCTGGTTCTCGAGGGCCGCCGGAACCAGCACCGTGACCGGCAGCTCGAGCAGTTCCTCGTTGCTGATGAAGCTGCAGATCTTCTGTCGCAGCCGGCCGGTCAGCTCTTTCTCGCGCACGACCTCGTCGAGCTCGATGCCGTCCTCGTTGTAGCAGGCGCCGTTCGAGTCGCTGACCGCGATCACCTTGCAGCCGGCGTTGGCCAGCAGCTTCGCAGTGGTGTAACCCACGTTGCCGACACCCTGGACCGCGACCGTCGCGTCTTGGGGGCGGATCCCGAGGTGCTTCAGCGCTGCCAGCGTGGTCAGCATGCAACCTCGTCCGGTGGCTTCCGGGCGGCCTTCAGATCCACCGATGCCGAGCGGCTTGCCGGTCACGACCGCGGGCACCGAATGGCCCGCCTGCATGCTGATCGTATCCATCATCCAGGCCATGATCTGGGCGTTGGTGTTGACGTCCGGAGCGGGGATATCGCGGTCGGGACCGATCACGATGCTGATCTCGCTGGTGAAGCGCCGTGTCAGGTTTTCGAGCTCATTGCGGCTGAGCAGCTTGGGATCGACGACCACGCCGCCCTTGGCGCCGCCGTAGGGGATCCCAACGACGGCACACTTCCAGGTCATCCACATGGCCAGCGCTTTGACTTCTTCTCGCGTGACCCCGGGGTGATACCGGATGCCGCCTTTTGCCGGACCGCGGTCGATGTTGTGGTGAATGCGGTAGCCGGTGAACATCTGGATCGTGTGGTCGTCCATCAGCACCGGAAAGGTCACGATCAGCTCGCGCTTACACTCGCGCAGCACCCGCGCCATGTTCGGATCCAGACCGAGCACCTCAGCCGCGATATCGAATTGCCGTTGGGCCATCGTCCACGGGTTCGCGGGCTCTGAGACTGCTTCGGCGAAGCCTCTGCTCGGCACCGCTTCTACCTTCTGGGCCATGATTCCTCCTGCCTGTCTTACGCCGGCCAATCAGCCTAACTGGGCGCTCGGCACCCATTACACTACACGGCACCGTGACGCCGCGGATGACTGTCCTGGCAAGCGTTTCGCTTGCGACTTTCCTCGTCGCGGGGCTCGCCGCAACCCAGTTCCGAAGCCAGCCGCTGCCGCCCTCCAACCGGCTCGCCCGTGATGAAGCCCTGCGGAAGAGTGTCAACCAACTGGAGGACCAGAACCGCGCGCTCAAGGCTCGGGTCCAGACCCTGCAGGCGGATGTCAAGGCGGGTGAGGATGAGACCGCCCGCCGATCGAGTGCAGCCCAGGAAGTCAAAGCCCAGCTCGATGAGCAGAAGACGTTTGCCGGGCTGACCGCGCTGCACGGGCCGGGTCTGACCGTGCTGCTGCATGACGGGACGGACCCGAACAGTCCGGTGGATCATTCGCTCGGCTGGACGATCCACTACCAGGACCTGCAGGACATCGTCAATGTCCTGTGGGCGAGCGGGGCGGAGGCGATCGCCGTCAACGGGCAGCGGATCGTGCCCAGTACGGCCTTCCACTACGCCGGCGTCAACATCCTGGTCAACAATGCCAGCCGACTGAGCGGACCTTACACCGTGATTGCCGTCGGCGATCCGCCGGCGCTGGCCAATGGCGTCGGCAACCCGGATCAGCTCGCCGAGCTGAAGAGCCGCAACCGGATTTACGGGCTGGGCTTTTCCTGGCTGCGGAGCACGAGGCTCAGTGTCCCGGCGTACGACGCCACCTTCCTGGTGAAATATGCGCAGCCCATCGGTTGAGCTGACCGCCCGCAGCCAGCGGCTGGTCATCTTCAGCTTGATCGCGATCGGGCTCGGGTTTCTGATCGTGGTCCAGCTCCGATCGCAGGCCGCCGTCGCCCGCACGCTGGCCGCTCAGGACGACACCAGCGTGGCGCTGCTCATCAACGATCTCAACCGTGCCAACAACCAGCTGATCCAGCAGAATGCCGTCCTCGCGGAGCAACAAACGCAGCTTCAAAAGGCATTGACCTCGGGCGGCGCCGATTCCCAGGCGCTCTCCAAGGAGCTGACCACGCTGCGCGAGGTCAATGGCGCGATCGCGGTGCATGGACCGGGACTCGAGATCCGGATCCAGGGGCCGGTGATGGACTTCGAGCTGCAAGACGCCCTCAACAACCTGCGAAACGCCGGCGCGGAGGCGATTTCACTCAATGGCTATCGCATCATCGGCAGCACGCCGGTGGTGAGCCGCGGCGACATCCTCATGGTCGCCGGCCACGCCGTACGCACCCCGTTGGTGATGCTGGTGATCGGTGACGCGGAGCAGCTCGGCCCCGCCGCCGATCTTTCCGCCAGCAGCCTCCAGACCCGCGTCCAGGTCTCGATCCAGCGCCAGGATGACCTGGCCATCACCGAGGTCGTTACCCCTCGCCCGGTCATCTACGCCCAACTCGGCAAATAGGCTGGGCCCGTATCCCTGTGTAACCTTGGCAGCATGACGCCCCTGGTCGAGCTGCGAAGCGATACCTTTACCCTCCCGACGGAGTCGATGCGTCGGGCCATGGCCGCCGCCGAGGTCGGCGACGACGTCTGGGATGAAGACCCCACTATCCACCGGCTGCAGGAACGCGCAGCCGAGATGGTCGGCAAGGAGGCCTCGCTCTTCGTGCCGAGTGGAACGATGGGTAATCTCTGCGCCCTGCTCAGCCATACGGAGCCTGGTGAGGAAGTGCTGGTCGAAGGCGAAAGTCATATTTTCCATTCGGAAGTTGCGGGCGCGTCGGTCGTCGGTGGACTGCAGTTGCGCCCGCTCGAGACGCCGGACGGGCGCATGCAGCCGGAGCAGGTCCGTGCAGCGATCCGCGAACCGGACATCCATCAGCCACCTACGGGCCTCCTTTGCCTGGAGAACACCCACAACCGCCGCGGCGGTACCTGCCTCAGTGGCGCGCAGACGGAAGCGCTCTCTGCCGTGGCGCACGACGCGGGGTTTCCGGTGCACCTCGATGGCGCGCGGGTCTTCAATGCCGCGGTCGCCCTGGGGGTCGACGTCCGCCAGCTCACCGGGCCGGTGGACTCCGTCATGTTCTGTCTCTCGAAAGGCCTCAGCGCGCCGGTCGGCTCCATGCTCGCCGGATCGAGGGATTTCATCGAGCGGTCGCGGCGCATGCGCAAGATGCTCGGCGGCGGGATGCGCCAGGCGGGAGTGCTGGCGGCAGCCGGGCTGTGCGCACTCGAAGAAATGGTCGACCGCCTCGCCGACGACCACCGCAACGCCCGGCGGCTCGGCGAAGGTCTGCAGGGGCTGCCGGGGATCGCCATCGACCTGGCCCGGGTCGAGACCAACATGGTGTTCGGCGATTGCCAGCCACCGCTGACGGCGGCGGCGTTCATCGAGCGTTGCCGCGAGGCTGGCGTCCTGCTCGACCAGGCATCGCTCTATCGCTGGCGGATGGTCACGCATCGAGGCGTGGCCGCGGCCGACGTCGACTATGCCATCGAGGCGGTACGCCGCCTGTTCGGCGCGCCGGCGACGGCTCCGCTTCGCGCGACTGGCTAGCCCCCACCCTGCTCTCCCCAGAGGGGAGGGGATCAGCGGACGGGGAGCCCGGTCGCCGGGTCGAAGACTGGTCCGCCGAACGTGGCGTCGGGGAGCACCAGCAAGCTACCGAATACCTGCCAGTCGCCGCTGGCGTCGATCAGGACCCCGGCCGGCGCGTCGGTGGTGCCAGCAAGGGTGATCGCCGCCGCTTGGCCCGGGAGCGTCCAGCTCGATGGCGTCACCGGCAGGGTGGCATCAGCGCCGCCGAAGGCGTGCACCGCGCCGCCGCTGTCGAGCGCCAGTCCGGACTGCGTCCCCGGAAATAGCGCGGCATCGACAACGCTGGCGCCGGCGGTAAGGGACACCGTGCCCCCACCCTGCCCTCCCCCAGAGGGGGAGGGAGAAAAACCGATGGCGCCTCCAGCACCGAAAGCCAGAACAGGCCCATCCGCTGCGACGAGGAGCCGGACCGGAGTGCTGACCGCGAAACGCGGACCGGCTGTGCCCGCGCTGGTCCAGGTCGTTCCATCGGCCAGCAAGCGGAGCGGCCCGGACGGCAGGGTGGCCACGTCGACGGCGGCGACAGTCGATGGAGGGGCCGACGAAGCGACGGGGCGCTCGCCGGCGAGACCATGGATCGAGGCGTCGGCGCTGAGCAGCCACGCCCCCGCGGCCGACGGATGTTCCTGCCGGACGCCCATCACGGGCAGTGCGCCGTCGGGCTGATCCGGTAGCGGGCCAAGGATGCTGCGGTCCGCGGCGGTGGCGGGGAGCCCGGCTGCGGCCGGCACGGACCCACTGAGCACGACCGGCGTGGCCGCATTTCTGGCGGCGTCTCGCACGATGAGCCGGAACTGGTAGTCGTTGCCGGCGTCGCCGAAGAACCGCGTCGCGCCCAGGCTTTTGCCGGCCGATGGCTGATCCGCCGACTCCGAGAACCACGGTCGGTACGTGGACGATCCGGCCGCGACCTCGATCGCAACATCCTTGACGCCGGCGAGGCTGTCGCTGGCGGACCAGTGGAGGTTCAACGCGCTTGACGCGCCTCGATCGGCGTGCAGGGCGGAGGTCGGCGGCTCGACATCATATAGATATAGGTAGGTGATATCGGCGCTGGTGCCGGCCCGGTCGAAGACCCGCAGATGCAACGTGTGGGATCCCGGGCCAGGCACGGCGGCGGTGCCGCTCGCCGATGCGGTGCGGGCTGCGCCAGGGCCGGGATCGGCGTCCCACCCGGCCGCGTAACCAGCTACTCCGTGGCCGCCGTCACGCAGCTGCCAGCTGACCGGTGGCGGTGGCCCATCAGCGCCGTACCAGTAGTTCCAGTGCGCACCGCCCGGAAATGCGAGCGGGAGCAGAAACGGCACCGGCGGGTTGCTCGTCCAGAGATAGCCCATGTCCCAGCGCCAGGGATCTTTGCCTGGTCCGGTCCAACCGTAGGGGTCGACCGAGTGCCAGGGGACGAGCAGGTCACGGACCTCGAAGTGCACGTGCGGGCCAGTTGAGTTGCCAGTGCTGCCGCTGAGCGCGATCAGCT
>VBHO01000055.1 GCA_005882045.1 Chloroflexota bacterium | reverse complement strand
GATCCAGTCGGTCGGCAGGGTTGCGCCGTGCTTCCGAACGGCGACCGCGACCGCCTCGTTGGGAATCCCGGGGTTTGGTTCGTTGCCGACTTCGAACCTGTGGTGGCCTGTGCTGTCATAGAAGAACTGATAGGGAAGAAGCGCCTGGTAATAGTTGCCGAAGGCGTCGAAGGCGCCGACCGGATCCGTGTTGTCGGTGAAGCCCTCATACCCCGGGACGTGGCCCATCGTCGGCCAGGTCTTGCCGCCGTCGAACGACTCGTAGAAGCCGAGCACATGGTTGTAGCCTTCGGGGCTCGCGAACCACTTGGTCGAGCCGATCAGGTGTTTGGGATTCGTCGGATCCACCCGGATATCCGACTCTGAGTGGTCCGTCGCCAGCTTCGGTCCAGCTGCTGGATATGGAAATTCACTGCCGGCTTGTGATGGATAGGGGACGCTGCCTGTGTTCTCCCCGGTGGTCGCGCCGGGGCACGATACCTCGCCCGTGTAGCCGTCGTTGGGACCATTGCTGACCGCGAACGGTACCTCCGGCCGATAACAACTCACCTGCTGATTGGTCACAAACACGTTGCTGACATGGTTGGCCGCGAAGCTGTCGGCATAGGCCTGGTCGGATTGCGTGCCCTGTGGAACGTTCCCAACACCGGGGTCGACACCGGTCGACGCGGAATTGACGAGGCTTGGAGCCAGGCCGAGGCTCACCGGAAGCACGATTCCGATCAACAGAGCAAATGGATGGCGCTTCCTTGTGCCCATATCCCTCCTCCGGCCGGCCGGCCGCGTAGCCAGTGCTCGGAGCATATCGAACTGTTCGAGAGCGCCGTTGTGATATCAACGACGTCGATCGAACGCATCGGAGAAAGGAATTGGACAAATACCACGTCCTTTGATAGCTTGGCTGTAAACCTATGGAAGTCATCGTTTACACCCGGCCCGACTGCGAGAGCAGCCGCCGAATCAAAGAGATCCTGTCTGACCGCGGCGTCGCGTTCCAGGAGCATGTGTGCGCCGACGGAAAGCTCGATGGCAAGGACCTCCGCACCCTCGACATCGAGGTCAGGGAGGTCCCGCTGACGGTGATCGACGGCGTGCCGATTTCCGGGCTGCAGCAGGCGCAGATCGAGCAAGCGATCGGCTGGATCGGGTTCTAAACCCCCTCCCTAACCCTCCCCCAAAAGGGGAGGGAATTATTGCCGGAGCCGTTAGGATCAGAGCATGCCTGATGTCGGCAAGCTGCTCATCATCGTCGGTGGCTTCATCGTCATCGTTGGACTCTTCCTCGCCCTCGGACTCCGAATCCCCTATCTCGGCAAATTACCGGGCGACATCTCGGTCGACCGCGGCAATGTCCACTTCTACTTCCCGATCGTCACCTGCTTGCTGCTGAGCCTGGTGCTGACGTTGCTGTTGAGCGCCTTCTTCCGCCGCTGACCTAGCTGGTGCGGGCTTTTCGAATTTCCTCGTAGAAGTTGCGCAACGGCTCGGTGATCGGGTCGGGGATGCGAATCTCCAGGGTGGCATAGAGGTCTCCGGGGACGCCATCGCGCAGCGCGGGGAGTCCTTTTCCCTTCAGGCGGAACACCTTGCCGGCCTGGCTTCCGGGCGGAATCCGGAGTTGGAGCTGCACACCGGTGAGCGTCTCGACCTTGACCTCGTCGCCCAGCGCCGCCTGATCGTCGATGACCGGAAGCGGGGTGTAGAGATCGCGGCCCTTGGCCGCAAACCGCGGATGCGGCTGCAGGTGGACGCGAAGGTAGAGGTCACCGGCTTCCGCGGCGCGCTGGCCCTCGCCCTTGACCCGAATACGGGAGCCCTCCGTGACGCCGGCCGGGATCTTGACCTGGATCTGGCGCCGCGTCGCCCGAACGCCGGCGCCGCCGCAGGTGGGGCAGGTGACGCTCTCCATGACGGTGCGATTGCCGACCTTGCGCCGCTCCGCCACAAAACCCGAGCCGCCGCAGGTGGGACAGGTCTCGGGCACCTCGGTCTGAATCGTCCGTTCGCCACCGCGCGCGGCCTCCTCCAAGGTGATCTCGATGGGATGTTCGATGTCCTCACCACGCTCGCGCGTAGCAGTCCGACCCCGCGCTCCCTCGAACCCGAAGCTCGAGAAACCGCCGGCCTCGCCCCCGAAGTAGGTATTGAAGAAGTCGCTGAAATCGCCGAAGCCCGCGGCTGGGCCGGCCGGCTGTCCGCCGGCCTGGGTCTGATACTGGCGCGCGAACTCCTGCTCGCGCTCGATGCGCTCCCAGTCGGCGCCCAGCTGGTCATACTTCGTCCGCTTCTTGGCATCGCTCAGCACCTCGTAGGCTTCGTTGATCAGCTTGAACCGATCGGTCGCCTTCGGGTCCTTGTTGACATCCGGGTGGTACTGGCGAGCCAGCCGTCGGTAGGCGGACTTGATCTCCTTCTCGGATGCCGTCCGGGACACCCCGAGGGTCTGGTAGTAGTCCTTGTAGGCAGGGGTAGCCATATTTGCGTTTCCCGGGTGATGCCCATATTGCGCATCGCTCAAACTCGGCGCCGGCGCGCCGAGGCTCGATCAGGAGCTGTGAACCGCCGTGTATTCGCGGCAGTGCTGCACGAACTTGTCGACCAGGAGTGGATTCTGCCCGAAGTGCAGGTGGACGTAGCTGGCAAGCAGGTTCGGCGCCACAAAGCCCTCGTAGCCGATGACCTCGCCCTCCGCATTCTGCATCTGGTAGGCGGGCTTGAGGTCGCCGTTGTGGCCGGTGATGCGGCTCCAGTGGAACTCGTGCCCACGGTAGAACTGGCCACGCGGTGACAGGATGCTTTCCTCGAGGGTCAGCAGCTGACGGTAGCCGAAACGATGAATCTCGCCGTCCATCTCGACGTCGACCGGGATCACGCCCGCCATCTCATAGCTGGTCCCCGACTCGGTGCGGAGCGATCGCCCGAGGTACATCAAGCCGCCGCATTCGGCGTAGATTGGGGTGCCGTTCGAGTAGGCGCGCTGGATCGACTCCGCCATCGCCCGATTTTTCGCCAGCGGCTCGACGAAGATCTCGGGAAAGCCGCCGCCAAGGTAGACACCGGCAGCGTCCTGCGGCAAGTGCGCGTCCTCCAGCGGACTGAAGGGCACGATCTCGGCGCCATGCTCTTCGAGCAGCTCGAGGTTTTCCGGGTAATAGAAGTTGAACGCGTCGTCATAGGCGACCGCCAGCCGCACGCGCCGGCCGGCATCCGGTTTGCCGAGGAAGACTTTCTTGGGAACCAGCGGCACCAGCTCCGCCTTGTTCGCGATCCGGAGCAGGAGATCGAGGTCGACATCGCGCGCGATCGACTCCGACAGCACGCCGATCATCCGATTCCACTCCTTGTTCTCCGTCACGGGCAGTAACCCGAGTTGCCGCTGCGGGATGTCGAGCGCCGGCATGGTCCGGAGCGCGCCCAGTACCGGCAGCTTGGCGGTGTCCCAGATGGCATCTTCGACGCTGCGCCGGTGACCCTCCGAGCCGACGTTGTTGAGCAGAACGCCGGCGATCTTCGGCGACTCCGAATAGTTCTTGAAGCCGAGCGCCACAGCGGCGGCGCTCTCCCCCATGCTGGCGACGTCGATGACCAGCACCACCGGGGCCTTGATGATGCGAGCGACATCAGCCGTGCTGCCATCGGTCGTTCCACCGCGACCGTCGAACAAGCCCATCATGCCCTCGACCAGTGCCAGGTCGGCGCCGAGGGCTCCCTGGGCGAGGACCTGGCGGAGGGCGCCCTCGCCCAGCATCCAGGAGTCCAGGTTGCGGCAGGGACGGCCACTCACATGCGCGAGATAGGCGGGGTCGATGTAGTCCGGACCGACCTTGAACGACTGAACCGTCAGCCCGCGTGCCTTGAAGGCGGCGATTAGCCCGGCCGTGAGGATGGTCTTGCCAACGTTGCTCGCGGTCCCCGCAACGACCAGCCTTGGAGTGCGTACCTCGTCCAGCATCCTTGCCTCG
>VBHO01000053.1 GCA_005882045.1 Chloroflexota bacterium | reverse complement strand
AGGAAGTACCCGGCGGGGATCCCGACCAGCGCCAGGATCGGGTTGTGGAAGCGCACGAAGAGCACGGCGCAGAGCAGGACGATCAGGCCGATGATCAGCATGACGTACTCCGACACGCGCAGCTTGAGATCGGCCTTGGCCAGTTCCTCGGTCAGGCGCGACGAGCGCCCGCCCTTGTTTCGGGTCATGCTCTTGTTGAGACCTTCGGTGAAGTTTTCGAAGAAGCCACCCTTTTTCTTGGGGCCGGCCTCCGGGTT
>VBHO01000054.1 GCA_005882045.1 Chloroflexota bacterium | reverse complement strand
TCAAGTCGGGCGGCCGCGCCTCCATCCGGCAGACGTGCTCCTGGTGGAGCTGGAGCTCGGCCGCGTCTTCGATGGTGACGATGCGCTCCGTCGGCGGGATGAACGAGGAGGCCACGTTGAGCAGCGTCGTCTTGCCGGTACCGGTCCCGCCTGAGATGATCAGGTTGGCGCGGGCCATGACGCAGGCCTTGAGGAAGCCGACCGCCTCGTTGGTGAGGGTGCCGAAGTTGACCAGGTCTTCCGCCTGGTAGGGATCGCGGGAGAACTTTCGGATGGTCAGCATCGGCCCGTCCAGCGCGATCGGCGAGATGACGGCGTTCACGCGGGAGCCGTCGAGGAGCCGGGCGTCGACCATCGGGGTGCGGAAGTCGATCCGACGACCAACCGCGGAGACGATGAAGTCGATGACCCGCAGCAAGTGGTTCTCGTCATCGAACTTGCGATCGGTGAGGAGGATCTTGCCGTTGCGTTCGACGTAGATGTTTTCATGGCCGTTGACCATGACTTCGGTCAAGCTGTCATCCAGGACCAGGTCGCGAATGGGCCCTAATGCCTCGTAATAACGACCAAGCTCGTCCTGCGAAACCTCGGACGCATTGACCATCTACTCACAATCCCCCAAACAGGAATTCGCGGACAGGCGGCCTGTCCCGGGGGATGTAACGAGGGGTCCCGGCAAAGTTTGCGCGACCGCCAGCACCAGGAAGGCCCCGATCGAGCCTCCCGCTTCGGCCACCACCCGGGCTACGGCGGCTAGCGTAGCCCCGGTGGTGCAGACGTCGTCGACCAGCCCCAGGCCCTGCGGGGGCGGCTCCGGGGCCGTCCAGCGGAAGGCGCCCGCCACATTGATTTGCCGCTCCGCCTGCCCCAGCCCGACCTGGGCCGGTGTTGGCCGGAGGCGGGACAGGCCGCCGACCACGGGCACCTGCAGGCTGGCGGCAAGCTGGCCGGCCAGCCGCTCCGCCTGGTTGAAGCCGCGCTCCCGTTGGCGGCGCGGGTGAAGCGGCACGAAGGTCAGCGCCGGCAGGGTAAGGCCTGCGGCGATCGCCGCCCGGCGCAGTGGTTGTGTGAGGCTGCCGGCCAACTGCGGCCGCGGACGGTATTTATAGGTATGGATGGCTGCCTGCAGCGGGCCGGTAAGGCGCCTGGCGGCCACCAGCGGGATCCCGTGCAGGCTGGTGACGGGGACCGGCTGGAGGGCGGTGGCGCATGAATCGCAAAAGTCCTGGCCGTGACGGCCACACCCGCCGCAGCGCGGCGGAAAGATCAGGTCGAGGAGACGCACGTCAGGCGGCGGCGAGCAGTTGGTCGCCAGGCTTGATGGCGTGGCGGCGGATGGTGCCGACCGGCAACTCGGCGACCTTGTCCGCGCCCCACACCAGGGGCACGAGCCCGATCCAGGGCAGCAGGCGCTCGTAGGTTTTCAGCACGACGCCTTTCTTGTCGACGAAGACGGCGTCGATTGGAAAGCGCATGAACATCATGTGGATGCCATTGCAGCCATGAATCAAAAGTCCACCGTTCTCGGGCAGCCTCGCCCTTCCCATCAATCCGAGCCCAGCCGTGAAGAAATTCTTCGCCACCTCGAGCGGTTCGGCGACGACCGCCCCGTCCTGTTTCGTCAGCCGCAATACTTCTTTCAAGTGTTAACTCCCGATCTTAGCACGATGGTCTTAGCGGCCCTCGGGCCGCCGCGCTTTCGCGCGTAAAGCGCGGGCGCCGTATGCCGGCCTGTACGCGCCCACGAGCGCACGTTCTTAAGCGCGAGTGCGCGATGGGCCGGCTGGACGGCGCCATCGCGCGTTTTAGTTGGCGTGTGCAAGTGCGACTAGTGATGTTGAAACGTATGGATAATGATGATGACGGCGGGCCCCATGAGGACGATGAAGAGGGTCGGGAAGATGCAGCCGATCATCGGAAAGAGCATTTTCAGTGGCGCCTGCGCGGCCTGCTCCTCCGCGCGCTGACGGCGACGGCGCCGCATTTCTTCCGACTGGATGCGGAGCACTTTGGCGATACCGACGCCGAGCTGTTCCGACTGGATCAGGGCCTGGATGAAGGTGTGCAGTTCCTCGACGCCGGAGCGACGGCCCATTTCGTCGAGCGCTTCCAGGCGCGGCCGGCCGAGCCGGATCTCGTTGAGCACCTGGGCGAATTCGTCCGAGAGGGCATTCTTGAATTTCTCCGTGAGGCGCCCGATGGCGGCGTCGAAACCGAGGCCGGCTTCAACGGAGATGGTCAGCAGGTCGAGCGCGTTAGGGAGCGCGAGCCGCAGCTCTTTCTGGCGCCCCTTGATCTTGTTGTTGAGCCAGACGTCGGGAAGGAACCGGCCGAGCACGAAACCGACGCCCAGGGCGGCGCCTTTGAGCGGCAGGGCGGTGACACCCAGCACCCCGACGAAGGCGAGGACCACCAGGGCGATGATGATGCCGGCGATCACCTTGACGACCTCGAAGCCGTTGACGCTCAGCCCGTACGGCCGGCCGGCAAGGTTGATCTTGTTCTGCAGGACGATCTGCTGGTTCTTCCCCATGCGGGCGGTCAGGAAGCTGCCCAGCCGCTCCAGCGCCGGCTTGATGAAACGTTCGCTGAACGGCAGCGAGAGCTCGATTTCGTCGAGCGTCAGGTTATGGTCGCGATATTGCGAGAGCCGTTCCGCGATCAGGTCCTGTCGGGGCTTGGCGGTGACGGCCTGCATCGCGATGATGATGCCGCTGAAGGCCAGGAAGGCGAAGACGATGGTAAATATGCTCATTCGCTACACCTGGATGTTCGTGATTTTCGAGATGATGCCGTAGCCGATCGCGATCGAGACCAGGCCCATCCCGATCAGGACGTAGCCAAGCCATTCGTGGAAGAGGGGCGTGATATAGCTGGGCGAGATGAAGGTCAGGATCAGGGCCAGCGCGAAGGGCAGGCCGGTGATGATGTAGCCCGAGGCGCGCGCTTGCGCGGTCAGGGT
>VBHO01000029.1 GCA_005882045.1 Chloroflexota bacterium | reverse complement strand
CGGTCCTGCCGGTGACCGCGCTGCGCTACTCCAAAACCATCAACGTCGGCACCTTCCACGCCTTCGCCCGCTCCAACGTCGGCTACTACTATGGAAAGCCGCTGCTCAAGCGATATGTGCGCCGG
This sequence comes from Chloroflexota bacterium, assembly GCA_005882045.1. GTDB lineage: Bacteria > Chloroflexota > Dormibacteria > CF-121 > CF-121 > CF-13. The sequence goes on along the minus strand of VBHO01000029.1, from coordinate 35,042 downwards.
CTGCATGTGCGGATCGCGGTCTCGAACCCGGCACGCGAATTCGTGCGGCACTATTTCCCGGGCGATTACCGGGTGATTCCGAATGGGATTGACGTCAGCCGCTTCCAGAATCAGCCGCCTTACACGGAGCTGCGCGACGGCATGGTCAACCTGCTGTTCGTGGGCCGGCTCGAATACCGCAAAGGGCTCGGCTACCTGCTGCGCGCCTTTGCCCAGCTGAAGCCGCAGTATCCGAAGCTGCGACTGATCATCGTCGGCGACGGGCCGCTGCGACGCTGGTACGGCAACTTCCTCGCGCGCAAGCAGCTCGATGACGTCGTGATGGCCGGCTACGTGTCAGCGGACGAGCTACCTCGCTACTACGCGAGCTGCGACATCTTCTGCAGCCCCGCGACCGGGGACGAGAGCTTCGGCATCGTTTTGCTCGAGGCGATGGCATCCGGGAAGCCCATCGTGGCCACCAGCATCGACGGCTTCCGCGAAGTCGTGACCCACGGCCGCGAGGGCCTGCTGGTCGAGCGCAAGAGCCGCCGCCAGCTGGAGTACGCGCTGCAGACCTTGATCAACAACGGGGCGCTGCGCCAGGAGATGGGGCAGGCCGGGCTCCTCACCGCGGGCCGCTACGACTGGGAACGCGTCATCGACGAGGTCACCGACGTCTACACGCAGGCAAAAGACCAGGCCCAGCCGGCGCCCTCGGTCCGGCTCGAGCCGAGCCTGAGCTCGCGCTGATGTTTACCCAGAAATTTCAGGCCTGGGTCCGGCGCTGGGCGGAGCGCGGCGTTGGCGTCTTCCGCGAATCACCGCTCACCCCCAACATGCTGACGCTGTTCGGCCTGCTGATCACGGGCGTCGGCGCCCTGCTGGTGGCCGTCAACCAGCTCCTGCTGGGCGGCCTGGTGCTGATGGTCGCCGGTTTCTTCGACATCTTCGACGGGGCCCTCGCCCGCGCCTCGGGCAAGGTCTACCGCTACGGGGCCTTCCTCGACTCGACCGTCGACCGCTACTCGGAAGGCGTCGTCTACCTCGGCATCCTGATCTACTTCCTGCAGCAGCACGACGGACTGAGGCCGATCATCGTCTTGATCGCGCTCGCCGGATCGTTCCTGGTGAGCTACGTGCGGGCCCGGGCCCAGAGCCTCGGCTTTACCTGCGACGTGGGGATCCTCGCCCGGCCCGAGCGGGTCGTGATCATCGTCGCCGGCCTCCTGCTGGAATCGATTGGCATCCGGGTGGGGTCCTGGTCGCCATTGACGGTGGCCCTGCTCGTCCTGGCGGTGGGCACCAACTTCACCGCGGTGCAGCGCGTCTGGGTCGTCTGGCAGCAGAACCGGGCTGAGCTGCGGACCCTACGGGGGCAGGACGCCGCCGCCAGCGGCCTCGACCATCCGGCCGAGCCCCAACCGGTGCGGGCCGCGATGCGGCGCTTTTTCGAAAACCTCGGCAAGACCTAGCCGCTCTTAGCTAGGTGTGATTCCCAAAGAGGTTGTTGACAACCAGTTGACAGGCTGAGAGTCTCCATGCTCGGTTTGGGTCACCACAACCTGACCGAGGAGGAGACTCTCATGGTCCATCCTAGAGCGACGCTTACGCCCCGAGGACGACTGCTTTTGGTTCGGCGCGTCGAGGAACTCAGCTGGCCAGCTGCTCAGGTGGCGGAAGCGGCCGGCGTCTCTCGAGCGACGGTGTACAAATGGCTCTGGCGGTACCGAACCGAGGGCCAGCCGGGTCTGCAGGACCGGACCTGCAGGCCGAAGCGATCACCCCGAGCCCTGTCCGCCGAGCAGATTGCGCGGATCCTCAAGCTGCGTCGCGGGCTAAAGCGCGGGCCGCATCGGCTTGCCCCGCTGCTGGGCCACCCGCGCTCGACCATCTACACCGTGCTGCGGCGGCATGGGTGCGCCCGGCTGCGTGACTTCGACCGCGTCACCGGCCGGCCCCTGCGATACGTCCGACAACACGCAGGCGAGCTGGTGCACGTCGACGTCAAGAAGCTTGGGGTGATTCCGCCGGGTGGCGGTCACCGCATATGGGGAAAGACGGCGGCGGCAGGTCGTCATCGTGGGCGTGGGTATGACTGCGTCTACGTCGCCGTGGACGACGCCACCCGCGTCGCCTTTGTCAGCGTGTTTCCCGACCAATCGGCTAGGTCGGCGATGCAGTTCGCCCAGGCCACGCATCACTTCTTCGGCCAGCACGGCGTCCGCGTTGAGCGGATCATGACCGACCAGCACCGCTCGTTTGCGTTCTCCAAGGCCTTTCAGGCCGCCCTCGCCGACCTGGGGATTCGGCACGTCATGACCCGACCCTACCGTCCGCAAACCAATGGCAAGGCGGAGCGGTTTATCCAGACGCTGCTGGCTGATTGGGCCTACGTGCGACTGTTCCCCAACAACGCCGAGCGCCTTCGCGCCCTACCCAGATGGGTTCGTTTCTACAATCAGCGCCGACCTCATTCCGAGCTCGGGAACCAGCCGCCGTGGGCCTACTTTGTCAACAAGGTCCGTGGGAATCACAGCTAGGTATCATGTGGGCGTGCAGGTCGCGATCTACGCCGACAAGGATCCGGGCGGCAAGAAATTCATCGCCACCCTGAAGCGGCGCTTGAAGAATGAAGAGATCCGCGCCTGGCAGGTGCAGAAGGTAGCGCCGTTCACCCTGGTCCATGCCGGCGACCGTTACACCAAGATCCGCGTGACCTTCGTCCCGGCCGGGACCCCCGGGTTCAGCCGCGCCGCCCGGGCGGGCTTGCTCGGCGCTTTCCGCAACCCCGAGCCGACGCTGCTCGCCACCATCTCCGACGGGCCGTCCGCCGATCGCGTCCTCGGGTTCGTGGTCGGCATGCTCACCCGCCACGCCGAGCCGCTGGGTGTGTCCGGCGTCGGTATTCCCCTAGGCCGCTAGCTCGTCTCGGTCTCGGTCGCGACGCCGCCGCGCAGCCCGAAGAGGTGTTTCTGCCAGGCGAGGTAGATGACGATCGCCACATTGATCAGCAGGATGCTGACGCGGATCGGTGTTTGGCGACTGAGCACCTCCGAGACCTCCAGCGGGATGCCGATACACCCGGCGATCACAGTGAGGTACTCGGCCCACCGCCGCCGGCGCGCCAGTCCGACCGCTTCGGTCAGTTCCAGCATCCCAAACAGGAGCGCGCCGATCCCGATGAGCACCACGGTGCGCGTTGAAAATTGCCCGATTGGACGGAGGATGGTGATCAGGAGACGCGGAATCAACCGCCGTTCAGGATTGACGTCGAGCTCGGTCACCCACTGGCGTACAAGCAACACCAGGCTGCGGCTCCGGGTCAGCAACGCGACCCCGAGGACGAACACCAGGCTGCCGCGGATGGCGCGCTCCAGGATGATGAGCCGGACCACGGTATCCACCGGTTGCGTTTCGCGGCCAAGCTCGCGCTTGATCTTCTGCCAGAAGGTCACTGGGGCAGCGCCTCGAGCAGCCGATCGAGGTCCTGGTCGCTGTTGTAGTAATGGGGCGAGGCCCGCAGGAAGTCACCTCGCAGCGAGATGATGACGCCCGCCTCGCGCAGGCGGGTGTGCAGTTCGGCGGGCACCATCCGTGGATGACGAAAGGACACGATGCCGGAACGTTCGGATGGAGCTCGGGGTTTCAGCAGCAGCTCGTAGCCGCGGCTGGGGAGCTCGTCTCGCAGGCGGTCGGCGAGCCGCAGCACGACGTCTTCCACCGCCCGCGGGTCGCACCGCAGCAAGAGATTGACGGCAGCTCCCATGCCGAGAATGCCCGGGTAATTCGGCGCGGCCTCTTCGAAGCGGCGCGCGCCGGCCTTGAAGGTCAGGTCGTAGTCGACGTACTCCCGGTCGCGGACCACGCTTTCAGGTCCGATGATCACCGGGTTCAATCGGTCGAGCATCCGCGGTCCGACGTAGGCGAAGCCCGCACCCATGGGGCCGAGCAGCCATTTGTGGGCTCCGGCGGCCAGGAAGTCGACGGGTGTCCGCGACAGGTCCAGCTGGAGGCCGCCGACCGCCTGCGCCGCATCGACCACGAGCAGGACGTCACGGCCTCGGAGCGCGGTGGCCAGGGCGCCGAGGTCGGTGCGAAAGCCGTTCCAGAACTGGACGGCGCTGATCGCCAGCACACGTGTGCGTCGATCGCAGAGCGCCACCACCGCCTTGATGTCGATCCGGCCTTGCTCCGGCTGGTAGAGACGCAGCTCAACCCCCTTTCGCTTGAGTCCCATCCAGGGGTAGATGTTGGATGGAAACTCGCGATGGACGCCGACGATGTTGTCACCGGCCTCCCAATCGAGACCGGCGGCGACCAGGCCGAGCCCCGCGGTCGTGTTCTTGGTAAAGGCGATGGAGTCCGGACCGACCGACAGCAACTCCGCGATCCTCGCGCGAACCTGATTGCGCAGCCGTTCCCAATGCGCCAGGTCGAACGGTTCCTCCGACATTCTGGCGAGGTAGACCTCCATGGTGGACCGCACCGGCGTGGCCAGCGGTGCATTCGCCGCATGATCGAGATAGGCATAGCGACCGGCGATCGGATACAGCGCTCGCATCTCCTGCGGCGTGAGCGGCATACGTTGGGCACACTACACTAGGCATGTTGGGCGAGACAGCCACCATTGATCTCTCGGACTTCGAGCGCGTCGATATGCGAGTCGGCCGCGTTCTCGAGGCCGAGCCTTTTCCCGAAGCCCGCAAGCCAGCGTACAAGCTGCGCATCGATTTCGGACCGCTCGGCATCCGCCGCTCGAGTGGCCAGCTAACGGTCCATTACGGCCCGGACGACCTGCGCGGCCGACTGGTGATCGCGGTGCTCAACTTTCCACCCCGACAAATCGGCCCGGTGCGCTCGGAGGTGCTGGTCCTGGGCGTGCCCGATCCTGATGGCGCCGTCGTGCTGCTCGAGCCAAGCACCGAGGTGCCGCTCGGGGGTCGCGTCTTTTGACCTCGACGCGGCCGGCTCCCTACCTCATCAGCGAGTGGCACGACCCGGAAACCGGCGCCCGTGGATGGTTTGTCATCGATCGGCTGGTTGGCGGCATGTGCTCGGGCGGCATTCGCATGCGGGCGGGGGTGACGGTTGATGAGGTCACCGACCTGGCCCGCACCATGTCGCACAAGATGGCCGTCCTCGACATCCCCTACGGAGGCGCGAAATCAGGGATCGACTTCGACTCGGCGTCGCCGCTGGCGCCCGCGGTGCTACGCGGTTTCATCGAGGCCATCCGCCCCTTCATCGCCGAGCGGTACGCGACCGGGGCCGACCTCGGCACCCGCGAGGACGACATCATCGCCGCCTGCCAGCTGGTGGGCTTGACCCATCCGCTCCAGGCGGGCTTCAAGACCGAGGGCGGCGCCGGCCTCAACCGGGTACAGCAGGCGCTGGCGCTGACGAGCGAGGGGATCCCCATCACCGAGCTGATCGCCGGCTACGGCGTCGCGGAATGCACGGTCGAAGCCGCCGGCGTGCTCGGCCTGCCCTTGCAAGGCGCCACCGTCGCGCTCCAGGGATTCGGCAATGTTGGTGGGGCGGCCGCTCGCTACCTCGATCGCGAGGGCGTCCGCCTGATCGCGGTGGCCGACATCGAGGGTGCGATCCTCGACGACAACGGGCTCGATGTCCGGCATCTGCTCTCCATCCGCGACCGCTTCGGCCGCATCGATCGGTCCCGCCTGCCCGCGAGCGCCAGGCAGGCGCCGGAGCCGGCCTGGCTGGAGCAATCGGTGGACATCCTGATCCCCGCCGCCATCGGCAATGCCATCCGGTCGGACAACCAGGGGAGCATCCGGTGCCGCTTGCTGGTCGAGGCGGCCAACAACCCGGTGACTCGGGACGCGGAGACCGAACTGGAGCGGCGCGGCACCACCGTCCTGCCGGACTTCGTCGCCAACGCGGCGGCCGCCTTTCTCTTCTGCGGCCTGTTGGAGAAACGGCTCGAGCCCACCCTCGAGTCGATCTTCGGCGTCACCAGCCGGCAACTGCGAACCATTACGCGTGAGCTGCTCGACCGGGCGCGCCGCGAGCGAGTCACGGACCGTCGCGCCGCCGAGGAGATCGCCGAGCACCGCTTACGCGAGCGGCAAACTTAGAACCCCGCGGCGTGGCGGCGCATCATGCAGTCGTCCATGACGACGTCGAGTCCGGCTGCCCGTGCCCGCTCCGCCGCGGCGTCATCGACGACCCCGTCCTGGAGCCAGACCGCGCCCGCTCCGATGGCGATCGCCTCGTCGACGATTGCGCCCGCGTACTCGGAGCGGCGAAAGACCTCGACGACGTCGACCGGTCCCGGCAACTCCGATAACGTGGCGTAGGCTCGTTCCCCGAGAACCTCCGAGACGTTGGGGTTGACCGGGATGATGCGGTAGCCGGCCCGTTGCAGGTAGCGCGCCACGCCATGACTCGGCCGGCGCGGGTTGGCACTCAGGCCCACGACCGCAATCGTCCGCGCCGACCTCAGGATCTTGTCGGCGGGATCCGGTGTTTGGACGTTCACAACGCAAATCTACAATGGCCCGGTGACACCATCGACCCGGCTATCTCCAATTCCCGCCGAAATCGTCGATGCCTTTCGCGCGGTGGCGCCCGCTATCGAGGCGTTTGCCCAGGAGCAGGGCTTACTGATCGAGCGCTATCGCCGTGGCAAGCCCGCTTGGGAACTGCGCTTCGCCCGGCGGCGCGGTGGCGAGGCGGTGATTGCCATCAGCTATCGGGAGCGGACCGGCCACGTGCTCGACGTCAGCGCCGTCTGGTGGGTGGACGATCCCGCGACGCAGACCCGGCGCCTGCGTTCAGAGAAGGTCGGGGTCTACGACCGGCGAGCGGCGCCGGCGGCGCTGGCGCAGCAGCTCGACGAGGCGCTCACCATCGTCGATCGATGGACGCTCGACGACCTGGGCCCTCCACACGGGCCGTTCAAGCCGGCGCCTGACGAGCCAGCCGGAAGCGAGCTGAAGCACCGATGACGCAAGCACCCGAGCCATCGCCTGAGGATGAGCTGCGACTGGCGTTCGGCCGGGCGATCGGATTCACCGTCGCGGCGCTCGGCCTGCTCCTCGGTGGGGGTGTGCTCCTGATCCTTCTGGCTGCCATCTTCTTCCGCTTCATGTTCGGCGGCTAGGCCAAGCGTCGAGCCGCAGTCGTCGCCGGCGGGTCCATCACCGACGGATGGAGGATGCCGGCGAGGATCTCGACGCTGTCCACCAGCCGCGGACCCGGCCGGCTGAAGAAGGCGTTGCCATCGACGACCCAGGTTTCGTCGGCGAGGCCGCCGAACTGCCTCAGCGCCGTTTCAGCCTCGGCCAGGCTGCGCTCGAGCGAGAGGCCGCAGGCGGAGACGACCAACACCTGCGGACGCGAATCGATCACGGTCTTCCACTCGATGGGATGCGCGGGTCGGCCGGGGACCCCCAGCAAGTCGCGCCCGCCCGCCATCTTCACCAGCCCCGGCGTCCAGTGGCCGGCGTTGAACGGCGGATCGATCCACTCGAGGATCACGACCCGCCGCACCGGCTCATGTCGCAGGCGCTCCTCAACCTGGAGCAGGCGACCTTCCAGATCGGCCACCACCCGCTCGGCCTCCACTTCGCGATCCGCCAGGCGGCCAACCAGCCGGATGTGTTCCAAGACATCGGCGAGCTCCTGGGGCTCGAGCGAGACCAGCTGCATCGGGGTCGAGCTGCGCCGGGCTGCCCGTTCCACCACGGGATAGGACACGGCGCACACCTCGCAGAGCTCCTGCGTCAGGATGACATCGGGGTGTAGCGTCGCCAGCCGATCGGCATCCAGCGTGTAGATGCTGCTCCCCTGGTGGACCAGCTCGCGGATGTGCCGGTCGATCTGCGCGCTGTCGCCCTTCCCGTCGAGCACGCTTCGGGTGACGACTGGCTTGGTCTTGACCGACTCCGGGTAATCGCATTCGTGAGTGACGGCCACCAGGCTCTCTTCGAGTCCGAGCGCACAGACGATCTCGGTGGCGCTGGGCAAGAGCGAGGCGATGCGCACGGTCACGCCGCCGGAACGAAGGGGTTGAGCAGCTTCTCCTCCTCGATGCTGGTGGCGGGTCCATGCCCCGGATGCACCACGGTCTTTGGTGGCAGGGCGTAGAGGACGTTGCGGATCGAGAAGACGATCTTGTGCATGTCGCCGCCGGGCAGATCGGTGCGGCCGATCCCGCGCTGGAACAGCGTGTCGCCGGCAAAGCAGTCGAGGCCGAAGAGAAAGCAGACGGAACCCTGGGTATGCCCGGGCGTATGGAGCACCCGCAGGCTGAGGTCCTGGAAGGCCAACGTCATCCCGTGAGTCAGCGCTGTGTCGATCGAGAACGACGTAAACCCGCGCGGCACGAACGGGTACTGGGCGATCGCCTCCCAGTCGAGGATGGCAAGGTCATCCCCGTGCATCGCGATCGGGGCACCGGTCTGCGCGTGCAGCGCCGGCACGCCCGCAACGTGATCGATATGCCCATGCGTCACCAGGATCTGCTCGACCGTCAAGCCCTCCGAATCGATCTCCTGCCGCACCCGATCCAGCTGCAGGCCTGGGTCGACGACGAGCGCGGCCATCGTGTCCCGCCGCCGGATCAGGTAGCAATTTTCGCCGAAGAGATCGTCGGCAAAGACGAAGACCTCGAGTTTCTCCCGCAGGGCCTCCGCCGGCGTCATCCGACGCCAATCTCCCAGGAGGCGGACGTGAGCACCTCCGGGTCCGTCTCCGTGATGAGCACCATCTCCTCGAGGCGAACGCCACCCCAGCCCGGGATGTAGATCCCCGGCTCGTTGGTGATGACCATGCCGGGCCGCAGCGCGGTGTGATCCGTTGCTGAGAGGTAGGGGCGCTCGTGCACCTGCAATCCGATGCCGTGGCCCAGGCCATGGCCGAAGGCATGTTCCTCGCCGGCGAGCGCCTCGCGGGCCCGCCGGTCGACTTCGTCGGCAGTCACCCCCGGTTTCATCAGCGCAATCGATGCGAGCTGCGCCCGACGCACCGCCTCGATCAGTCGGGCTTGCTCGGGCGTCGGCTCACCCACCACGATCGTCCGGGTGGTGTCGCTGTGGTAGCCGGCGGCGGTCGCGCCGAAGTCGACCACCACCAGGTCGCCTCGCTCAAGGACGCGGTCGGACGCACGGCCGTGCGGGAGGGCACCCCGTTCACCGGCAGCCACGATGGTTTCGAAGGCCGGGCCGTCGGCCCCCAGCTCGCGGAAGGTCTGCTCCAACAGGAAGGCGACATCACGCTCGCGCAGCCCCGGCCGGACGGCCGCGCGGACGCGATCGAACGAACGGCCGGCGATCGACGCGACCGCGCGTAGCAGCTCGACCTCCTCGGCCTCCTTCACGATTCGAAGTTCCTCGACCAGACCCGCGGTGGCGACCAGCGTGGGCTCTGGTGGCAGCGCCGCCGAAAGGCGCTGGTGCTGATCGAACGTCAGGTCCTGGGACTCGAAGCCGATCCGGCGCAGCCCAAGCGCCTTGATCCGCTCCGCAACCAGCGCCCAGAGGCCGTGCGACGGCCCGGACGGCATGAGCCTGAAGGCCGGTGCCTCGGCTTGCATCTGCAGCCAGTAGCGGCTGTCCCCCAGGATTTCGGCGGCATCCTGGCTGATGACCAGGTAACCGAGGCTGCCGCTGAACCCGGAAAGGTACCGCATGTTCTCCGGCGAGGTCACGACCAGGCCGTCGAGCTCGAGGTCGAGCAGTCGCTGGCGCAGCGCCGCCGTACGGCGCATCGATTGTTCAGCGCGCATTCGGGCTCATGATACGGACGCCCGGCAAGGGAGCTCGGTTATGCGATCCCTTCTGGACGGCTGGACCCGATCGAGCTGAGCGGCTCGGTCGCGAGCTCGGCAAGCTCGCCGAGTAGGTCGATCGACCCCACCACGGGGTCGGCGCGATAGACGGCGACCGCCCCCCAGATGGTGCCGCGCTGGGCCATTGGCGTGGCGGCGACGGCGCCTGCCGGCGGCTCCGCCCCATGCAGCAGGTGCCGGGCCCATCGACTGCGCCGAAGGTCATCGATGGCGGCGGGTTTCTCCGTGTAAAGGGTCCACTCGAGGATGGCTTCGAGCACCGGAGCCAGCTCCTCGAGCCGGTCCGGTCGCCCGGCCAGGCTGAACGCGTCCTTCTGCCAGCGGCCCTCGGCATCCCAAAACACCACCAGGCCACCGGCGGCGTCGAGCGCCTGCAGCGCACGCCCCAGCAGCAGGTTGGCCGCCATCTCGCGAACGTGGGTTGTCTGAGCGGTCAGCGCTCCCTCCCTGCGCCAACACTAGCGCGGCGCGGCCGCCGGGTCCAGTCCAGCAGGATCGCGAGCAGGAAGAGGACGACGCCGATGCGGATCGCGGCGTCGGCGAGGTTGAAGTCGGTTGGCCAGACGTGTACCTCGATGAAGTCGGTCACGCTGCCCACCCGGACTCGGTCGACCAGGTTGCCGAGGGCGCCGCCGGCCACCGCGCCGAGCGCCCCAATGCCAAGGACGCCGCCGGCGTTGCCTCGCACCGCGAGCACCGCGATCGCTGCCACGATGATCAATGCCAGCGCCGCGAACACCTCATTGTGGCCGGAGCCCAACCCCAGGGTGGCGCCCGTGTTGCTGGCGAGCCGGTACCAGAGCCAGCCCGGGATGACGGTGACCTCGCGCCCCGGTGCCAGGGCGCCGCGGGCCCAGGCCTTGCTGGCCTGGTCGATGACCAGCACCAGGAGCGCGATGGCCGCGGCGATCATGAGGGCTCGCCGTCGCTGCATCCCGGCCATGGTACCGGGAGCGAGTCGAGCCGGTTGCGGTTAGTGCTTCGGCGTCGGGTGAGGTGAGCTGCTGGGGCCCTTGCCGTTGCCGGCGGGGGAGGCGCTCGGGTTGCCGTTCGACGTCTGCAGGGCTTGCGCGGCGCGGTCGCGAGCCTGCGTGATGGCGGCGATGGCTGCCGGGTTGGTCACCTGGCCCTCCAGACCGGCGAGCTGCTGGTCGTGGGTGGCGATCGCCTGGACCAGGCGATTCTCCAGGCTGGCGGCCAGCGCGGGGTCGCTTTGCATCTCCGCCTGGACCACGAGCGCGGCGTCGTCGAGCTGGTCATCGAGGCTGCTGAGCGCCTGGCCAGCGAGGTCGAGCCGATGACGCGCGATCATGGCCTCCGCCTCGGTGAGGCGGGTCCGGGCGAGATCGAGGTGGTAGGCGAGCTTATCCGACGGGCTGAAAGCGAGCGCGCCGCGCACGTTCTCCATCACGCCCTTCAGCGGATAGAGGGCCGAATCCGGGAGGCTGTCGGCAGATGCGGCGACGGCCCCGGCCACCAGCAGCACCGCGGCGGCGACCGCCGCCAGCACCAGCCGGCGGACCGGATGCGTCCGCGACCGGACGGTCGCTGACTGCTCGACCGCGGCGAGCACCAGGTTCCAACCGCGAATCTTGGCGCCGGGCGATGGCATCACCGGGTCGACGGCGCGTAGCCGCTCCGCGAGTCGCTCCAGCCGCTCCATTTCAGCCGTCAATTGTTCGCCCTCCCGTGCAGGGCACGCTCGAGCGAGCCCAGCGCCCTGTGCTGCAGTGCCTGCACTGCACCCACCGACTTCCCCATGATCTGGGCCGCCTGCGCGGCCGTCAGGTCCTGGAAGAACCGGAGGATCAGGACCTGCTGCTGCTCGTCGGTCAAAGCCCGCAAGGCGTCGTGCAGGTCTTCATTGGAAAGCTGCTCGACGGCAAGCTCGGACGGATCCGCCGACACCGGCAAGGTCGCTGACTCCAGCGGAACGAGGGTCGCCTTGCCCTGGCGGCGGTAATGGTCGATGGTCGCGTTGTGCGCGATCCGGTAGACCCAGGAGGAGAAGGCAACGCCCTGGTCCTGGAAGAGATCCAGACGGGTGAGGCTGCGGGTCATGGTATCGATGGCCAGGTCCTCCGCATCCTCTGCCCTTCCGAGGCGGGCGTAGGCATAGTTGTAGATACGGTCGAAGTAGCGTTCGAAGAGGATCCGCGCCGCGTCCTGGTCGCCTCGGCGAACCCGCTCGATGAGAGGGCGATCGTCGTCGGACGCCGCCTTGGCGAGGGGTTGCACAGGGTGACATTATGGGCGCTCTCCACCCGGACCGGCATGAGGCTCCCACGGACAGGCACGTACATGTTCAGCTTCTAATACGTGCGAGGGGGACCTGAACGTATGTTGCCTGATCCTGACGTTGCACAGCCGCGGCAACTCGTAGCGGCATTGTCACCAGCCGCTGAGGGGCTCAGACGACCAGGATGGAGCCCGCGTCCCCCTCCGCCAGCTGGCCGACCACGACGCCGGCCACCCTTTTCCCCGTAAGCGCGCTCAACAGGCGGTCCAACTCGCTCTCCGGGACCGCCAGCAGCAGACCGCCGGACGTTTGGGCATCGCACAGCAGGGTCTGACGGGCCGCGGACAGGTTCGCCGGCCAACGCACGCGCGAGGCCAGAAAGCGCTGGTTCGATCGCGTGCCGCCGGGGACCTCCCCCGCCTCCGCCAGCACCTCGGCTCCCGGAAGGAGTGGGACCGACGACGCCTCGACCCGCGCGGCCAGACCCGAGGCGCGGGCCATGAAGTGGAGGTGCCCGAGCAGGCCGAAGCCGGTAACGTCGGTGGCGGCATGGAGCTCGACCGTCGCCATCGCGTCGGCGGCGTCGCGGTTGAGCCGGAGCATGCCCTCGATGGCGGCCGCGGCTGATTCCGGCGGCGCCACCTGGTGCTTGATCGCGGTGCTGATGACGCCGGTGCCCAGCGGCTTGGTCAGCACCAGCCGGTCGCCCGGCTGGCCGCCCCGATTGCGGCGCACCCGGTCGGGGTGAACGGTGCCAGTCACGGCGAGCCCGTACTTCGGTTCGTGGTCGTCGATACTGTGGCCGCCCAGGATGTCGATGCCCGCCTCGCGAACTTTGTCCAGCCCGCCTCGCAGGATGTCGGCGAGCAGCGCCGGCCCCAGCTCCTTGATCGGAAAGGCGACCAGGTTGACCGCCAGCAACGGCTGCGCACCCATCGCATAGATGTCGCTCAGCGCGTTAGCCGCGGCGATCGCCCCGAAGGTGTAGGCATCGTCGACGATGGGCGTGAAGAAGTCGGTGGTGACCACCAGGGCAAGGTCCGGCCGAAGCCGGTAGACCGCGGCATCATCGCCGGTCTCCTGCCCCACCAGGACGTCGGGGTTGTCGAGCCGTGTCGGCAAGTGGCTCAAGACCTGAGCCAGGTCCTCAGGACCGATCTTGCAGGCTCAACCCGCTCCGTGCGACCACTGCGTGAGCCGCACTTTCTCCACGGTACTCATCATCTGCACTGTACTCGACATTTGTTACCGTCTCGTCAGTGGAGGTCACGTTCCTCGGGACCGGTTCGGCCTTCTCCCCCCACGCATACAACGCCAGCATCCTGGTCGACCGGACCATCCTGCTGGATGCCGGCGCCCCGCTCACCGTCCACCTCCCAAAGGCCGGCGTCTCGCTCGATGAGCCGCGCGCGGTGGTGCTCAGCCACTTTCATGCCGACCATACCTTCGGACTCGCCTGGCTGATCCTGGGCCGCGTGCTGCTGCACGAGCCATCATCGCCACTCACCATCTTCGGTCCCGTCGGAACGACCGCCTACCTCGAGCAGCTGCTCGATTTTGCCTGGGGCGAGAAGATGCGCCGTCTCAGCTGGGAACGGCTGCAGCTGACGGTGCACGAGCTCGCCGGTGGGGATGCCTTCGAGGTCGACGGCAGCCGCGCCCGCGCCTTTCGCATGCGGCACGTCAGCGAGCTCAATTGCCTGGGCTTCACCATCGAACGCGACGGCGTTCGCCTCGGGTACAGCGGCGACGCGGAAATGTCAGCCGATCTCGAGGCGCTGGTAGCGGCCTCCGATCACGTGATCGCCGAGATGACCTACCCCGACGAAGAGGGTGGCGAGCTGCACCTGGGGCGCCGGGACGTCGAGGACCTGATGGAGCGGTACCCATCGACCCGCTTCATCATCACCCACTTGAGCGCCGAGGGATCGGTCAACGGCGCCGTGATGGCTCGGGATTTTCTGACGCTGCGCCTTCCTCTTCCCTGACCACGCGGCCGTGGCGCAGCGCGTCGCGCCAGGCGCTGACCACCAGCCCCGGGTAGCTGCCGCGGATGCGGTGCCAGGCGCGCCGCGCGTCAGCGAGCTCATCCGCGGAAAGACCCTCGCGGCGGAAGCTGGCCCGGGTATAGAGGTTCGCCAACCGCCGCACCTCTTCGTCGAGCGGTGGCACGAAGGTCGCCAGCCGCCCACCGAATTCTTGCGGCGTATCGCCCCGGTGGCGCGGGACGTTGAGCCGGTCGCCCAGGAAGAGCAGGCGCCGCCAGATGCGGGGGACGTCTTTGACCGCCAGCAGCCAGCGCGCCGCCAGCAGGATGCCGATGATCAGGAGCAGAAGTACCCCGGCTCCGCCGAGCAGCAGCTGGCGCAAGATGTCGGGAAACAGGCCGCCCGATTGCGATCCGCCGGTATCCACCACCGGCTCCTTCGGGATCGCACGGGAACGGGGCGTGGCCTCCGTCGAGGGCGTGCTCGGGACATTGAGCAACTCACGGGTCGCCGGCCGGTTGATCGGCGCATTGACGCCGTCGGGGGTGGCCTCGAAGGGGATCCATCCGTAGCCCGGGAAGAAGACTTCGACCCAACTGTGGGCGTCGACCGCGTTGACGATGTACTGGCGGGTCTTGTCATCGAAGATCCCCTGCCCGAAGCCGCTCATCTGCCGGCTGGGGATCCCGAGGGTACGCAGCATGACGTTCATCGCAGTGGAGAAGTCCTGGCAGAAGCCCCTCTTGCTGGTGAAGAGGAAGTAGTCGAGGGGCCGCACCCCAACCGGTGCCGGCGGCGGGGTCAACGTGTACGTAAACCGTCCCTTTTCGAGAAACCAGGACTCGATCGCTTTGGCCTGGTCGTACGGTGTGGTCGCATGCGCATCATTCACGATCTGTTGGGCCAGGGCGCCAATTTCCGCGTCGCGAGCGGTCGAGTACCCTCTGGCGCTCACGCCGTCCGCATACAGGCTGATGTAGGGCGCGGTCCAGGCCGGATAATCGGTCCCCGCGCCTTGTAGCTCGGTTACGGCCGCGTTGGGCACCGCTTCGGTGACGCTGAAGCTGTACGGCGCGCGCACCCGGTTGGACAGGTGGATCTGGTCGATGGTATCGAACGAGCTCGGGCTGAGGTTGTCGCCCGTGACATTGACGAGCGCGGGTACCGGGCCCGGAAGCGTCGGTTCCGCGGTCATGATGCCGCGCACGGTGCTGGGTTGGTTGACGGAAATGATCTCGCCGGCGCTGAAGACGGTGGCGAGTGTCTGCTCCGGCGGGACGATCACCTGGAACGTGTCGTGCTGGATCTGGATGCGCTGGCTGTCCGACGGCAGGTCATCCCGGGGGACGGTGGCGTTGGCGGCCACCAGCGGTTGCTGGCGCACTGGTACCTGCTGGGTGCTGGGGAGCTTGTACCACTGGATCCCGTCCCAGCCTGCGAGCGCAATGCCGCGCCAGTACGGATCGTAGATCGGGGCGTCGCCGCTGACCCGCATCACGGTCTGCGGCTTGGCTTTCAGTTGTGTGCCCGGTCGAACCGTCTCGCTGTAGCCGATCGATCCGATGCCCCCACCCGGACCTGAGCCGCTTCCGATTCCGAAGGGGTGCGCGAGGTCGGCGTGCACCACGCCGGGGATGAGCGCGCCACTGATGTCACTACTGCTGAGCGGCGGCAGGATGAGAAAGGCGATGGCAAGAATGGCCACCGTCGCCTCGGCACCGACCTCGCCGAAGGTCCAGCCGGTATCGGCCGCGTGCGGCAGGCGTCGTGACCGCCAGTTCTCTTTGAGGGCGACGAAATTGAGGCGGAGGAGGACGGAAGCGGCCGCGGCCAGCCAGACGATCACAAAGAAGCCCAGGCCGGCACTGGTGTCGTTGATGATCTCGACCGCCAGGATGGTGCCACTCGGCAGCAGCGCGACCAGCCCGTTATGGCGGCGGAAGGTCCACCAACTGGTCCACACCCCGGCAAGGGCGAACATCAAGATCAGGCCCATCAACAACAGGAGGTTGGTCTGCCCCGGCAGGTCCAGCGACCATTTAGCCAACGCCGGCACCGTCAGGCCGGCACTCGTCAGGGGCGACGGCGTGTACAACCCCAGCGAGAGCAGCGCCGCGGCGAGCGAGGCGATGCCGTAGGCGAAGCGACGAAGGCCCGCGCACACGAACACCCATCCCAGCACACTCGTCAGCGCCAGCGCCGGAACCAGGCGGCCCTGGGTATCGAAGCCCGGCACCCAGTCCGACCGCTCGACCGCGGCCGCGACCGCCCAGCCCATCAGCAGCGACAGCGTCAGCAAGAGCCAGGTGTCGCGCAGGTTGAGCGTGACTACGACCCGGCCCGCGCGCGTGACTCGCAGCGTCGCGCGGCCGTCTTCATAGTGCGCCCGAAGCAGGCCCGCGGCCCAGGCGGCGCCGAGGAGCGCCACCACGAGCAGCGCGATGGTTGCGGGGTTAACTTGCGGCAAGCGGTCGCTCCCCCGTGGTATCGAGGTCATCGGCCCCGCGGACGATCCACCAGTTCAACGCCTGCCGCCAGCGCCCGGCGCTCGCCAGCCCCGGCTGGGTGCCACCAAATCCGCGTGGATCGAGGTAGATGATCAAGCTCCGGTGGCCGCGCACGCCCAGGTCGAGCAGCGCCGCCGGCCAGCGCTCATCCGCCGAGGGGGTGATCACGATCAGTCCACCCCGATGCCGCCATTGATGCCGCTGCGACGTCAGCAAGGTGGCGAGCGGCACGGTCCCGTCGGCCTGGGCCAAGGTAAAGTGTTCGAAGAGCTTGTTGCGCTGCTGGTCGCCGCGGGCGGCCTCGATCATGCTGAGACGGCTGTCATTGCTCACCAGCCCGATGGCGCCGCCGCGGCGAAGACCGGCGTCCGTAATCGACGCCGCCAGGCTCATCGCATATTCGAGCGTGGACTCGGGCGCCTCGCCGGCGTGGACCGAGGCCTGGAGGTCGAGGACGATCCAGGCGTCTCCCCCTTCGCGGGTCTCGAAGCTACGGCTCATCAGCCGGCCGAGGCGTGCGGACGACGCCCAGTGGATGCGCTTGACGCTGTCGGTCGGGACGTACTCGCGAATGGTGGTGGCATTCGGCGGGATGTCGAGGACGCGACCGCGCAGTTGCTCGTTGCCGGCCGTGCTCGGAGCCAGCGCATCGAGGGCGCCGACGGGGCGGACGATCGGGTAGACGACCACCGACCGGCTGCCGGCGACGCGCAGCGTCCGCGCGAAAAGTCCGAAGGGATCGCCATAGCGCAGCTCGACCGGGCCAAAAGTAAACAGGCCGCGTTGCTTGAACTGACCCCGCGACGTCCAGCGGCGGGTGCGCCGGCCCTTGAGGCTGAAGACGCGCCCCGGGTTGTATCCCGGCAGGTTGGAGAAATCGGTCAGCTCGATAAGGGGCACCGGGATCCAGGAGCGGTTCTCGATCGTGAAGTGCTCCTCGAAGTGGTCACCCACCTGGTACTGCCCCTCAGGACTCGTCCGTTCCACCAAGAGGTTTTCGGCAGCCAGCCGGCTCCAGAAGTAACTGACGACAAAGAGGAGGACCAGGGCGTACAGCAGGCTGTAGGCGAGCCGGATCCCCGTGATGTACGCGAAAAAGAAAAGGAGCGCCAGCGCCGTAACCAGGGGAAGGCGCGGCAGGCGCATGCGCTCGCCCGGCTAGCTCGCCACCCGACGACCGAAGCGCGACACCACGCTCGGCGGTGGTACCGGTTCCGTTTCCAGGATCTGGGCCAGGATTTTCGCCGGCGTGAGGCCACGCAGTTCGGCGTTGGCTTTGAGAATGAGACGGTGGGCGAGCACCGGTTGCGCCAGCGCCTTCACGTCATCCGGCGTGACGAAGTCACGACCCTCGAGTGCTGCCCGCGCCTGCGCCCCGCGGAAGAGGCCGAGCGAGCCGCGTGAGCTGGCGCCCAGGCCGATGTCGGCGTGCGACCGCGTGCGATGCGTCACCCGAGCGATGTACTCCTTCAACTGATCGTCGACGTAGATCTCCTGGACCGCTCTTTGGCCCACCAGCACCTCTTCCGCTGACGCCACCGGCTCCAGCTGATCGATCGGCGACCCCCGCTGGAAGCGGTCGAGTACCTGCACCTCGTGCGCCACGTCCAGGTAGCCGAGGTTGACGCGCATCAAGAAGCGATCGACCTGCGCCTCCGGGAGCGGGAAGGTGCCGGCAAACTCGACCGGGTTCTGCGTCGCCAGCACCATGAAGGGCAGCGGCAGCGGGTAGGTGGTGCCGTCGACGGTCACCTGCTTCTCCTCCATCGCCTCGAGCAGGGCCGACTGCGTCTTGGGCGTGGCCCGGTTGATCTCGTCGGCCAGCAGCACCTGGGTAAAGATCGGACCCTGGCGGAACTCGAACTGTTGCGTCGAGGGACTGTAGATGTTGACCCCGGTCACGTCGGAGGGAAGCAGGTCCGGCGTGAACTGGAGGCGCTCGAAGGAGCAGCCAAGCGAGCGCGCCAGTGATTTGGCCAGCATGGTCTTGCCGACGCCAGGCACGTCTTCGATCAGGATGTGGCCGCGGCTCAGCAGCGCAATGGCACAGAGCTCGATCTCGGCGCTCTTACCGACGAGCACCTTACCGACGTTCTCGACGATCCGGGAACCAAGCGCCTCGACCGACCCGTTCTCCATCTGCATCTTCTTTACTTCCTTTTCAGTGATCCGGTTCCCGTGCAGGTTGACGTCATTTGCTATCGAACGCGATGAGTCGGCGAATCGTTACCCGACCCTGTGCGCTGGCGCCGAGCGACGCTGGCCACCACGCCGCCGATCGTGCCGCCACTCAAGACCAGCACGTCGTCGATCACCAGCCCGAGGGTGTCCAGGCCGGCCGACCCAATCGGACCGATGGGCCCCACGGCTCCGGCCAGCTCCTCGACGATGATGAAGCCAACGGCGACGATCACGCCATTCCAAACGGCGCCTGCGGCCGGCCCGATGAAGCCGGCGAGCGCGCCTGCCACCAGCAGCGCCACGAACGTGAGCAGGCCCTGGGAGACCAGCTGACCCCGATGACTGCCGAAGAGCAAGGTGCTCCCGACCAACTGGATGACCACCGCGACCACCAGGCCCAGCCCCGCGGCGAACCAATCCACCCTGCGCTGAGCCTGAGACCTCGCCATGGACTCGCTTAAGTGTGCCAGATGTGAGGCAGGGCGAAGGTGTCAGTCAATCCATGTCTCAGGGACGATGCGATCGCGCCTGAGCCACGCAGAAAGGCCAAGGAGCAGGGCTGGGATTCCAAACAGGAGTGCACCTGCAATCGGGGTCGGTGCCGGCCTGCTCGTTCTGGCTGCCACTAGCGACGTTCCGTGCGGGTCATAGACTTCGGCGCTCGCCCAGGGGATAGATCTGTTGCCGAACCCTCCGGCGATGAGCACCTGGCCGTCCACAAGCACGGTCGCGGTGGCGCTGGCCCGGATCACCGACAAGGCACCGGCGCTTGTCCACGTGTTGCGACGCCAGTCGAACAACTGGGCGCTCGTTTCCCCGACTCCGCCGGCAACCAGAACCATCCCATTCGTTAGCTCGACAGCGACTTGTTCGGCACGGCCGACTCCGGGATCGGGAATGGGAAACCAACCATTGGTTCGCGGGTCGAAGACTTCGGCGGTGCGCTCATTCACCCCGTCATCTCCGACGACCAGAACGCGGTTGTCCGGCAGAAGCGTAGCGGTCGCGTAGACGCGCGCATAGTTCATGCTGGCCACCAGCGACCAGGACTGACTAGCTGGATCGTAGAGTTCGGCGGTCGGGAAGTAACTGGAGGACGGCAGGTGTTCGGAGTCGGTTCCCCCAATTACGAGAACACGGCGGTCAGCGAGCAGGACTGCGGCATGCCTTGCCCGAGCCACGGGAAGGGGCGCTGCCGGCGTCCAGCTATTCGTAAGAGGGTCGTATAGCTCCGCACTGGCGAGCACCGTTCCCGTGACGTCGTTGGACGCCTCAATGCCTCCGACGACCAGCACCCGGCCGTCGGCCAACAACGTCGCCGTATGGTACGAGCGGGGTGTGTGCATGCTGGCGGCCAAAGTCCAGCTGTTGCTCTGAGGGTCGTACAGTTCGGCCGTTGCCAGGGACCCAAGAGAGCTCGGGCGCGCGTTGGACCCGCCCACGATTAGGACTTTTCCGTTTTTGAGCAATGTGGCTGTATGCAGGGACCGAGGCGTCGTAAGCGTTCCTGCCGAGCTCCAGCTCCGGGTACGGGGATCGTAGAGTTCCGTGCTAGCAAGGATTCGGTTCGTCTGGCTGCCGCCTACGACAAGAACTTTGCCATTCGGCAGCGAGGTCGCCGTTTGATAGCCGCGCCCGACCCCCATGGCCGGTGCAGGCAACCATTTTCCTTGCGCCAAACCGGCTGGGGACTGCGCTGTCCGTACCCACGCGATTCCGGCGCCAACGAGGAGCACGCCGGCCACGGCCGCCGCAACCCGTAAGAAGGCGAGCCGGGGAGGGCGAGGGGCAGGCCGCCGACTCACCTCGACCGCATGGAGAATCCGAGATGCCATTACGGGCGGCACCCGAATCTGCGCCCGCTCGGCTTCGACGTAGTCACGCACGCGCTCTTCGATTGCTGCCGGTCTCATGAGTCAGTCATTCCATTTCCAGATGATGGATCGAGCTGGCGCCGCAGCTTGGCCAGCGCACGATGGACGAGGACCCGGGCCGTACCGGTGCGCACGCCGATGATTCGCCCCACTTCCTCGAAGGGCGCGTCCTCGAAGAAGCGCACGTAGACGGCTTCTTGCTCGCGCCGGCTCAAGCCCCGGACCGCATCTCCCAGAGCCGTGTCCGCCTCGCGGCGCTCTGCCACGTCCATAGGGTTGTCGGATGCTGCCCGCCCGAAACGGAGACGTGCCCATCTGCCCTGACGCCGTTGGTGATCGCGGGCTAGGTTGACGACGGTCCTGTACAGCCAGGGGCGGAAGGTGCTCATTTCGCGTGGCGTCCGCGGGGAGAGCCAGACACGCACAAACGCCTCCTGAACGATGTCCTGAGCCACGGTGTTATCGCGGACGAGCAGGGTTGCCAGCTGGATCGTGGGGCGATACAGCGCGAGCACCAACGGCTCGATCCAGGACGACTCCGCCGGCTGTAGCACGAATCCCTCTCCCCACTAACTGCTACGCGCGAGTCAAGCCGATGTTACATCGCGGCCAGAAACGATCCTCCTGGCGGCCCTCTCAGGAGAGCCAGCCGAAGGCGTGCAGGATGCCGGCGAGCATCGGCGCCACCACCAGCGCCGGCAGGAAGTTGGCGACCTTGATCGCCTTCAGCTCCAGCAGGCCGAGGGAAATGCCGAGCACGGCGATGCCGCCGGCCGCCGTCAGTTCGCCGGTCTCCAGATCCGTGAGTCCCGCGTGGACGAGGAAGGCAATCAGCGTCAGGCTGCCCTGCACCAGCAGCACGCTGGCCGCCGAGAGCAGCACGCCCCACCCGAGCGTGGCGGCGAAGACGATCGAGGTGACGCCGTCGAGCGTCGACTTGATAGCAAGCAGCGTGATATCGCCGCGCGTGCCGTCGAGAAAGGAGCCGAGCACGGTCAACGGCCCGACGCAGAAGATCAGGCTGGTCGTGATGAAGGCCAGGCTCACCCGTCCCGGCTCGCCCCCGCGGCTCAGGCGCCGTTCCGCCCAGGAGCCGATCGCCTGGACGCCCGCATCCAGCTTGAGCAGCTCGCCGATCAGGACGCCGACCAGCACGCTCACCAACAGGATCAGTGGGTTGCGCGTCTTGAGCGCCATCTGCATCCCGATCACTGCCACGAACAGACCGATCGCGATGCGGATGGTCTGGTGCAGGCTGGCGGGAATGACCCGGCCGAGCGTGAGCCCCAGCGTGGCGCCGACGAGAACCGTGCCGGTGTTGAGCGCGGTCCCGAGTCCGGGGATCAGAGCTTTTCGAAGCGGTCGACGTTCATGATGAAGACCGTCGCGCCGCCGACCTGCACCTCGACCGGATAGGGGACGAAGAAATCGCCGGGCTCGACCAGCGGCGGCATCGGGTTCATGAACTCGCTGCGGGTCCGGCAGTTCTCCTTGATCAGGCCGAGGACATCCTCGACCCGATCGTCGTCGATGCCCGACATCAGGGTCACGTTCTTGTGCTGCAGGAAGCCGCCGGAACTGACGAACCGGGTGACCGAGATGCCCCGATCGTTGAGCGCGTCCATGGTCGCGGACGCATCCTCACTGTGGACCACCGCGATCAGCAACTTCATGCCGATCGCCGCTCCGCCGGGCGGACGCCGGCCGTGCGCAGCGCCTCGAGCGCCTGCTCCAGGATGCGAGACGCGACCTCGTCGGGATCGCGCGAGGCGTCGACCTGCCGCCAGCGGTGCGGTTCCCGTGCCGCCATCTCGCGATAACCGGCGTGCACGCGCTGATGAAAGGCAATCGTTTCCCGGTCCAGCCGGTCCTTCGCGTGGCGCGGAATGCGGGCCAGCCCGGCCTCGACCGGTAGATCCAGCAGGAGTGTCAGGTCAGGAGTCAGCCCGCCGGTCGCGTCCGACTGAAGGCGTCGCAAGGTCTCGAGATCGATGCCGCGGCCATACCCCTGGTAGGCGAGGGTGGAATCGCTGTACCGGTCGCAGAGGACGAGCTCGCCATGGTCTAAGCGCGGCCGGATCACCTCCTCCACCAGTTGGGCGCGCGCGGCGGTAAAGAGCAGGGCTTCCGACCAGGGCGGAAGCGGGCCGGCCCGGGGACCCAGAAGGATCGGCCGGATCATCTCGCCCGCGCGCGTGCCGCCCGGTTCACGGGTGGTCCAGACGGCGTGGCCCTGCTCCGCAAGAGCCGCCGCCAGGCGATGGATCTGGGTCGACTTGCCGCTTCCCTCGGGCCCCTCGAAACTGATGAAGAATCCGCCTCGCTTCCCCGCGGTTTCCATTTCGCGCTGAACTATACGAGGTTCAGTCGGCGCTGGTGTAGATGCGCAACCGGCGGTTCGGCTCCTTGCCGGTGCTGCGCGCGGTCAACTCATGACGCTCCACCAACTGGTGCTGCAGCCGGCGAACGTAAGCGTTCTGCGGCGAGAGTTCCACCATCGAATTCGTCGACTTCGCGCGGTTGATGCCCTCGAGCGTTTCCTGCAGCGCGGACTCGGTCGGGTCGGGCGTGTCCAGCTGATACACCCGGCTCAGGGCGTTCTTGATCTGCGTGATGGTGTTGCTCTTCAGCACCTGGATCGGAATGCCGTCCGCCTCGGCCTCCTTGAGCGGCGAGTCCTTGCGGCGGTAGTAGTTCTTGAGGGTCACGATCAGGTCCGCTTCCTCGATATGGTTCTGGACGCGGATCGGGACCTTGAGCTCGGTGATCGCCTGTTCCAGGTAGTTACGACTCACCCCATAGGGAAACACTGACACGGTTTCATGCAAGCCACGCGACCGCGGCGCCTCCAGCGGCTCCCGGACCGCGGCCGTCCGCATCGGCGCCGTCTCCGCGATCCGGGCAACGATGGCGCCGTCGGCCCCTCGGATCCGCATCTGGGGTGGCTTGAGCGTGCCGCGCAGCGCTGCGTCGACGACCTCGGCCAGCGGCTGATGGATGGCGAGCCGATCCCGGTCGTGAATCTCGACCAGCACGTCGAAGGTCGGCGGCGACTTGCGTTCGAGCACCGACTTTTGCGTGCCGCGACGGCGAGCCTCCTCGTCGGAGAGCGTCACCGTCTGGATGCCGCCGAGCAGATCGTTGAGCGTGGGATTGACGAGCAGGTTCTCGAGCGAATTCCCATGAGCCGTTGCCACCAGCTGCACGCCACGCTCTGCGATGGTGCGCGCTGCGCCCGCTTCCAACTCGGTACCGATCTCGTCGATGACGATCACCTGGGGCATGTGGTTTTCGACCGCCTCGATCATCACGGCGTGCTGCAGCGCGGGGGTGCGGACCTGCATCCGCCGCGAGCGGCCGATCCCCGGGTGCGGGATGTCGCCGTCACCACCGATCTCATTCGAGGTGTCGACGATGATCACCCGTTTCTTCATCTCGTCGGCCAACACGCGTGCGCACTCGCGCAGCATCGTCGTCTTTCCGATGCCCGGGCGGCCGAGCAGCAGGATGCTCTTCCCGCCGATGACCATGTCCTTGATGATGTCGATCGTCCCCGTGATCGCCCGGCCCACACGGCAGGTGACGCCGACGATCTGCCCAGCACGATTGCGGATCACCGAGATGCGGTGCAGCGTGCGCTCGATGCCCGCACGGTTATCGTCGCCGAAGGACCCGACCCGGCTGGAGACGAACTCGAGGTCTTCCGACGTGACCGGCGTCTCGTCGAGGATCACCTCGTGGTCGGGAAAACGAGCCTCCGGCTCCCGGCCCAGGTCGAGGACGACCTCGAGCAGCAAGCCCTGGTGATCGAGGCGCTTGACCGCCCGGTTGATATGCGGGGGCAGCGCCTGGAAGAGCAGGTCGAGCTCAGCCGGGTCGGCGTCGGTCAGGCCGTTGTGCGATCGCTTGAGTTCCTGCATTGCTTTAGCCATACTGCGGCACCAGCCCCTTGTCCTTGATTCTTACCCGCATTCGGGCTCGAACCTTCAAGGGCAGCTCCCGAACCATCAACGCCTGGGAGGCGATGACTTCGAAACCCTCGCGCTGGAGCAACTGGATGCCGACCTCATCGTAGTGCCGGAGGCTGCACCAGACAGGTCCCGGCTGGTGCTGGGCGACATAGGCTAGCGAGCGCTGGACCAGGCTGGGCCACAGGTCCGCTGGTTGAGCGGCCGCCATCAGGCCGAGCGAATGCGGCCGGCCGCCGCCACCCGGCACCAGACTCATCCACCCCACTACCTGCATACGCTCGATGACGAAGCGGGGCTGTCCCGCGCGGCGGGGGATTCGGGCGCTCCACGAGCCGGGCTGGAAGCTCCGGCGCCACTCGGCGAAGTTCGAGGCCTCCACCGCCGCCACGCCCTTGGGCGTGGTCGCCACATAAAGAAGGTAGAGGCCCAGCTCGTCGTCGCGCCGCATCGGACGCCATCCCGCAACGGCTGGGGCCGGTCGCGCCGCCACCGATTCGGTAAGCAGGGCATGTTCGGTGGCATAGGCGGTGAAGCCGCGGGCGCGAAACAGGTCGATGACGGGATCGTCGACCGGAACCCGGACGATGAATTTCGTCACGCCGTGGTTCAAGCCCTCGTTGAAGAGGTGGTCGAGCAGCGCCGTGCCGTCCTGGACCCGATCGAGGTCGGGGCCCAGGCAGAGATTGAGGATCTGCCAGACGCCGGGCCCGAGTGCGGCCGTTTCGGCCTGCACGAAACCCTCGATCCGGCGCCGCTTGCCGTCTTCCATGACGTAGACATGGTCCGCCGCCGACGTGATCGGGATGATGCTGGCGAAGGCGCTGTTGAGCAGGAACCACAGCCTGGTCGATGCGAACTGGCGCTTTAGCGGCGAACGCTCCGCTTCCCGCACCTGCTGGCGGTAAAGGGCCTCGATCGCACCCAGGTCTTTGAGCTGGGCGGGACGAACCTGGAGCGTCACTGCGCCTCCCCCTCGAGCGAGAGGAAGTACTGGTGCCATCGCCGGTCGGGTGTGAGCTCGGGATGGAAGGCGAGCGCCAGCCGGTTGCCTTGCTTGACCGCTACCGCTTGATCGCCATGCCGGGCCAGCTCCTCGACCCCGGCGCGGCGATTCCACCTCGGCCTCGAAGCTGTCGATCTGCCGGCCGTAGGCGTTGCGCCTTACCCCGATGTCCATCAGTTTCAACGGTTCCTGGTCCACCCGGCCGTCGTGGACGTCACGCGCCATCAGGATCATCCCGGCGCACGTGCCAAGCACTGGCATGCCCCCGCCGACCCGCCGTTGGATCGACTCGCGCAAGGCGGGCTCCATCAGCCGGGCCATCGTCGTGCTTTCGCCACCGGGCAGGATGAGGGCATCGACGTTTTCGAGATCCGTCGCGAGCCGAACCGGCACGCCTTCAACTTCGCAGGCACGCAAGGCAGCCAGGTGTTCCCGAAAGTCCCCCTGCAGCGCGAGGACGCCGACGCGGCGTCGACGTCTGACACGCTCGTTTGGCACTAGAGGGCCACTCGCGTGGGGCGACGCCGCGCTCACCAGCCTCTGCCGGCGAGCAGTTCCTCCTGCGGGATCGTCCCGATCTCCAGCCCGCGCATGGCTTTGCCGAGGCTCTTGGAGGCGTCAGCCAGGATGTCCGGCCGGTCGAAATACGTGGTCGCCGCCACGATGGCCTTGGCGCGAGCGGAAGGATTCTCCGCCTTGAAAATGCCGGAGCCGACGAAGATCCCGTCACAGCCGAGCTGCATCATCAGTGCTGCGTCGGCGGGGGTCGCGATCCCACCGGCGGCAAAGTTCACGACCGGCAGCCGGCCCAGGCGGGCCGTCTCCTCGAGCAGGTCGGCGGGCGCGCCGATCCGCTTGGCGTCCACGACCAGCTCCTCGGGACCCATGCCGTGCAGCGCGCGGATGGCGCCGGTCACGGCGCGCATGTGGCGCACGGCTTCGACCACGTTGCCGGTGCCGGCCTCGCCCTTGGTGCGGATCATGGCCGCCCCTTCGGTGATCCGGCGCAACGCTTCGCCGAGGTCGCGGCAGCCGCAAACGAACGGCACCTTGAAGGGATGCTTATTGATGTGGTGCTCTTCATCGGCGGGGGTCAGGACCTCGCTCTCATCGATGTAGTCGACGCCCAGCGACTCGAGGATCTGCGCCTCGACAAAGTGCCCGATACGGCACTTCGCCATCACCGGGATGGTGACGGCCTCGATGATGGCGGTGATCAAACCCGGGTCGCTCATCCTGGCCACGCCGCCTTCTCGACGGATGTCGGCCGGCACCCGCTCGAGCGCCATGACGGCCACCGCGCCCGCGTCCTCGGCGATCTTCGCCTGCTCGGCGGTGACGACGTCCATGATGACGCCGCCTTTGAGCATCTCGGCCAGCCCGGCTTTGACCTTCCAGGTGCCTCGCCGGTCGTTCAACTGGGGTGTTGCCTCGGCCACGACCTCATTTTACTGCGCATGCCGGGCAATTCGGTCCGAATTCGTGGACGACCTGTCGCGAACCCGTCCCGACTGCCGGTCCACCACCCAGCGCGCCGATAGAATGCATCCCGCAATGCGGGCCCCCCGGCGCACCCGGCGGCAGTCGGCGGTCGCCGTGGTGGTCGCCGTCGCCCTTGGCCTGCGGGCCCTGTTTGCGATTGCCGTCGCCGTCGGCTTCGTCATCACGCCCTCGGTCGACGACATGCCCCACCGGGTCGATGCCATCCTCGCGGCACACGGTGGGACACGGGTGGCCCTCGACGACGTCCCCGACGTCCTGAGCGAGGCCCTGATCGCGATCGAGGATGAGCGCTTCTACCAGCATCGCGGCATTGACACGCAGGGACTGGTCCGCGCCGTCCTGACCGACCTCTACCACCACCGGGCGCTGGAAGGCGGCAGCACCCTGTCGCAGCAGCTGATCAAAGTGCTCTACATGAACAATGACGACGACGGGTGGCGCAAGCCGGAGAACCTGGTGCTCGCCCTAAAGCTGGAATCAAAGTTCGACAAGCACACGATCCTGGAGAACTACCTCAACGCCGTCTACTACGGACACGGCGCGTACGGGATCGGGCAGGCCTCGGCGATTTACTTCCACCGGACGCCGGCGACGCTCGACCTGGCGCGCGCGTCCATGCTGGCCGGCCTCCCGCAGTCGCCGTCGTGGTACGACCTCTATCGAAATCCCTGCGCCGCCCGGGCCCGCCAGTTCAACGTCCTCGCCCAGATGGCGCACGTCGGCTACATCAGGGAGGAACAGGCCGCCACCGCCTATTCGGAGCCCATCGGCTTCCCCTGCTGATCCCTGGCCGCGCCAGGGGCGCATGATGGAGGCGTGGCGTTGGATCTCGTGCTGCTCGGACCCCCCGGCTCGGGCAAGGGAACCCAGGCAGCGCTGCTGTCCGAGAAGTACGGAATCCCGGCGATCTCGACCGGCGACGTCCTGCGGGCCCAGGTGGAGGCGGGGACCCCGCTGGGCAAGCGGGTCAAGGCCTACATTGACCGTGGTGAGCTGGTGCCCGACAGCCTGGTCGTCGACCTCATCCAGCACCGGCTCCTGGCGGATACGCAGCAAGGCTTCATTCTCGACGGCTTCCCCCGGACCCTTCCCCAGGCGCAAGCGCTGGACACCATGCTGGCGGCGCTCAACCGGCCACTGGATGCCGTCCTTTATTTGCAGGTCGACCCGGAGGCTGTCCGGGAGCGTCTCGGCCAGCGCCATCGCGGCGACGACCGCCAGAGCGTCATCGACCACCGCCTCGACGTCTTCCTCGACCAGACCGCCCCCCTGATCAGCTACTACGAGAGGGAGCGGAAGCTCAAGCTGATCGATGGAAGCCAGCCACCCGAGGTGGTGGCGGCCAGTATCGAGGACGCCATCCGATCACTCGCCGGGTCGGGCAACGGTTCCAGCAGGACCCCGAGCCGCTCCTGACCTGCCGGCGTGGGGGTGTCGTTTGGCAACGGCCGTTTTGGGCATAAACCTAACGTCTCGCAGGTTGTCCCTGACGAGAACACCAAGGAGAAATGGAAGCAATGCCTGAACTGAAAACTGAATTTATCCCGTTGCTGCCGCTCAACAACGCGGTAGTCCTGCCTGGCATGGTCGTCACCATCCCGGTCGAGCGCGAGGAGGCCGGAGCCGCCATCGCCGCTGCGCGCGAGGGCGATGGTCTCGTGCTGCTCGTTCCGCGAGTGGAAGGCAAGTACGCGAGCATCGGAACCGTCGCCAAGATCGAGGATTCGCGGAAGCTGCCGAATGGCGTCGAGGTCGCCATTCTGCAAGGTCTGCATCGTGCCTCGGTCGGGAGTGCCGCGGCAGGCACCGGCCCGGCGCTGCGGGTGCTGGCCCAGCCGTCCCAGGACGTCAACCCGCTGACCGAGACCTCGCACGTCCTCGCCCGTGAGTACAAGGCCCTGATCGAGAACCTGCTCGAGCTGCGCGATCAGAGCGAGGTGTTCCAGATGGTCCGGAACATCGACCGCCCGGCGCAGCTGTCTGACCTGGCCGGCTATTCGCCTGACCTCTCCCTCGAGAAGAAGGTGGAGATCCTCGAGACGCTCGATGTCGAGCAGCGCCTGAAGAAACTGATCGCCTGGACGCGCGATACCCTCGCCGATGCGTCGCTGAAGAACAAGATCCGCAGCGATGTCGCGGAGGGGATGGAGAAGCGCCAGCGGGAGTTCCTCCTGCGTCAGCAGATGGACGCCATCAAGCGCGAGCTCGGTGAGGGCGATTCGGACGTCGCCGCCGACTACCGCAAGCGCATCGAGGAGGCCGGCATGCCGGAGGCCGTCCGTAAAGAGGTTGAGCGCGAGCTCGATCGCCTGGAACGGACCTCAGACCAGAACCCGGAGGCCGGATGGATCCGAAACTACCTGGACTGGATGCTCGACATGCCCTGGAACAAGCGCACTCCCGACCAGTTCGACGTCACTGAGGCACGGCGGGTCCTCGACGAGGACCACACCGGGCTGGACGACGTCAAGGATCGCATCATCGAGTTTCTCGCCGTACGCAAGCGGCGTGATTCCCGCGGCCTGGCGCTCGCCGGCGGCCGGGGCTCGGGCGCGATCATCACCCTGGTAGGGCCGCCCGGCGTGGGCAAGACCTCGCTGGGTGAGTCGGTCGCGCGCGCCCTGGGTCGCAAGTTCACTCGCATTTCGCTCGGCGGCATCCACGATGAGGCCGAGATCCGTGGTCACCGCCGCACCTACGTCGGGGCACTGCCCGGACGGATCGCGCGCGCCTTGAAAGAGGCGGGCACGAAGAACCCGGTGATCATGCTCGATGAGATCGACAAGGTCGGCAGCGACTGGCGGGGTGACCCGTCGTCGGCGCTGCTCGAGGTGCTCGACCCGGCGCAAAACCATTCGTTCCGCGACCACTATCTCGAGGTCGACCTGGATCTCTCTGAAGTCCTGTTCATCCCGACCGCCAACGTCGCGGACACCATTCCGGGACCGCTGCTCGACCGGATGGAAATCATCCGCCTCGACGGCTACACCGAAGAGGAGAAGCTTGCCATCGGACGCGACCATCTGCTCCGCCGCCAGCTGGAGCGCAATGGGCTCACTGCCGAAGAGGTGGTGGTTAGTGATGACGCAATCCGGCGCATCATCGCCGAGCACACGCGCGAGGCGGGTGTGCGCAACCTGGAGCGCGAGCTGGGACGGTTGCTGCGAAAGGTCGCAACCCAGATCGAAGCCGGCAAGGTGACGGCGCCGATCCAGGTGACGGGCGACGATGTCAAGGCCTACCTTGGTCGGGCGAAGTTCCACGAGGAAGTCGCCGAGCGGACCTCCGTTCCGGGGGTGGCGACCGGTCTCGCCGTGACCGGCATCGGCGGAGAGGTGCTCTTCATCGAGGCCGCCGCCATGGATGGCCAGAAGGGGCTCACCCTCACCGGCCAGCTGGGCGATGTGATGAAGGAGTCGGCGCAGATCGGACTGTCCTACGTCCGCTCGCACGCGACCGAGCTCGGCATCGCGGCCGGTTTCGAGGAGAAGGCGATCCACGTCCACGTGCCGGCCGGCGCTGTGCCGAAGGACGGGCCGTCCGCGGGCGTCACGATGGTGACGGCGCTGGTCAGCCTGTTCAGCGGCCGACCGGTGCGACCGACGGTGGGCATGACCGGTGAGGTAACGCTGCAAGGGAAAGTCCTGCCGATCGGCGGCGTCAAGCAGAAGCTGCTGGCCGCGCACCGCGCCGGGCTGACCGAAGTCATCCTGCCCTATCGCAACGAGGCGGACCTGGACGACCTACCGCAGAGCGTGCGGGACGCCATGACGATCCACCTCGCCAAGGATGTCCGCCAGGTGCTCGACTGGGCCCTGGAGCCGAAGAGCGAGACGCTGACGCAGGCCGCCTAAGGGCTCGCATGAGCCGGGCCTTTGTCAAAGAAGGCGATTCGACGACGAGCGGATCCCTGGTAGACCGGTTCTACCAGGGATTACTCGGTCTCAGCGATCCGGCCAGAGCCCTAATCGGCAAGCGGCAGCAGCAGGCCTGGATCGCATCGCAGACGAACATTGAGGCCGCCCGCCGCCAGGCGCTCGCGGCGCTCGGCGACGATTCCTATCGCGAGATCTTCGATGCCGCCGCGGAGCGTGCCGGCGATCCGCCGCAGAGTCCGGTCTGGTTGGCCGTCGGCGATGCGGCGATCGCCCTCGCCGCGCGGAGGCGCTTGGACGCCGACCACTTTGCGCTCCTCGTCGGACCGCTTGGGGTCGCCCTTCCCTGGCTGAAGGACGCCGCGAGCCAGGGCTGATTAGCGGCCGGTTGACCGCGATCAGCCGGCGCACATGATGAGCTGACCGCCGCAGCTTGGGCATGGTTCCGTATCGCACCCGAAATGATGAACCCCGCCTGGTTTGACGGCGCATTTCGCGTCCGGCAGAGCTGCCGGCATTCGGCACTGATTTGGCCTGTCACTGAGCGCGAAGCGAGCACATCTTTAGGTTATTGACAGGCAGCTGTCAAAGCCGGGCTTCATCATCGAAGCATGGCCGCATCAGGCAGCGTCATCGCGCTACGGCAAAGCGAAGCGAAGGCCGCGGCCGAGCAGCTGCAGGCTGCCGTCAAACGGGTGTCGGTTTACGCTCAGGAAGCCGAAGGAGCGGAGCTCGGCGAGTTGCTGATCCTGATCCGCGAAGTTGGAATCGACCCGTTGGAAGCGGCCTTCGCAACCGGCGTGCGCCGGTTCGACAAATCGGGTGAGTACGCCGCCGATGGCGCGTTGAGCGTCACCGCCTGGCTGAAATGGAAGTGCAAGCTGTCGGGAGGCGCCGCCGCCGAACGGGTTGAAATCGGCAAGCAGCTGGAACGTCTGCCAAAGACGGAAGAGGCTTTCGCTCGTGGCCACCTTGGCTACCAGCATGTCGCGGTCATGGCGCGAACGGCTGAGAATCTGGGTGCGGCCACGGTGCGAGGCGAAGAAGGCAACCTCCTGAAAGCTGCGCGGTCAATGGACCCGGGACAGTTCACGACCGTGGTGAAGAGCTTTGAACACCGCGTCGATTCCGCGGCCGCTCTGGCCGAGACGAACCGTGCCTATGAGCGCCGCTATCTTCACATTGGCGAGCCCCAAGCCGGCGTCGTGCGCATCGATGGCATGCTCGATGCCGAAGGCGGAGCAACTGTGCGGGCTGCGCTGGCCGGACTGATGAAGCCGACCAAGGATGACCACCGGAGCCATGGGCAGCGTTGTGCCGACGCCCTGGTGGAGTTCTGCCGTCGGGGACCGGGGAGCCGGCGCGACAGCTCGGGCCCGCGACCGCAGTTGGTCATCCATGCAAGCCTTGGCACCCTGGCCGGAATCGCCGGCGCTCCCGCCGCCGAGCTCGAAGGCGGTGGCACGGTGCCTGCAGAAACCGTGCAGCGCTACGCTTGCGATTCGGCGATTGTCCGGATGACCGGACGCACCGAGCTCGAGCACGAGCTCAACCACGCAACCCGCACGTTACCTGCTTCGACCCGGCGCGCGCTGGAGGCACGAGACCGCCGCTGTGTCTGGCCCGGCTGCGGCCGGCCCGCAGACTGGTGTGATGGACATCACCTCGTCTGGTGGACCAGAGGCGGTGAAACAGCATTGCCGAATCTTGCCCTTCTTTGCCGACCGCATCACCGACTTGTTCACGAGGGAGGCTGGTCTCTCCAACGGAAGGGGAATGGGTGGCATGCCGCGCCGCTGGACAAGATCCCGGTGAGACGCTTTTCTCGGCGCGAGTGAGCGAGGTTAGCTCAGGTCGTGCTCTGGGCGGCTCTGGCGAAGCCCTGGAACAAACGACGCACCCACGGAAGCTCGTCGATCTCTTCCGGGTGCCACTGGACAGCGATGAGAAAGCGGCGATCCGCTGATTCGAGAGCTTCGATCACGCCGTCATCGGATGTTCCCGTTGCCTGCAGCGGCGCGGCAACGTCCTTGACCGCCTGGTGATGCAGGCTGTTGACCTCGATACTGGTCTCGTCGATCAGCTGCGCCAGCCGCGACGCCGGGTCCAGGCGTACCCGATGAAGCAGGGCGTTCCGCGCCCGACCATCGGCGTCCGAATGCTCGACCGTTGTGACTCCCTGGTATCGAAGATCCTGGTAGAGGCTGCCACCTAACGCGACGTTTAGCAACTGCTGGCCGCGGCAGATGCCAAGCGTCGGCAGGTCATCGGCGAACGCCCAGCGGGCCAACGTGAGCTCGGTCCGGTCACGCGGCGCCTCGATGATGTTCACGTTATCGATCGGCTCTTCGCCGTACTCCTGCGGCGCAACGTCGGCTCCACCCGGGAAGACGATGCCATCGAGCCGTTCGTAGATCGCGCGCAGCCGGTCGTCGTCATCGAGGATGGGGATCAGCACTGGCGCACAGCCGGCCGCGACGAGCGCCCGCACATAACTCTGGTTGATTCCGAAGCGGGGCGGCTTGGGTCCCGGCGGGATCGCCAGTGTGGGCAGACCGATGAGTGGGAAGCGGCTCAACTCGTGAACGTAAACGCCTTGAGCCGGACGGCCGGGACACGAGAGGCGCCGATGAACTCGCCAATTTGAAGCTTTGTGGTTGTGCTGACACCCAGAGTTCCATCGAGCGCTGCCAGCATGCTCTGCGTGAAGCGAAGATCCTTGACCGGTCGGGTGACCTTGCCGTTTTCGATGAGGAAAGTGCCGTCGCGGGTCATCCCGGTGATGATCGACAGCTTGGGGTGGACGATGCGCACGTACCAGAAGCGGGTGACCCAGATGCCCCGCTTGATGCCGGAGATCAGATCCGCTTTCACGACCGAGCCCGGCTGCATGAAGAGGTTGACGGCATAGGGGCCTTCGGTGTTCGGCGCCGGCAGGCCGTGCCCCGTGGATCGGCGGCCTTCCGTGGTCGCGGTCATCATGTCGTAGACGACACCGGTGGCGACACCTTTCTTGATCAGGTCGACCCGTCGCTTGGGCACGCCTTCGAAATCGAACGGCGCCGGAAGGCCCGAGGCTTCGAGGCCGTCGTCCCAGATCGTGACCTGGTCCCCCGTGATGCGCTCGCCCAGCCGCATGAAGCTGCGATCCTCTTCGACCGCGAGCGCGCTGAACCCGGTGAAGCTCATGAACTCGAGCATCTCGGCCACGGCGTACTCTTCGAGCACGACCTCATAGACGCCGGGGTCGATGGGCTGGGCATTCTGGTTGCGCTGCGTTTTGTCGATGACCTCGTCCGCCACCTCATCTTTGTTCAGGTCGCGGACATCGATCGCCCCTCGATCGGCATAGCCCGAGCCGGCCTCCCCCATGACAACAGAATTGATTGTTGCTTCGGTCGAGCGATGGTGGTGGTAGACGCCGAGCGAGTTGGCGATCGCGAACTGCTCGGCCCCGGTACTGAAGGCGCCGAAGGCCTTGAGCCCGGCCCGTTTCGCCTTGGCGCAGATCGTTTCGACAAAGTCCGCCCGCTCCTCCGGCGTCGCCGCCGCGGTCGCGTCCGACCAGGCCTCGACGGGCTGGCTCTTCGCCGGCCCCGGCATGGGCACCACCTCGCCCTTTGATTGCAGGTCGGCGATGGCGATAGCCCGCTTGAGAACATCCGCGGCGGCTGACTCATTCATCTGGTTGATCGAGGCCACCCCGGTCTTTCCGTCTTTCACAACGCGGACCCGCACGCTGACGTCGCGCTCGGCGACGTTCTGGTGGATGCCGTTGTTGGCGAAGCGGGTGAGTGCGCTGTCCCACTCCGTGACCATGACCTCGGTCTGCGCCGCGGGCGACGCCTGCAGCAGCTTGTCGATGAAGTGCTTGACCTCACCCTGTTCGGTTAGCCGCGCGGTTTCCATGCTTTTCATTTCAGGATGCCGACCTTGACGTGCTGGAAGCGCGCCGGCGCTGCGCCGTGCGCGACGTGGGCCGTCTGTGGTGGCTGCCCTTTGCCGCAGTTGGCCAGCCCCCAGACGGACCATTCGCTGCGACCGGCGACCGCGTCGCAGGAGTTCCAGAACTCGGGCGTAATGCCGGCGTAGGTCGCGTTCTTGA
>VBHO01000137.1 GCA_005882045.1 Chloroflexota bacterium | reverse complement strand
ACCGCCAGCTGGGGCAGCAGGGCCTCGCTGACGATCGCGAGTCGGGCGCGTGAGTCGTTGAGCATGTACTGGTAGTCCTGGCTCTTCAACAGCGTGTTGGTCGGGATCGGGACCGCGCCCATCTTCTGCGCGCCGAAAAAGCTGTAGACGAAAGCCGGCGTGTCGTACAGCAACAACATGACCCGGTCTTCGCCACGAAGGCCGAGTGAGCGCAGACCATTCGCCAGCCGGTTCGATCGCTCCGCGACCTGGGCATAGGTGATCGACTCGTCGCCACAGAGAATGGCCGTCCGGCTGCCGTGCCCCTCGCGGACATGACGGTCGACCAGGTAGTCGGCAATGTTGAAGCGTTCCGGAAGACTGAGGATCGGCCCCGACGCCGCCTGGCGCTCGGTCGCTAGGGCCATGCGCCAAGTCTAGGTCGAAGGGTGAGGCTTTAGCGCTTCCCGCCCTTTCTGCCGATTTTCGCCATGTGACTGCGGTCGCGGCTGACCGCCTCGCCGCCCTTCTGGCCGGCGCGCCGGGCTTCGGCCGCCGAAAACTCGTGGGCCGTTCCCCGCTTGTGCGCAGCCCGGCCACCCTCGGCGGCAATCTCGCGCTGGCGCTGGTCACTCATGCCGGCAAAGCCGCGGCGACGCGTCGACGTGCGCCGCGTTGAGGAGGCGCGCCGCGCGCGATTGGCCGCAGCGGGCTTCCGCGCGCTGGAGCCCCTCGCCCGCGACTTCGCCGGCCGGGACTTGCTCGCGGTGGACCGGCTCCGGGACCTTTTCGACGTGGACCGCGGCGACCTGGTCTCACCCTTCTCGCTCCGGATCTTGTTCACCGTTCTGGCCGCGACTTCCTCAGCCCGGCTGCCGTATCGCCCCGACTTCTTGGCACTCTCTTTAATGTGTTCGTACTGTCGCTCTCGCTTCGGACTGGCACCGCGTGGCATCTGACTTCCTCCCTTCCCGAACGCTATACGCCTCAGATCGTGTGAGTGTCGAGTACGTGAAAGCTGATAGCGACAGTGTAGCATGACAATCCTGAGCGTGGTGGGCAAAGCCCTCTTTGACGGCCCATGTTAGCCGAGTTCGCCGCTGGTGGCGACCGCCTTCCAGTTGACGCCGTACTGAAGGACCACGCCGTCGTCATCTACCGCGAGGTCAGCAGTGAAGCGACCCGACCGGTAGCGGTAGCGTCGCTCATCGAGCCGCTCGTAGGACTGCTCGAGAGGCTGCAGCTTGAGCGATGGAAACCTCACCCAGGCCGCGGTTACTACGGTCGTCTGGGCGAACGCCAGGCCGAGGCGCCGGATGGGGAGGGTGTTCGTCGATGGGGACCACTCCAGGTCGACGTCGAGGCACCTATCGACGGCCGGCAGCTGCTCGCCATCCCGCGACCAAACTCCTTCACCGTCGGCCACCAGAGCGATCCGATGCTCGCCGTCATTCTCGACCTGGACCTGCACCGCACGGGTGCGCCAGGCCTCGTCAACGTCGATCGCGTAACGGACCACATAGGGGTCATCTTGATGGGCCTGGAGGATCAATCCGGACAGCTGGAACCCGTTTTCGGTGCGGGCGGCGACGAAGCGCTCCATGCTCGGCGCGATCAGTCCCTGCCACAGAATCCAGCGCCGTTTGCCCATCGGGCGATTATCGGTAAAATCACCCGGTCGGGCAGATACCGAAGCGGTCAAACGGGACTGACTGTAGATCAGTTGGCCTAGCGCCTTCGGGGGTTCGAATCCTCCTCTGCCCAATACCAGAGCCCACATAGCTCAGGTGGTAGAGCGTCGCCTTGGTAAGGCGAAGGTCGCCGGTTCAACCCCGGCTGTGGGCTCCAATTTTTTGGCTACCGACTGACCGCTTCTAGCGCGATTTTCGCTGTCGTAGAAGCGTCACCAGAACCACCGCCACTCCAGTGGCGGTGAGCGCCAGGAAGACGGCAAGCCAGACATAGGTCCCTGAATCCGCGCAGGGTAGGTAATCGCACATGCCTGATCGCTCCAGGGAGATGAGTCGGAAAAGGCGGTATGACGACACGGCCCCGGCGAGGGCGCACACCAATCCAATGATTCTGGCAACTAACTGGATTCGTCGGCCGTTCATGGAGAGTAAGAGGGAACGATAACCAGAATGATCACTGTCCGACTCAATCGCTGGAAAAAGCGCTTGAGCGCTTTGTTTCTACGCCAACCGCAAGGACGCCGAGGGCAGTGCCAGCAAGCAGACCGGCAAGTCCTACGACCGGAACCATCCTGAGCAGAGCGCCGACCACAAAGGTCAGCACCGAGACCAGGCCAAAGACGTTCACTCCGATCAAGTAGGCGAACGGCAGCCTGAAGAACGGTGAGCCGAAGGGAGCTCTCACCGTTCCCTTGCGATCATGGCTAGGCGGGGGGCGCAGTCCCACCGGTGACGCTGAACACGATGATCTCGCTGAAACTATCGCCGTCGACCTGCAGGCCGTAGCAGCCGGGCGCGCCTGAGAGATTGCTTCCCCATGACCGCCACTGCCCAGCCGAGCCAGGGGCGATAGTGATGTTGCCGTCTCCCTGTTGGCCGCGGAAGGGCATGCCGTTCGTGCCGTCTAACTGATGACCCCGCACGACGACCTTTCCGGAGTAAGCCGGAGACACCAGGATGAGGGCGTATACGCCGGAGAACCACTCGGTTTGGCCGGAGAGAAACGCTGGTCCGGGCCCGAAACCATAGCCGGGGAGCTTGTTGCCCGGTCCGCTGGCGAAGTCCTGCTCAGCCGAAACCGGGCATGTGCTACCTGGCTGGAGAGTCGGCAACTTCAGCGCCTGCGCCGTTTGCGAACTTGCCGCGGCAGTGGTGCTCGGATGAACCTCGGCTTGTGGTGACGCGACACACCCGACAAGGGCAAACGCCAAGGCGGGCATCAGTCCTGCCCGACACAACGTGAGCTTCAGGAACGTCGCCCCCAACCCTGCAAGCCTAGAGGAATAGGATGTGGGTGCGGCTTCCGGCCCACACGCCCCCCGTGGAGAGCCGGGGGCCGCGCTCATATATGGCCGCGGCAAAGAAAACACCCAGGAAGGCACCGACCAAAGCGACGCGGTCGCGCCGACCCGCCGCCGCGCGCGGGCCAGAGCCACGCGACAGCATCGTCGACCCGAGCAGTGACAACGTCTCGGACCTGGTCGCACAGGTACAGCGGCATGGCGGGACCGTCGTGGGCGCCTATCGCGACCCCTTCGCCGGCCAGACGCTCGTTCTGGCATCGCTCCCGCTGAAGAAGGTCGCGGCGACGCCCTTTCAGCGCGACCTGTCGAAGACCCACGCCACCCGGCTCCTCGATCCGGTGATCGCGGTCCCATCCCGCGACGGTTTCTGGTCACCCAACGGGCGCCACCGGCTGGAGGCAGCTCGACGACTCGGCGTGCGCTCGGTCACTGCCCTCCTCGTGCCCGACGAAAAGATGGCGTTTCGGATCCTGGCGCTGAATACCGAGAAGGCGCATAACCTCCGCGACCGCAGCCTCGAAGTGATCCGCATGGCGCGGCAGCTGGCCAAAGAGCAGCCGCGCTCGAAGGAGAGCGAGCACGCCATCACCTTTGACTCGCCGGTCTTTATGACGCTCGGCCCTGCCTACGAGCAGCGATCGCGCTTCGCCGGCTCGTCGTACCAATCGGTCCTCAACAAGGTGGATCGCTTCCTCGACAGCACCCTTCCGGCAGCCTTGCGACAGCGGGAGCAATGGGCGGTGCGGATCATGGATATCGACGATCGGGTGGCGGCTCACGTCAAGGCGATGCAAGCGATGGGAATGAAGAGCCCATACCTGCGGGCGGTCGTCGTCGCCCGGATCAACCCGGTCCGTTTTGTGCCGCCGTCCCGAAAGAAAGATGCAGCGCCACCGATGTCGATGGCCGAGGCTCTGACGAAGATGGCCGCCAACGTTCGAAAGTTCGATCCGAAGTCGGTCCGCCCGGGCGACCTTGCCCTGGTCGCGGCGATCGCACCTGCTGAGTCCTGAGGAAGATGCGGCGAGCGCCCCTACTGCTTATACCGGCGTTCTTACTCGCCGCCGTGAGCGCCTACCCCCAGGCAGCAGCCACAAAGGTTGGTAGCCAGCCAGCCCAAGCGGTGATCGCGCATCCGCAGTTACCGGCTCGGCAAGAGGAAATCAGGCCGCTGGTCGTCGACGAGCCTGCCCCGGTGCCCCGCATCGTGCTTGGCGCGCAGACCACCCGCCCACTGGTGGCGCTGACGTTCGACCTCGACATGAACCAGGGCATGGCGGCGGCGGCCCGCGCCGGCTTCCGATGGATCAACACTGATGCGACCAGCTACCTGGAATCGACCAACGTCCACGCCACCCTCTTCATGACCGGGATGTGGGCCGAGCTCTACCCGGCCGAGGCGCGCCGGCTGGCGGCGAACCCGAACTTTGAGATCGGCAACCACAGCTACTCGCATCCAGCCTTTCACAGCCCCTGTTACGGGCTTGGATCGGTCAGTCGCACCGTCCAGGCCAGCCAGGTGCAGCGCGCCCAGCAAGCGATCGAGCGAGTGACCGGCGTCGCTCCGCAATACTTCCGTTTCCCCGGCGGGTGCTACGACCGCTCGGCGCTCGACATCGTGCATGCGGCAGGGCTCATTCCCGTGCAATGGAACGTGAACTCGATCGACGCCTTCAACGCGTACCCGCAGCAGATCGCGGCGACGGTCCTGGCCGGCGTCAAGCCCGGATCGATCGTGGTGATGCACCTGATGCGAGCCAACGCGCCCTCAAGCGCCGCGGCACTCCGGCTGATCATCCCGGCGCTGCAGCGCCACGGCTATGAGTTCGTCACCGTGAGCGAGCTGCTCGCGGCCGGCCCTGCCATCCAGCCGACCGACCCTCGCGAGGTTGTCGAGGCAGCACCGACTCGGCCCATGCCCCCGCGGGCGCCGCAATCGTGCGGGTGGGTTACCGGGATCAAGGGCCGCGTCTACATCTGCCGTTAACGCCCCCACCCTTCCCTCCCCCGCTAGCGGGGGAGGGGTACAAGTCGGACTGCCTTCCCCCCGCAAGCGGGGGAGGGGTAGAAGTAGCCTGAAACTCATATGCTCCGCGCCCTGGCCGCTCTCGATGCGTGGGATCAATGGCTGTTTCGTCGCCTGACCCGTCGGGAGCGGCGCGTCATCGACCATCGTCTCAAGCAACTGAGCACCAGCGCCAACCGATCCGTTCTCTGGTTTGCGATCGCCGCATTGATCGCGATCTTCGGGGGCCATCGTGCCCGGCGCGCTGCATTCCGCGGCGTGGTCTCGATCGCCATCACGTCGACGCTCGTGAACCTGCCGCTGAAATACCTGGCTCGACGTAATCGGCCACTGACGCGGCGCGGTGACCGGCCGCTTCCCGTGAGCCTGCCCGGCAGCTTCTCGTTTCCGTCGGGCCACTCGGCATCGGCCTTCGCCTTCGCAACTGGTGTTGCCCTCGAGGAACCGCGCCTGCTAGGGCCGATCCTTCCCCTCGCCGCCGGCGTCGCCTACTCCCGGGTGCACCTGCGCGTCCACTATCCGTTCGATGTGCTGGCCGGGGCCACGATCGGAACCGCGATGGGCCTCGCAACTGAGCCGTTGATCCGGGCCGCCCGCCAGTGGTGGGACTCGACGGTGCCGGTCCCTGAGTCAGAACGCGCGAAAACCAACGAGGTCGTCCTGGTCGCCAGTCCGCACGCCGGACGAGGAGGAGAACTCGAACGGGTCAGGACCGCGATGGGCAGCACGGGTCTTCGGATCGTGGCCGAGCTCAGCGTCGACGACCTCGCGCAACTGCCCGGCCTGCTGTCGCGAAATGGCTCGAGGCCGCCGATCGTAGTGGCGGCGGGCGGCGATGGCACCGTCGGCTCGGTTGCGAACGCCGTGATTAGCACACCGGCGGTGATGGCGATTCTTCCGCTCGGAACATCCAACGACTTTGCTCGGTCTCTCAACATCCCGCTTCGGGTGGAGAACGCGGTGCGCCTCATCTCCAACGGTCGCGTCTCCAGGGTCGACGCCGGACGCCTGAGACGCGACGGTCAGCCGTCGCGACATTTTGTGCACGCCGCGGCCGCCGGCCTCAACGTACAGTTCGCGAAGTTTGCGACTCGCGCCGATCTACGCCAGCGCCTCGGGAAACTAACCTACGCGATTGCGGCCGCGCTCGCCCTGAAGGAGCGACCGGTCTTCCGTGCCCGGGTCGAGTATGAAGGCCAGGCCGAGCCCGTGGAGCTGGTGCACCTCGCCGTTATCAATGCCCCGGTGTTCGGTGGCTTCCTCGACCTCAAGATTCCAGGCGCGACCCCAGACGACGGAGCGCTGCACGTCATCATGGTCGAACACCTCCCGATGCGTCGCTTGCTACGCTCGGCCTTCTATCCCGCCCTCGGCGTTCATCGATCGATCCGGGGCTTTCGCACCATGCAGGTCTCGCGGCTCACCGTGCAACCCACGGATCCGATCGACGTCACGCTCGACGGCGAGATCGCTGGCCCAGTGTCGGGCACATTCGATGTCGTCCGCGGTGGGCTCCAGGTGATCACGCCCGCGTCCTTCAAGGATGACCGTCGATAACCGAGCCGGCTACATCGCCTTTGCGCTGCGCGTGCTCGCAATCCTTACCGGCCTCGCCGTGCTCACCGCACTGCTCGGGATCGGCGTCAGGGGTTGGGCCCCCGGCTTCGATCTCCAGACGTTGCAGGCGATCGCCGGCCATCGCGACGCAACCCTGACCACCATCGCGGGATTCGTCACCGACGCAGGATCGTTCGCATTGCTCGCGCCGCTTTCGATTGCCTTTCTCCTTCTGCGCCGCTGGAAGCGGCCATCGGACGACATCGCCCTGTTGGTGATCGCTGCGGGCAGCGCCGTGTTGCCCTCGGTGGTCAAGCTGATCGTGGCGCGTCCGCGCCCGACGCTCGAGCACCTCGCCCACCTCACGACGCTCAGCTTTCCCTCGGAGCACACGACGCAGGCGGCCGCCGTCTACCTGACGATCGCGATCATGCTGTCGAAAGGCTTGAATCGCGGATGGCGGGAGCTGGTGATCGTGGTCGCCCTGCTGATCGCACTCGCGGTCGCGTGGTCCCGCGTCTACCTGGGCGTCCATTATCCGACCGACGTGATCGCCGGCCTCCTCCTGGGATGGAGCTGGGCCCTGCTGGTCTTCCACTGGGCCCGGCCGAAGCTGGCGAGCAACAATACGGTGACGGTCGCAAACAGCACTGCCACCAACTGACAACGATTGCCTAGAAGGCAATGCCATCCGGCCGGACCGGCCGTTGTATCGGCAGCGGTCGGGGAGCAAATTCCGCGCAATGCGCGCGAGGGTGAGGTGGCATCGGCCCTA
>VBHO01000136.1 GCA_005882045.1 Chloroflexota bacterium | reverse complement strand
CGGACGGCGACGGCACGGAGCGGTTCCCGGCGCGCGCCCACGTCGTGGACAGCCGCGAGGAGCGCGACCGCCTCTACGAAGACATGTCCAAGATCTGGCCCAGTTTCAAGGTGTACCAAACCCGGACCGAGCGTCTCATCCCGGTCGTGGTCCTGAAACGCCTGCGCTGAGCCCGGGGTCGCGAAATCACCCTTGACAAGCCGCCGTTTGCGTGATTGGATATATCAACATATTCTCAGGTCCAGCCCTCCTGGCCCCAGGAGAGAGGAGTGACGGATGGCCGACACGTTTTCCCGTCGGAGTTTCCTGTTCCAGGGAGGTCGGGTTCTGCTGGCGGGAGGCGCGGTTGCCACGGCCGGCCCACTGCTCGAGGCGTGTGACTGGTTTGCCAAATCCAGCCCGACCTCAACGGCCGAGGTCACGTACACCTACCCGACGTTCACCCCGGTACCCGATGTCCAGCTGGTGCAGGACGCGATCAACAAGATCCTCCTGCCCAAGTACGGGGTGACGCTCAAGCTCAACCCCGTTGACGCCGGCGCTTACGACCAGAAGCAGAAGCTGGCGGTCGCCGCAGGCGACGTCCAGGACATCGTTTATTCCGTGCCCTGGATCAACAACTACTACGTCAACGTCGCGCAGGGAGCCCTCAAACCTCTCGACGACCTGATCAAGAAGTACGCCCCCAAGACGTACGCGAGCATGTCAGTCCAGGCCTGGCAGTCGACCAAGGTCAAAGGCAAGATCTACGGCGTCATCAACCAGCAGCCGTGGACGCGGCCGATCGGGCCGCGGGTCCGCAAGGACCTGGCCACCAAGTACGGCCTCGACCTTTCCAAGGTGTACACGTTCGACGACCTCAC
Source organism: Chloroflexota bacterium (assembly GCA_005882045.1). GTDB lineage: Bacteria > Chloroflexota > Dormibacteria > CF-121 > CF-121 > CF-13. The sequence goes on along the minus strand of VBHO01000136.1, from coordinate 8,921 downwards.
GCCATTCCTGGCGGCGGTGAAGGCCGGCGAGCCCGGCGTTACTCCGATCGGCTACTCCACGATCTCGGAAAAGGGCCCACCTTACAGCGCCGCGTATCTCGGCTACGAGATCGTCGACGGCGTTTCAACCGACGCCGGCATCATCGGCGTGAAGGCCGACGACCGGAACCTCAAGGTCGTCAACATCGCGACGCTGCCGGAGTTTCGGCAGCAGGTGCAGCTGGCGCGCCAGTGGTACCGCGCGGGCTACTACCCGGCGGAGCCGCCCGGCGATCAGTCGATCGCAAACTGGAGAGCGGGCAAGTACGCGGTCGAGATCGACGTGGTGCACCGCGACTCGGTCGGCCAGCTCAAGCAGACATACGGAATGGATTTCGTCGCCAAGGGCCTGGGTCCGCTCGTTCTCACCACGGGCGGAATCATCGCGACGATGAACAACGTCAGCAACACGTCGAAGCACCCGGAGGCTGCGATGAAAGTGCTGGAAGCACTCAACACAGACGTGGAGGTCTACCGCCTGATCAGCCGCGGGATTGAGGGCAAGCACTATGTCGTGACCGACGCCAAGAATGGCGTGGTCGGTTTTCCAACGGGCGTTACGGCCAGCAACAACCGATACAACCCGCAGACGTCATGGATGTTCGGCGACCTGTTCAACGACTACTACTCGTCGCCCGACGTTGTAGGAGCCTGGCCACTGTCACTCAAAGACAACCAGGCGGCGACCCCGTCGCAGGCGCTCGGCTTTGCCTTCGACCCCACCAACGTGAAAACCGAGTTGGCCCAGGTGCAGCAGTCCCAGCAGCAGTACGGCTTGCCGCTGATCATGGGCCGCGTGGACTCGAGCGCCGGCATGCAGACCTACCTGAGCAAGCTACACGATGCCGGTGTCGACAAGGTCATCTCGGAGATCCAGCGCCAGCTCGACGCGTGGAAGTCGTCCAAGTAGGCTCATTTCTCCTCTTGTGCGGGCGATTGAAACCGTTTCGGTCGCCCGCCCTTGCAACGACGTGTCAACCTGGTCACCTGAACGATGACTGAGGCGAGGGATTGGACGGTCGACCCGGGCAATCCACTGCCGCTCTATTACCAGGTCTACGCGTCGCTGCTCCAGCGCATACAGGGAGGTGAGTTTCCGCCCGGGAGCTTTCTGCCAGCCGAGCGACAGCTGACCGAGGACTATGGCGTCAGCCGCATCACCATCATCAAAGCCCTCAACGAACTGTCTCGCGAGCACCACATCAAGCGCCAGCAGGGGCGGGGAACGGTGGTCACTCATCCCGCCGAGCGCCCCGCCACGGAGCGGGGCTCGATTGCCTTCATCTGCCACGTGCTCGACCACCCCTACCTGTTCCACGTCCTCATGGGTATCGCGCGCACCGCCGCCGAGAATCACCGCAACCTGCAAGTCATCAGCTCGTACGACACGGACGACGTGGAGGCGCGCCACGTCAAGGAGGCGATCGCCCTCAACGTTGAGGGCATCATCGTCTTCCCCCACCACCGCTATCAGAACCAGGCGCTTTACGAGGAGCTTCAGCGCGCGCGATTCCCGCTCGTAATGGTCGACCGTTACTACCCGCAGATCGACACTGATCGCGTCGTCTTCAACGACGAGACGGCCGCCTACCAGCTTGTGAGCAGGCTGATCGCGAAGGGCCGCCGGCGGATCGCGGTCATCTCATATTTCGAGGTTGAGGCGACCAGCGTCAACCACCGCCTGAGCGGGTATCGGCGGGCTCTTCAGCAAGCAGGCATGCCGTACGACGAGGACCTGGTGTGGCTCGATGTCTATCAATCGTTTCAGCGGCCGGAAGAGCTGCTGAGCGACGTGTCGGCCCGCGAGCGGCTCCGGAGGCGGCTGACGCAATTCGAGCCCGACGCGCTTCTCACTCTCAACGACGACGTGCTCGAGCGCGTGACATACGACCTTCTGATCCTCAGCCGCTCGGTGCTTCCAGTGTCGGCGTCAGACCGCAAGCGCTCCTCGTCGATCCACTGGACGGGCGAGATCGCGAGCTTCAGCCACAAGGCCCCTGCACCGCATTCCCCTTACCAATCGATGGCGGCCGTCCACTCCGGCGAGCTTCTCGGGGCCGAAGCTGCGAGGCTGCTTGTCGCAAGGACGACCCGGTCGCTGAACGACAAGCCCCAGGTCATCATGGTGCCGATGACGATCGTCGAACCCGAGTCGGACGCGGCCGAGCCGCCACGGGCCGTCGCGGACGACTCCACCATGTGAACATTCCGAGCCTTCTGGGCGCGAAGCGGTCGCCGGTCGTCTCCGCGATTGTCCTACAGCGCGAGAGGTGGCGCCTGGCCAACGCCAACACCAAGCGCGACGTGGCCCTGCTCATGATGATGCTGCCGGGCCTGCTCGTCCTGTTCGTCTTCGCATACCTGCCCATGTTCGGCATCATCATCGCCTTCAAGGACTACCGCGCCTACCAGGGCGTCCTGGGCAGTCAGTGGGTCGGCCTCAAGAACTTCCAGTACCTTTTCGGCACCGACGATGCCCGGCGCATCGTCGTCAACACGCTCGCCATGAACGCGCTCTTCATCGTCAGCGTGCTGGTGGTGGCGCTCGCGATCGCACTGCTGCTGAAAGAGGTGCAGGGCTCGAGTCGCTGGCTGTCGAAGTTCTACCAGTCGACCCTCTTTTTTCCCTACCTCTTCTCGTACGTGATCATCAATTACTTCGTCTTCGCGCTGCTCAACACGAGCAACGGCTTCGTGAACCACACGCTGGAGGCGGTGGGCGTGCACCCGGTCAACTGGTACCAGTCGGCGCAGTCGTGGCCCGTCATCCTGACCCTGGTCACCGTCTGGAAGAACGCGGGCTTCTGGAGCATCGTCTACCTTGCCGGGATCATCGCCATCAACCCTGAGTACTACGAGGCTGCCACCATCGATGGCGCGAGCAGGTGGCGGCAGATGTGGCGCATCACGCTGCCCCTGCTGAAGCCCCTGATCGTCATCAATTTGCTGCTCTCGATCGGCCGGATCTTCTACGCCGATTTCGGCCTCTTCTACCAGGTCACCCGCAACGCCCCCGAGCTCTATCCGACCACCGACGTCATCGATACGTACGTGTATCGAACGCTCACGACCATCGGCGATGTCGGCATGGCTTCCGCCGCGGGCACGTTCCAGGCGGTGGTCGGTTTCTTCCTGGTCCTTTTCTCGAATTGGTTGGTGCGCCGCACCGAGCCGCAAAGTGCAATCTTCTAGCCCGGTGGTGGTCCTCCCGACAAAGCCACCGCGGCTGCGTGCCGGATACCGCCGCGTGCGCCCGGGTCAGATTGCCATCCACGCGAGCCTGTTGCTCCTGAGTTTCCTCTTCCTTTTTCCGTTGGTCCTGCTCGTCTCGGCGTCGCTCTCATCCGAGACCGACATCTACGTGCTGCAAGAGCCGAGCCAGATCCTTACCGCCTACGCCGTGACGATCACGGTGACGGCCATCGGCACCGCCGCCGGTGTCCTCGTCATGGCGCTGCTGGCCTATCCACTCTCGCGACCCGACTTCTCCTGGCGGCGTCCGCTTTCGTTCGTCGTGTTCTTCACTCTTCTCTTCAGCGGTGGCCTCGTCCCGCTCTACATCCTCGTCACGCATTACCTGCAGATCAACAACACGCTGTGGGCGCTGATCCTGCCTTACCTCGTGATGCCCTGGTACGTGTTTCTGCTCCGGGCCTACTTCGCCGGCTTGCCGCGGGAGCTGATCGACGCGGCCAAAGTCGATGGGGCGGGTGAGTGGCGGATCTTCTTTCAGATCGTCGTGCCGCTGTCGCGTCCGGCGCTGGCGACAATCGCCCTGTTCTGCGCCCTGACGTACTGGAACGACTGGTATCTCGCGTTGCTGTTCATCAACAATCCCGCGCTGGTGCCGCTCCAGTACCTGCTGTACCAGATCTCGACCAACATCCAGACCCTGCAGACCAGCTCGCAAGCATTCGGCGTGACGATTCCGGCGCTGTCTGCCCAGATGGCGATCGCCGTGCTTGCGATCGGCCCGATCACGTTGGCGTTTCTGGCCGTGCAGAAGCACTTCGTCAGCGGCATCACCCTTGGTGGGGTCAAGGGTGACTGACGAGCCGAGCACGCGCCTCGAACTGACCTTCGCGCCGATCAAGGCCGGCGACAGCTGGGGTCCGCCGTGGAGCACGACGTGGTTCCATATTCGTGGCCGGGTTCCGGAATCGTGGGCCGGTCGGCGCGTGGTCGCGACGTTCGACCTCGGTTTCGCCGGGCCGACCGGTTTTACGTGCGAGGCGCTGGCCTGGAAGGGCGGCCAACCCTGGCGCGGGGTGGATCCGAACCATCGGTGGCTCCCAATTGATCAGTCAGGTGGACCGGATGTCGACTTCTACCTGGAAGCGGCGGCCAACCCACGCGCGACCGAGCAGGGAGCGGAGCCGGCGCCTTCGATGGTCGCTTTGCGCGACTCGCCCGAGCCGGCGTTCGTCCTCGGACAGACCATGCTCGCCATCCAGAACTCCGCCGAGCCTGCCGCGAGCGATGGCCGGCTCGACCTTTCGCACAGGATCACGGCAGTCGGTCACGCCCATATCGACACCGCATGGGAGTGGCCGATCCGTGAGTCCAAGCGAAAGGTCGCGCGCAGCTGGTCAACGCAGCTTGCCTTGATGGACGAGTATCCCGACTACGTATTCGCCGCCTCCCAACCACTCCAGTACGAATGGATGAAGGAGCTGCAGCCCGACATCTACCGCCGCATCAAGGAGATGGTCGCGGCAGGCCGGTGGGAGGCCGTCGGCGCAATGTGGGTCGAGGCCGATTGCAACCTTCCTTCGGGCGAGTCACTCGTGCGCCAGCTCCTGCACGGCAAGCGCTTCTTCATGCGCGAGTTCGGCTACGAGACGAGGATCCTGTGGTTGCCCGACGTCTTCGGCTATCCCGGCAACCTGCCGCAGCTCATGGCCGAGGCGGGCTGCGACTTCTTTCTGACCCAAAAGCTCTCCTGGAACGACACCAACAAACCTGAGCACCACACTTTCATCTGGGAAGGCATCGACGGGACGCGGATCTTCACCCATTTCCCGCCCGCCGACACATACAACGGCAGCTTCAGCGCCGAAGAGGTCGAGCGGAGCGTCCGCAACTTCAAGGACGGCGCCAGCTCGAACCGTTCCCTGTACCTGTTTGGTTGGGGCGACGGAGGGGGCGGTCCGCAGCCGGAGATGATCGAGTCGGCGCACCACCTCGGCGTCGGGCTGGGCCGCGCGGCGGACTTCTTCGACGCGGCCTCTTCCGAAGCCAACGGCCTCACGACCTGGTCCGGCGAGCTGTATTTCGAGTTGCACCGCGGCACGTACACATCCCAATCGCGGACGAAGCTCCTGAATCGAAGGGCCGAGCAGGCCCTTCGCGAGGCCGAAACATGGTCGGTCGCAGCCGGCCCGTATCCATCCGCAGCGCTTGAAACGGCGTGGAAGAAGCTGATGCTGAATCAGTTCCACGACATCCTTCCCGGCTCGAGCATCGACTGGGTCTACGAAGAGACAAATCGCGACCTGTCCGAGGTCGCCAAGACCGCGAACGAGATCTCGGCCGATTCGATACGCCGCCTGGCCGGAACAGGCGATCAGCTCTGCGCGTTCAACGTCAATTCACACGCGCGCCGCGAGGTGGTGGACCTTGGCGATCGGTTGAGCGTGGTGGAAGCGCCCGCCTGCGGCTGGGCCGTTCAGTCCGACGCCCACGTCACGAGCGACCAGCTGGTCGAGGTGTCCGACCGCTCCATGCAGAACAACTTGCTGCGCGTCGAGTGGGACGACCGAGGCCTTCTCACCTCGGTCTGGGACAAACAAGCCGATCGGGAGGTGCTCGGCGGGACGGGAAACCTTCTTCAGCTGCACGACGACCACCCCGCCCAGTGGGATGCATGGGATATCGACCTGGATTACCTCAAGTCCAAAGAGGACATCACAGCGCTGTCGGTACATCAGGTCCAGGGTCCGGGCGGGTTGCGAGGCGCGGTGCGGTTCACGCGTGAGTTCGGCCGGTCTCGCTTCTCCCAGCTGATGGTGCTCGACGCGGATTCACGGGTGCTTCGCTTCGAGTGCGATGTGGACTGGCAGGAGGACCACAAGCTGCTGAAGGTGGCATTCCCGGTGACGGTGAGCGCCGATGAGGCGACGTACGAGACGCAGTATGGGCACGTCCGGCGGCCGACGCACTCGAGGACGAGCCGGGCGAAGGCCATGTTCGAGGTTTGCGCGCAGAGATGGGCGGACCTCGGCGATGCGGACTACGGCGTGGCCCTGCTCAACGACTGCAAGTACGGCTATGACATCCACGGCTCCGTCATGCGTCTGTCCCTTTTGCGCGCGCCGACCCATCCCGATCCGACCGCCGACCGCGGCTGGCACCACTTCACGTTCGCGCTGATGCCGCACCCGGGCGACTTTCGCCACGCGGGCGTGATCGCCGCGGCCGAAGACCTCAATGCCCCGCTGCGCATCGTGTCCGGTAACCCCTCCAGCTCGCGGCGCTCTCTGGTCGAGCTCGACACGCCACAGGTCGCGGTCGAAGCGGTCAAACGGGCCGAGGATTCGGAGGCGACCGTCGTGCGCCTGTATGAATCGTGGGGCGACCAATGCAAGTTTCGCGTGCGCACGACACTTCCCGCTGCGCGGGCGCTTCTGTGCGATCTTCTGGAGCGGGAGCGCAAAGAGGTCGCGGTGACGGACGGCGTGATCGAGCTGGAGGTCACGCCGTTCAAGATCCTGACACTGAAGCTCATGCCCTGAAACCGACATGAGAATCGCCGTCGAGATCGACGTTCCCGCACGCATGCGGGACGGCACGACGCTTCGGGCCAACGTTTACCGGCCTGAGGGCGATGGCCCGTGGCCGACTCTTCTGACCCGCTTGCCGTACGGAAAGGACGACGCGGGGGTGTTGACCGTGCTCGACCCGGTGCAGGCGGCGCGCAGGGGTTTCATAGTCGTGATCCAGGACTGCCGAGGCAGGTTTGCCTCGGAGGGCGAGTGGATACCGTTCTGGTTCGAAGAGCAGGACGGGTACGACACGGTCGAGTGGGCGGCCAGGCTCCCGGGCTCCAACCGGCGCGTCGGGATGTACGGCGAGAGCTACTTCGGGAACACGCAATGGCTCGCGGCGGTCGGGCAACCTCCGTCCCTGGCCGCGATCTCTCCAGCGCTCACCTGGTCGGAGCCCATGGACGGCTTGTTCCGCCGCGGCGGGGCTTTCGAATTGGGTGTGGCGCTTCCCTGGTCGCTCCAGACCGGCATGAACTACCTCGAGCGAGCGCACCGCGACATCGCGCCTGTGATCGATGAGTACGACCGCCTCGTCGAGGGCGGCTACGACCAAGCGGTTCTCAATCGTCACGGCCTTGGCGACACCGGCCTTTTTCGGAGCCTTGACGATCCGGCGTTCGCGGCGCGAACTCGCATCGCGGGGCGCCACTCGAGCGTGACTGTGCCCAGCTTTCACACGGCGGGATGGCACGACCTGTTCCTCCAGGGCACGCTGGACAACTATGCGGCCATGTCCGCGCTGGGGCGGGAGTCTCGGCTCCTCGTCGGGCCGTGGACCCACGCGACCTTCGCCGACCCCATCGGGGAGCAGGTCTACGGCGTGCGCGCCGCTCGTTTTGGGGCGCCCTCGCACAAGCTGGGCGACGCAAACGATTTGCAGCTCGCGTGGTTGTCCGACGCGCCGGTGCGGATCTTCGTCATGGGTCGCAACACGTGGCGGGATGAAACGCACTGGCCGCTCATGCGCGCGACGCAAGAGAGGTGGTTCTTCCACTCCGACGGCACGTTGAGCACCGCGCGCCCGTCCGGGGATGAGGCGGATTCCCAGTTCCGCCACGACCCGGCGGACCCGGTGCCGACGCACGGCGGGTCGCATCTCATGTCGCCGGCGTTTCCCGCCGGACCGTGGGACCAGTCGCGCATCGAGCAGCGCGATGACGTGCTGGTGTTCACGTCGGCGCCCCTCGAGCGCGAGCTGGAGGTGACGGGTCGTGTGCGAGCGATTCTCCATGCCGAGAGCTCGGACTCCTCAGCGGACTGGGTGGTTCGCCTCTGCGATGTGCATCCGGATGGGCGCTCTCTTAATCTCTGCGACGGGATCCTGCGGGCGGGCGGGGGCGTGCCCGAGATCGATCTATGGTCCACGAGCAACCTGTTTCTCAAAGGACACCGGCTGAGAGTTCAGGTCACGAGCAGCTGCTTTCCCCGGTGGGACAGGAACCCGATCGCCGGCGAACGGCGCATCCACCACGACGCTTCGCGTCCGTCGTACATCGACCTTCCGGTGGTCCCCTGAGCGAGAAGCAGCTGCGCATTACGGCGGCGGGACGCGCGCGGTGGGCCACCGCGATGAGGACCTCGTACCAAACCTCGACGATTCCGTCCTGAGAGCCATCCAGTCCCTCGACCTCGGCCCTCTCACCGCACCTTTTCCATTCTTCCGATGGGCCGGCGGCCCGGGCGGCACCTACATGGCGGCCGCGACCATCGCCCTGGTGCTCCTGTTCAACCGGCGCGCCTGGCTCCTCGCCGTCGCCGCCATCGCGGGCGGTGTTTGGTACGAGGTCCTCATCGCGGTGGCCCACCGCGCGCGTCCCACCGCGGACCAGGTGCTCCGCATCACCGAGCGGCCCGGCAGCACGAGCTTCCCCAGCGGCCACGTCATCTTCCTCACCATCGACCTCGCCGTCCTCATGCTGTGCATCGGCCACCGATACCTCCCCGCCTGGGGCAATCGCACCGGCTGGACCGTGGTCGGACTGATCGCTCTGCTGGTGGCCGTCAGCCGCGTCTACGTCGGAGCTCACTGGCCCCTCGACGTCCTGGCCAGCCTGCTCGTCGCGTTCGGGTGGGTGTGCCTGGTCGCGTCGATCCGCCGCATCTCCGAGCCGGCCT
>VBHO01000135.1:6364-6895 GCA_005882045.1 Chloroflexota bacterium | reverse complement strand
CACGGAGGTGACGGTGAATTCCGATTTAGAGGCCATCGGAGACCGTGCGATTGTCGGGTACTAACTGGAGATTCGCGCCCCGCGCCTCGAGCTCGAGCAGCGCGCCGAAATCGAGCTCACCCAGGCCCTGGCCGATGAGGGAGACGACGATCTGGTGGGTGACTGCCGTGACCGGCAGCGGCACGTTGAGCTGCCGTCCGACCTCGAGTCCCAGCTCGAGGTCCTTGCGCATCAGCCCGCCGGTCATCGTCGGCGTGAAGTCGAGATTCACAAAGGCAGGGGTCTTGTACCGGCTGAAGGTCGACCCCATCACGCTGCCATTGATGAAGGCAAGATAGTCCGCCCGGGCGATGCCGCCGCGCTCCGCCAACACCGTCGTCTCAGCGAGAGCCTGGGTGAAGACATCCAGGAGCAGGTTGTGACAAATCTTCACTAGCCTAGCGCGCTCGCCCTCGCCGACGTAGGTGACACTCGGCGCCAGCGCCCGAAGATAGGGGAGCGCCGTCTCGAAGGCCGCGGCGGGACCCGACG
>VBHO01000135.1:5558-6282 GCA_005882045.1 Chloroflexota bacterium | reverse complement strand
GGTGACATCCATCGAGACGGTCGAGGTGTCCACGATGATCGCAGGCCCTTGGCCGCCGAGGCTAAGCAGCCCGTTCGAACCGGTCAGGACGTCCCGGAAGTCCTCGGAACGGGAGACCGACGTGAACACGATGTCGCGGTCGGCCAGGTCGGCCGGAGCATCGACGATCCGGGCACCCTGCTTTTGGAAGGGTTCGGTCTTAGCGCGCGTCCGGTTGTAGATCGACACGTCGCAGCCGCGCTCGAGCAAGCGGCCGACCATCGCACTGCCCATCCGGCCGGTGCCCATCCAGCCAAGCTTGTGGGTCAAGGACTCGGTGATCGCCGTCCCCTCCTCTTCGTGGTCGACACCTGCACACCGCTGGCAAACGTTTGCTTAAAATACCACAGGAGCGAACCGCGCTTCGCAGAGAGGAGAGGGACATGGACAAAGCCGGAACCGCGACCCGTCGATACCACGAAGTCGCCAACGCCGAATGGGATGCCCTGCGCGAACGTTTGACGCGACCCGATCCGAGGCGACGGGTGCTGTTGCAGGGCGCCGTCGTCATCAGCATGGATCCGGAGATCAAGGATCTGGCGGCGGGCGACGTCTTGATCGAGGGCTCGACCATCAAGGCGGTCGGCCGGGACCTCAGCGCCGCTGCTGGCGACGGCCAGGCGGTGAGAATCGAGATGGGCGGAATGATCCTGATCCCGGGACTCGTCGACGGCCACCGCCACTG
>VBHO01000135.1:467-5402 GCA_005882045.1 Chloroflexota bacterium | reverse complement strand
GCGGTGTTCAAGGCCTACGGGGAGGCGGGGATTCGAGCCGTGCACGCCTCGGCCCCACCCAACGCGGGGGCATGGGCCGAGCACTGGCCCGAGGACCTTACCCGTCTTCGCGATCGATTCACCTCGGCGCTGACCTCAGTCCGGCTGGCGATCGACTTCAGGCGGCCGCGGCCAGCGTCCGAGCTGATCAGGTTCGCCCGTGAACAAGGGCTTTCGATCACGTTCGACGGCGTCCTCGGTCCGGCATCGTCGCGGGAGATGGAGGAGCTGGGTCGCGACGGCCTGCTCGGCCCGGACGTGACCGTCATCCATGCCACCGACATGGCGGACGTCGTCTGGCAGCACTTCAAAGACGCCGGCATCGGGGTCACGCTAGCCCCCACCTCCGACGAGCAGATCGGCCTCTCCGGCGGCACGCCCCCGATCCAGAAGGCGCTCGATTTCGGGATCCGCCCCAGCCTGAGCGTCGACGTCGAGAGCAGCCTGGCCACCGACATGTTCAGCCAGATGCGCTGCGTGCTCGCCACCCAGCGGATGCAGTCGGCGGCGCTCCGATACCGTGGCGAGCGATGTGCTCGAATTCGCCACCATCCAGGGGGCGCGCCACATCGGGCTCGGCCAGAAGGTGGGATCGCTGGCGCCGGGAAAGGAGGCCGACATCGTGGCGATCCGCGCCGAGGACGTCAACAACCTGCCGCTCAACAACGCGATCGGCACCGTGGTCCAGGGTGCGGACACCAAGAATGTCGACATCGTATGGATCGCCGGCGAGCTCAAGAAATGGCGTGGGACCATACTTGGTGTCGACCTCGATCGAGTCCGATCGCTGGCGGAGCAGTCGCGGGACTACCTGGCGGCCAAATGCGGCTGGGAGCTGGATGTGTTTGGCTTGCAGCGGCGGCCGGAAACGCAATACGACGAGGTGCACCGCTACCTCGAGCAACGGCAGAAAGCCTGACGGCGAGTTAGCGCGGCGCGGTCGACTCACGCACGACCAGCGTGGGGGCGAGGCTGCGCGACGCCGGCGGGCGGTCGGGTGAGGTCAGAAGGCCGACCGTCATCTCGGCGGCGGTCCGGCCCAACTCTTCACCGGGTTGCCGGATGGTGGTGAGCGGTGGCATCACCCGATCGACCTGCGGGGAGTCGTTGTAGCCGATCACGGAGAAGTCTTTCGGACAGTTGAGACCACGCTCGCGCATCACCGCCAGCGCGCCCAGCGCCATCAGGTCGTTGTGGGCGAAGATCGCGGTCGGCATTACCCGCTTGCGGTCGAGCAGCAGGCGCATCAGCCGGCCCCCCTCGTCGAGGGTGGGCGTTAGCCCGGTGGAGGGGACTTCGACCTCCACGGCGCCGGCCGCCGCGACCGTCTTGCTGAAGCCGGCGGCACGCTCGACGAACGAGTAGACGTCGGCCGGCCCGCGGAGCTGAGCGACACGTCGATGGCCGAGCGCCAGCAAATGCCTGGCGGCGAGCGTCCCGCCGAGCAGGTCATCGTCGGTGCAGGCCGGCAGCCGAATACCCGGCACGTTGCGCACGGCGAGCACCACCGGGGTGCCCTGGCGGCTGATGCGCCGCAGGACCGGGCCGTCGCCCAGGTGAGCGGCGGTCAGGATAATGGCATCCACGCGGCGGCTCAACAAGTGATTGAGGATGCGCTCGAGCCGCGCCGAGTCATCCTGGGTGTCGCTGATCATTGACATCAAGCCGGCCTGCTCCAGCCGGTTTGCGATGCCACGGAGGACAGGTGCGATGAATGGGTTGCCGAGGTCGGCGACCACCACGGCGACCGTGTGGGTGCGCCCTCGCTTGAGGCCGCTGGCCACCATGTCGCGCTGATAGCCCATCCGCCGGGCGACCGCCTGGACATGCTTGCGGGTGACGACGTTGACTCGCCAGACCTTGTTCGGGTCCAGCGCACGGGACACCGTCGAGTAGTGCACGCCGGCCGCCCGGGCGACATCCTCCAAGGTGGCGACCCCTCGTCCCTGGCGCAGGTCGTCTCGCTCCGCCGCCTTGCCCCGCTCTTGCATCGCTTCGCTCTTGAGCTGCTTGATCACAAGGTAAGCCTTTCCGTTCCCACGCCATCCCTTCCCACTCCTACGCAGTATGGCAAACGTTTGACATAAAGCCAACTCTGCGCTAGCATTCCGTTCCGGCAAGGGGCACGGCAGTCAATCGGATGGTCAACATCCTGACTAAGGAAGAGGGTCTGGGAGATCCGTGCGAGGAAGCGCCGCGGCGGTTCGTGATGTGCGGGAGCCCGGTCAGCGACGGGCCGCGATGACGACCGTCCTTGCCCTGAAGGATGTCCACAAGACCTACGGGGCGACGGTCGCGGTTCGCGGCGTTACGCTGGCGCTGGCCGCGGGCGAGGTCCATGCCATCGTCGGCGAGAACGGTGCCGGAAAGAGTTCGGTCGCGTTGATCGCCGCGGGCGTGGTCACGCCGACCAGCGGGGAGATCGAGCTCCAGGGCCGTATCATCGTCTTCGACTCCGCCCGTGCCGCGGAATCGCAGGGCATCGTCCTTATCCCGCAGGAGCTGCTGCTCTACGACTCGCTGAGCGTCATCGAAAACCTGTACGTCGGCCGGCCTCGGCCCAGGGGGGCGGCGGGGTTGGTGAATGCCCGCGAGATGCGTCGTCGCGCTCGTGAGGTGCTGGGGCGCCTCGGCGTTGAGGTCGATCCCTCGCGACTGGTCGAGGAGCTAACGCCGGCAAGCCGCCAGCTGGTCGCCATCGCGCGCGCCCTCATGCTCGATGCCCGGGTCGTCATTATGGACGAGCCCACTGCCGCGCTCGACGAATGGGAAGCGCAGCGGCTCCTCCAGGTCGTCCGGGCCCTGACCGCCGCGGGCGTCGCCGTCCTCTACGTATCGCACCGGCTCGCGGAGGTGATGCAGATCGCCCAGGTGATTACCGTCATGCGCGACGGCCAGACGGTCGTCAAGGGGCCCGTCGGTCAGTTCAACGAGGTCGCGCTCGTGCGCCATATGCTCGGTCGGCCGATCGAGCAATTCGCGCGCAAGACCGGGCGGGTCCAGAGCCCGGTCGCCCTCGAGATTAGCGGGCTCAGCCGCACCGGCCTCTTCGCCGACGTCAGCCTGCACCTTCGATACGGCGAGGTCCTCGGCCTGGCCGGTCTGGTCGGCTCGGGACGAAGCGCGCTGGCGCAGACCCTTTTCGGGTACGCCCGACCAAGCAGCGGGACGGTTCGGATCGATGGGATCCCGCTGCGCCTGAGCAGTATCGAGCAGACAGTGCGCGCCGGATTGGGTTATGTCCCGGAGGAGCGCCAATCGCAGGGCCTGTTCATGCCCCTGAGCGTCCGGGACAACGTCTCATTGCCCGCACTCGCGCGCTTCCGCCGCCGTGGCTTGATCGCTCGCAACCGTGAACTCGAGTACGTGGAACAGGCGCTGGCGCCGCTGCGCCTACGCGGCCGGCTCGGCGATCCCGTGGCCTCGCTGTCCGGCGGTAACCAGCAAAAGGTGCTCCTCGCCCGCTGGTTGGCCCTCACGCCGCGCGTCCTGATCCTGGACGAGCCGACCCGTGGCATCGACATGGGCGTGCGCGGCGAGATCTACCGGCTGATCGATCAGTTGACCAATGACGGCGTCGCCATCCTGCTGATCTCCTCGGAGATCAAGGAGCTGCTGCTGCTCTCGGATCGCGTGGCCGTCATGCGCGAGGGGCGGTTGGTATCGGAGTTCTCCGGTGCGGCGCTCACCGAGTTGAATATCGGCGGCGCCGCCCTGGGGCATCACTCGGAGGGGCCCTCGTGACGGTCTTGAAACCGGTCGCGCTCCGAGAGGACCGGCGCCCCGGGCTTGACCTGTTCGTCTCACATCCGGATGTCATCGCCCTCGCCACCGTGCTGGTGGCGGTGGTGTTCTTTTCGATCACGGCCCCAGGATTTCTGTCGATCGACAACTTTCGCAGCATCCTGCTCTCGGTAGCGGTGGTTGCCTGCCTGGCGCTCGGCGAGAACCTCGTGATCCTCGCAGGAGAGATCGACGTCTCGGTGGGCTCGATCCTGGCGCTTGCCGGGTTCGTCGCGGGTCCGGTCGCACTCTCCACCGGCAGCACCTGGCCGACACTTGCGGTCGGGCTCCGCGTCGGTTTGCTCGCCGGGCTGGTCAACGGCTTGCTCGTCTCCCGCACCCGGGTCCCATCGATCGTGGCGACGCTGGGTACCCTCTACGCGTTTCAAGGCGCCGCGTTGCTCTGGTCCGGCACCCGCAACGTGGTCTCGGTGCCGGATTCGGCCGACATCCTGGGCGCAGGGCGTTTCCTCGGGATGCCGATGCCGGTCCTGGTAGTGCTGGTGGCGGCCGTCATCCTCGCGATCGTGCGGCGGAACACCAAGTGGGGCCGCGACCTGATGGCGACCGGCGGCAACCGGCGCGCGGCCGGCATCATGGGCGTACCGGTCACGCGTGAGCTGCTGGTGGCCTTTGCGGTCTCCGGTCTGCTGGCCGGGCTGGGCGCTGTGATCTACCTCGGCGAGCTGGGCGGCATCCAGACCTCCGTGGTCGGCACCAACCTGGTGCTGCAGGTGATCGCCGCCTGCGCCATCGGCGGCACCGACATCCGCGGCGGCCGCGGCAGCGACCTCGCGCCCTTGATCGGCGCCCTCCTGATCGGCGTCATCACCGATGGGATCGTGATCCTTGGCGTGCCCGGCGTCTGGATCCCGCTGGCCTACGGGGCCTTCATCCTTCTCGCGGTTGCCCGCGACCGCTTCCGCGTGCAGCGCTGGGCCGGGGCACGGTGATGAACCGGATGGCCATCCCGCGCGACCTGGCACGCTCCGCTGGGCTGGTGCTGCTCTTGCTCGGGGCGATGGCCATCTTCACGGCGCTTTCTCCCGACTTCCTGACCTCGTCGAACCTCTTGAACATGGCGCGGCTCGATACCGAGAACGGCATTATCGC
>VBHO01000135.1:0-462 GCA_005882045.1 Chloroflexota bacterium | reverse complement strand
AGTGGGGGCGATCCTGGGCCTCTCCTCGGTCGTGCTGGGCTATTCCTCCATGCACGGCGTGCCGATCGGAATGGCGATCGCGTTGGCCCTGGGGATTGCCCTGCTCTGCGGCATCGCGAACGGGGCGATGGTCGTCCTGCTGCGCCTCCACCCGTTGCTGGTGACGCTTGGCACCCTAGCGCTCTACCGCGGGCTGGCGCAGGGCATCCTCAACGGCGGCGCCTTTTCCAATTTCCCGAGCTCCTTCGAGCTGCCGGGCCAGTCCTACATCGGCACGGTGCCCGGCCAGACGATCGTCTGGGCGCTGGTGATCCTGGCGGTCTACGTCCTGACCCGGATGACGGCGTCCGGGCGGAAATTGGTCGCGGTCGGCATCAACGAACTGGCCGCGCGCTTCAGCGGGGTTCGCATTGGGGCGGTCCGGATGGCGGTCTACGGTGCCAGTGGCCTCCTGGCCGGGAT
>VBHO01000134.1:6312-8658 GCA_005882045.1 Chloroflexota bacterium | reverse complement strand
CCCTGGCCCGCTCACGCGGCTGAGTAAAAGTGACCGCGATTAGCGATAGGGCGGTCGGAGCCAGCAGCGCGGCGAAGGCTCCCTGCGCGGCCCGCGAAGCGAGTAGCAGGAGAAAGCTTCCGGCGGAACCACCAACGGCCGACGCCAGCGCGAAGCCGGCCAGGCCGATGACAAAAGTCCGCTTACGTCCGATCGTGTCCGCGATCCGCCCACCCACGAGCAAAAGCCCGGCGAAGGCGAGGGTGTAGGCCGTGATCACCCATTGCCGCTCGGCGTCCGAGGCACCGAGGTCACGTTGCGCCCAGGGTAGGGCGATGCTCACGATCGTCGCATCGAGCGCGATCATCAGCTGCGCGAGGGCGATGATGGCGAGCGCCATCCAGCGTCGATCAGCCGGACCACGCGTGGTTTCCTCAGCCAATCGCAGTGGCGTACTCATGACGGCTCCTCCCGGCGAGCTGGCCCGCCAGCAACCCGATGGCGACGGCGAGGACGATGATCACCAGCGATGCCACGCCCGACGGCTTGACCGTCATGAGGAGCGCGATCGCCAACACGATTGCCGACCGGACCAGGAGTGACGTCAGCAGGATGGGATCGCGAAGCCTACTCCGCAGCTCGTCCGAGAGCGGACCCTGTGCGCGGCCGACGCTCGGCCCGATGCGGCCCATCCGCATGCCCGTACCAAAGGCGCCGACGATGGCCAGCAACACGAGGCTGGCCAGGGCAACAAGGATCCAGCCGCGTGGCCCCCAGGTCGTGGCCATCATGTAGAGCCCGCTTACGAGGATCAGCGCGAGCGATGCCGGGGCCAGTCGCATCACAATTCCACGCGAAATACCGAGCCACATCAGCGCGTCATCGCCCCGGGTCGCGCCCCTCAGCCCACGGAGGCTGATCGCCTCCACCGTGATCGCCGCGATCAGTCCGAACGCGCCAAGGATGTGCAGGTAGAGCGCAATGTGATATGCCATCTCGAATCGAACCTCCTTCTTGATCCCGGTTGACGAAGCCAGATTTCGTTGTATATACTGCATGATGAAATAAAGGAATGTCAACTCTGAGATGAGTCCGCGGCCTTATCGACTCGGTCAGCGGCAGGCGGCGGCGGATGAGACGCGGGCGCGAATCCTCGCCGCGGCACGAGATCAGCTGGAAAAGGAAGCCAGCTTCAGCATCGACGCCGTCGCCCGGCGGGCGGATGTCGCCCGAATGACCGTCTACTACCAGTTCGGCTCGAAGCGCGGCTTGCTCGAAGCGCTCTTCGACCTACTGGCGGCCCGCGGTGGGCTGCACCAGCTACCCAGCGCCTTTCAGCAGCCTGATCCGAAGGTGGCCCTCGAACGCCTCATCGAGATCTTCGCGCGATTCTGGTCCTCCGACCGGCTCGTGCTGCGCCGGCTCCGTGCGATGGCGGCGCTCGACCCCGAGCTCGACCAGGTTCTCCGTGAGCGCAGTGAATGGCTACGGAATGGACTGCGGGTCATCGTGTCGCGGCTGCCGGCCGGAGACGCACCCGTCGCGGAAACGGTTGATCTGCTGTTCGCGCTGACCAGCTTCGAGAATTTCGATGTGCTCGCCGGACCCGACCGAACCCCGGAAAAGGTCGCGCCGCTGGTCAGGCGTGCGGCAGCCGCGATCGTGGCGCCTACGCCCGGTAGCGCTCCTCATGGACGAGCTCGGTGATTGGCTTGCGCGACCCGCGACGCGGCGGGCTCGCTGGGTAGCCGAGTGAGATGGCGGTCCGGACCACCGGCTTCGCCGGGACACCGAGGAGGCGCTTAGCCTCTTTCCGTCCCTCGGGTGAGAACCATCCGATCGAGGATCCAACGCCGTGCGCCCAGGCCCCGAGCATGATGCGCTCGGCGGCACGCCCTTCATCGAAGGTCTCGCCCTCCGGCCACTCGCCGGGCGCCACGAGCAGCATGCCGAGCGCGGCGCCGCGCAGGTGGCCGACGTATCCGCCGAGACCAGCAAGCGCCTGTAGCGTTTCGCGCTTGCGGATGACGATGATCTCAACGAACTGACGGTTGCTCGCACTGCCCGACCAGCGGGCGACCTCGAGAATGTCCTGGACGACGTCATCCGACAGCGGCTTGCGCTGAAAGTCGCGCACCGCTCGCAGGCTGCGCAAGAAATCGGTGAGCTGACGAGGCGGAGCTTCCACGGCCATCGAATTTCAGCCTATCAGTGTTCAGGTCGATATTGGCGTGCTTTGTCACGGTTTCGAAAGGCGCCCGCCTTCATGCTGCCTCCAGTACCAGTCAGAAGGAGGTGAACACAATGAATCTCATGAGTAGGTTGATCATCGGCGCCGGCGTCGCCGGCTCACTGCTGACGGGCGGC
>VBHO01000134.1:1775-6167 GCA_005882045.1 Chloroflexota bacterium | reverse complement strand
TCCCTAGTGCCGTTTGACAAGAAAAGGGGCCGGGATCGTCCCGGCCCCGACTTGTATGGTGTCATCAAAACGAAAGGAACCGGCTGCGACACTTGGGAACGGGTGAAAGGACGTTGAGTAGCGCTCGGGTCGACCTGGTTCGTTCGGGGGCTCAGCGGGTGGCGCTGGCCGCGACCGGCATCGTGGCCGCCCTCTACGTGCTGATCGCGGTTGCAGTCGTCCTGATCGTGACCCACAACCTCACCTCCAACGTCGACAGCACACTGTCGTCATGGCTGACGTCGATGGCAAAGGCTCGAGGCGGCCCGACCCGTGGTTACCAAGGACCCCCGGGGGCACAGCGCTTCGATGCCCCCGTCCTCTGGTGGACGTTTCACCCCGATGGCAACTACGCCGACAGCAGCGCCGAGGCCGCCACTATCGATCTGCCGGCGCCGTACAACCGCATCCAGGCTCCACAAACGATCACCGTGTCCGGCATCGACCTGCGCGTCATGGGCGGACAAACGTCGGACGACTGGACCGTCGTCGGCCAGTCGATGAACAGTGTCTACCAGGCGAGAGGCAACCTGATCGAGGCCGAAATCCTGATTGGACCGGTGTTGTTGCTGGTGGTCTTTCTGGGTGCCCTGACAATCGGTCGCCGGGTGGCCTCGCCGATCGAGCGGGCGCGACAGCGACAGATGGACTTCACCGCCAACGCCTCGCACGAGTTGCGCACGCCGCTGGCGGTCATCCAGGCGCAGACCTCGCTGGCCCTTTCGCAGCCACGAGATGAGGAGTGGTATCAACGTGCGTTCACGCGGGTCAACCAGGAGAGCCAGCGGATGCGACACCTCGTCGACGATCTGCTCTGGCTGGCGCGCTTCGAGGCGATGCCGCGCGCCGGCCGCACCGAGCCGGTCGACGTCGGCGTCATGGCCCAGCAGGCGGTGGAGCGCTTTGCCGCCGTGGCCGAGAGCCGCCAGCAGCGGCTGACCGTCCGGCTCAGCGGCAACTCGCACGTGATCGCCGCCTCGCCCGAATGGCTGGATCACCTGGTCGGTGTCTTGCTCGACAATGCGTGCAAATACACGCCGGAGCAGGGCACTATCGAGGTGCGGGTGGCCGCCGAAGGCAACCGCATCAAGCTGGCGGTCGACGACTCGGGACCGGGCATTCCCGCCGAGCAGCGGGGTCAGATCTTCGATCGCTTTCGGCGGGCGTCGGACCTGCCGGGCGGCTCCGGTCTCGGGCTGGCGATCGCCGATGCGGTGGTCAGCGCCACCAACGGGCGCTGGGAAGTCGGCAGCTCGGCCGCGGGCGGGGCCAGCATGGCGGTGATCTGGCCGCGCTTGCTGGCCCGGCCGTCGGCGACGCGCGCCTCGTCGTCCGAGACGACCCCACCGCTGGCGCGGCTGGACGCTTAAGGCCCCCACCGTGCCCTCCCCCGCAAGCGGGGGAGGGAAAAGGCGCCGCCGTCACGATTTTGCAAGGTGCCCCGCGGCACCATGGGGTCATGGATTCGTTGACACCGACCCAACGGGATCGCGGGCTGCAGCGCCTGCGACGACTGACCTTCGGTGCCACGGCGGGAGGCCTGATCGCGGTGGTCGGCGTCGGCTACGCGGCCGCCGCCTCCTATGCGGGAAAGTCCTCGTCCACCGCGACGGCGCAGAGCACCACGACCACGACCGACACGACCACCAGCTCGAGCTCCAGCTCATCGACGACGAGCAGCAGCGGCCTGCAATCGGCCCCGCAGGCGCCCACCACCGGTAGCAGCGGCAGCGGCACGGTGACCACCGGCGGTTCGTAATGGCCCTCGCGCTGAAGAGCTGGAAGGCGTTGGGCACCTCGGTGCTCGTCCTCACCACGCACGATGACCGACTCGAGCCGGCGACCACGGCGGTGCGCCAGATCCTCGAGGACGTCGATGCCGCCTATAGCCGGTTTCGCGAGGATAGCGAGCTGACCCACCTGAACGCGAGCCCAGGACGCGCGATCCACGTCAGCTCGCTGCTCGCGACCGCGATCGACGCGGCCTTGCGAGCGGCACGCATCACCGACGGGGCCGTGGATCCCACCATCGGTCACGCCATTCGCGTGGCCGGGTACGACGACGATTTCTCACGCATCGCTGCGGGAGGCCCCCACCCTGCCCTCCCCCGCGAGCGGGGGAGGGAAATCGATTCGGGGGAGCGGGGGAGACAAATGAAACTGCGCGCCTGGCACGTGCCCGGCTGGCGGGCGATTCGCCTCGACCGTGGATCGCGAACCGTCTGGTTGCCGCCTGGTGTCGAGCTCGACCTCGGCTCGACGGGAAAGGCATTGGCGGCGGATCTCGCTGCCACGGCCGCGATGGCGGCTGCGGGCAAGGGCGGTGTGCTGGTCAGCCTCGGGGGCGATATCGGTACCGCCGGCGAGTCGCCGTCGGGCGGCTGGCGCATCCTGGTGGCGGAGGACAGCCGCGTCAAACCCAGCGGCGACGGCGATGTGATCTGCGTGCCGGCGGGTGGCGTTGCCACGTCGAGCACGACCGTCCGCCGCTGGTCTCGCGGTGGCGTGATTCTGCATCACATCATCGATCCGCAGACCAGCCTGCCGACCAGTGGGCCCTTCCGAACGGTCACCGTGGTGGCCGGCACCTGCCTGGACGCCAACGTTGCCTCGACCGCCGCGATCGTGCGAGGGGAGGCGGCGATTGACTGGTTGACCGGCTGCCGCGTGCCTGCGCGCCTCGTCGAAAACGACGGGACCATCCACTACATCGGCCCCTGGCCGGATCCAACGAGCGTGGCGGCGTGAACGACACCCTCCTCTGGTACGCCACGCGGGGCGCCGGTATCGTCAGCCTGGTCCTGCTTACCGGTGTGGTCGTGCTGGGCATCGTTTCCGTGATGCGCTGGCAGACAGCCTCGTGGCCGCGATTCCTCACCACCGGTTTTCATCGCAACCTGGCACTGACGACCCTGATCTTCCTCGCGATCCACGTCGTGACCGCTGTCGTCGATCCGTTCACGGCCCTCGGCTGGGAAGCCGCCATTGTTCCCTTTTCCTCGCCCTACCGCCGGTTCTGGCTCGGCCTCGGCGTGGTGGGCATTTATCTCCTGCTCGCAATCGTCTTCAGCAGCCTGCTACGCCCGCTGTTCGGTCCCCGCGTCTGGCGCGTGGTTCACTGGCTCGCCTACGCGATGTGGCCGGTGGCGCTGATTCACAGCATCGGAACCGGCACGGATCCGCGCTTCGCCTGGATGCTGGCTATCGAGGCGGCCTGCGTCGGTAGCGTCATCGCGGCCGTCGCCTGGCGGGTGAGGCGCGCCGAGCCCACAGCATGGCGTCGGCTGCCGGCCATCGCGCCGCAGGTCAAGAAATGGAGCTGATCGGGCCGGCCGACGAAAGCCTGGCCACGCACCGGCAGCGCCTCGGGCCCGTTCCGAAGCTGGCGTCTGGCGAGCTGATCGCCGCGCTGGACGCGAGCGGGCTGCTCGGTCGAGGCGGGGCGGGCTTTCCGGTCGGCCGCAAGTGGCGGGCGGTTGCCGAGCGCTCGTCCGGGCGCGCGGTGGTGTTGGCCAATGGAGCAGAAGGCGAACCGCTGAGTCGCAAGGACCAATCGCTGATGGCGGCCCGGCCGCACCTGGTGATCGATGGTGCGCTGCTCGCGGCCGGCGCGGTCGGCGCCGATGACATCATCTTTTATATCGGTACAGAACACCGGGCGGCCGACGCAGCCATTCGCCACGCGCTCGCCGAGCGCGCGTCGGAGATCCGCGGGCGAATTCGCATCGTGACGGCGCCCGCCGGCTACGTGTCCGGCGAGGAGTCCGCGGCGGTACATTTTGTGAACGCGGGCGATGCCCGGCCGACCACGACACCGCCCCGACCGTTCGACCGCGGCGTGGGCGGCCGGCCGACGCTGGTGCAGAACGTCGAAAGCCTGGCGCTGGCCGCCCTGATCGCTCGCCGTGGCCACGATTGGTTGATCGACCACGGCCGTGCAGGCGGAATCGGCCTGATCACCGTATCAGGCTCGGTCAAGCATGCCGGGGTCCAGGAGATCGATTTCGCATCAACCCTGTCGGACGTCGCGAGTGCCGCGGGCGGTCTTCGCGGTGACGCCCAGGCCGTCCTTCTCGGTGGCTACTTTGGCGGCTGGGGTGAGGTCGATGAGCAGTGGGGCTTGCCACTGGACCCGCGGTCGATGCGGGCACGCGGGTTGGCGCTCGGCTGTGGCGTCGTCCACTTCCTCGCGCCGGAGAGCTGTGGCGTAGAGGCGACGGCCCGGATCATGGCCTATCTCGCCTCGCAGAGCGCGCGCCAGTGCGGACCCTGCGCCTTCGGGCTCTCGGCGATCGCCGCGGCGACGCAGCGGCTGGCCACGCGGTCGCCGCAGGCCGACGATCTCGATCGCAT
>VBHO01000134.1:0-1544 GCA_005882045.1 Chloroflexota bacterium | reverse complement strand
GAGCGGATCAGCCTGGACGACTGGGGCTACCCCGTCATAAAAAGGGGTCCGCTGCCCGAGCACTTATCGGCGCTCGCCCGGCGCGCCGTCGACGTCTGCCCGGTGTTGGCGCTCCGCCTGGCTCATGCATCGCGACCGATCGCGCTAATCTGATCGAGCACCATGTCTGATGCCGTGATCGTCGCCTATGGCCGCTCTCCCATTGGCCGCGCCAATAAGGGGTCGTTGGTGGAGATGCGGCCGGACGACCTGGCCGCCCACGTCGCGACCAAGGTAATGCAGAAGGTTCCACAGCTCGACCCCACGACGCTCGATGACCTCATCTGCGGCTGCGGTTTGCCCGCGGGCGAACAGGGTTTCAACCTGGGACGCGCGGTCAGCATCCTGACCCGCTTCGATGTCCCGGGCACGACCGTCACCCGCTACTGTGCATCATCGCTGCAGACGAGCCGGATGGCCTTCCATGCAATCAAGGCCGGCGAAGGCGAGGCTTTTCTCTCCGTCGGGGTGGAATGCGTCTCGAGGTACATGAACGGATTCGCCGATATGCCCGATGCCCAGAACCCGCGGCTCAAGCGCGGCAACAGCGAGGAGTACCCCGACATCTATATCGCGATGGGAGAGACGGCGGAGAACGTGGCCGACCTGAAGCAGATCAGCCGCGAGGAAATGGATCGCTATGCCGTCAAGAGCCAGACACGCGCCGTCGAGTCGCGCGACGGCGGATTCTTCGACCGCGAGATCATCCCGGTGCCGCTCAACAACGGCACCACGATGCAGCGGGACGACGGGCCGCGGCCGAACACCACGATGGAGGTGCTGGGGACACTGAAACCAGCCTTCCGCGAGAACGGGCGAGTCACCGCCGGCAATGCTTGTCCGCTGAACGACGGCGCGGCCGCGGTCGTGATCACCTCCGACCGCAAGGCGAAGGAGCTCGGCCTTCGACCGCTGGCGCGCATCATCGCCACCGGCGTGTCGGCGCTCGAGCCGGAGATCATGGGCCTCGGTCCGATCGAGGCCTCGCGGCAGGCCCTCGCGCGGGCAAAGATGACGATCGACGACATCGACATCGTCGAGATCAATGAAGCCTTCGCCGCCCAGGTCATCCCCGCCGCCCGCGAGCTGGGCATCGATCCCTTCAGCGACAAGCTCAATCCACATGGGGGCGCGATCGCGCTCGGTCACCCTTTCGGGATGACCGGGGCCCGCATCCTGTGCACACTGCTCAACGGCCTGGCCACCGACAACAAGTCCATCGGCCTGGAAACGATGTGCGTGGGTGGTGGCCAAGGGATGGCGATGATTGTCGAGCGCCTCAGCTAGCCGGTGCGCCGTGACCGACGTCGCGATCGAGACTGTGAGTAAGCGAAGCTTCGCTGCCGCCCTCGACTGGCCCGGTTGGTGCCGAGCGGGGAAGGACGAGGGTTCAGCGCTGGCCGCGCTGGCTGCCTACGCCGCCCGCTACGCGGCGGTTGCCAAAAAGGCGCGGATTGCCTTCAACCCGAGGTCGGCCGCAGCGTTTCGCGTCGTGGAGCATCTTG
>VBHO01000133.1 GCA_005882045.1 Chloroflexota bacterium | reverse complement strand
GCGATCCAGCTCACCGGCCCAAACGGCATGATTCACCTCGACGTTAAGGTGCCGGCGGTCCTGGTTGCCGCCGTACTGGCGGCGCTACGGGCTCCTTTCATCGTCTGCGTCATCGCCGGCGCCCTGGTCGCCGCGCTGCTACGGGCGGTGTTCCACCTCTAACGCTTCTTGGCGTCGACGGCGCGCAGCAGCTGGGCTTTGTTCATCCGCGAACGCCCCTTGATGCCTCGCTCGCGCGCCTCGTTGCGAAGCTGCTCGTAGGTCCGGCCCTTCGATCCGGTATGGGATCGCAACCCGCCGCGCCGCTCGGGGGAGATGTCCTCGATCGACGTGCGGCTCGCCTGCCTGGCTTCACCGGCGCGGGCGCGGTCCTTGTTCACTGTCCGGGCGGCGATCTCCTGGGCTTTGTCCTCGCCGGTTCCGCGCTCCTCGAGGCTCTCCTTGATGTGCTCGTACTGGCGCTCGCGCTTTTGGCTCCAGGCGTTCCGTGGCATTCCCGACCACCTCCTTCCTTGACAATACCGCTCGATCTGGCCATCATGAGGCGACTTCTTGAGGCGAACGTCTTACCCAACGTCCGGCTACAGCCTCGGGACGCGCGGCCGCCGATCGGCCCGCAGTCTCCGTGCTCGTCCGCGACGGCGCACACCCGTGATTCGCCTCCTGATCGTGGTCATCGTGCTGTTGCTGGGCAGCCGGGCCTTTTCCATGTTGCAGAACCATCGCGACATGCGCGCGGTCGCTGCCACCGCACACACCGCCAGCGCGCGTCCGACCGTCGCGGCTCGCCCTGGGCCGACCATCCGCCCGACACCACGGGCGACCCCGTCCCCGGCCCGGCCGCCGGTTCCTGCCCAGCTGCCAGCGGTCAAGGTCCCGGTGTTCAGCGCCAGTTGGCTGCGCACACATCCTATTGCCGAGGTCCCGTCGATCAAGGGCCGGGCTGCCATCGTCGTCGATCTGACCGCCGGGCAAGTCCTGTACCAGCAGGATCAGAGCACTCGATACGCGGAAGCCTCCCTCACCAAGATGATGACCGCCATGGTGGCGGCCGACCTTACGCCGCTCGACACCGTGATCACGGTGCCGGATGCCGCGACCCAGGTCGAACCCAACCACATGGGCATTAGCGCCGGGGAGAAGCTGACTGTGCGCGAGCTGCTCGAGGGGATGCTGCTCGACTCCGGCAACGATGCGGCCGAAGCGATCGCGATGGGCATCGTCGACCGGCCGAAGTTCATCGATTTCATGAACCAGAAAGCAGCCGCGTTGCATCTGCGGGCGACGCACTTCACCAACCCCAGCGGGTTGGACGATGCCGATCACTACAGCTCCGCCTACGACCTCGCCGTCGTAGGGGCGACGCTACTCGCCGATTACCCGGACCTGCGTGCGATCGTGGGGTCGAAGCAGGTGTCGATCTACGCGACGCCGCTACACAAGGCGTTCGACCCGGTCAATATCGACCGGCTCTTGTGGACCTATCCCGGCGCGATCGGGATCAAGCCCGGCTATACCGGGGCCGCCGGGTATTGCCTCGCCGCAGCTGCCACCCGCAATGGCCGCACCATCCTGGTGGTCGTCCTCGGGAGCACGCAGCATTTCACCGACGCGGCGACACTGCTCGATTTCGGGTTTCGTCACCCGGTAACCCGCTAACGCCCCCACCCTGCCCTCCCCCGCAAGCGGGGGAGGGAATGAGAAACTTCGCCTGATATGGGCGGCATCGGCGAGATTTTCAAGCTCGGTATTCCCTGGACCCATCTCGTCATTCGCGCCGTCATCATCTATGTGGTCTTCTTCATCGGCCTCCGCCTCTTCGGCAAGCGCGAACTCGGTCAGTTCACGACCTTCGACCTGGTGCTCGTGCTGCTGGTCGCCAATGCGCTGCAGCCCGCGATCACGGGCCCCGACAACTCGGTCACCGGCGGCGTCATCATCATCACCATCCTGCTGGTCTTCAACCGCATGGTCGCGCTGGTCCGCAACCGGTGGCCCTGGTTCGATGCCCTCATCGATCCGCCGCCCACCGTGGTGGTCCAGGACGGTGAAATCAGCAAGCCGGCGCTGGAGAAAGAAGGGCTTAGCGAGACCGACGTCGAAATGGCGATTCGCGAACACGGTATCGACAAGCTCAGCGATGTCAAGCAGGCGGTGCTCGAAAACGACGGGAGCATCAGCGTCGTGACAAAAGGCACCGGCGAGCGCTTTCGGCGTCGCCGGCGCGTTCGCTTCCTCAAGCGGTAACGGTTCGTGGCAGAAGAGCGCCGCGTCGTCACCATCCTCTTTGCAGACGTCGCCGGATCGACGGCGATGGGCGATGCCCTCGACCCGGAGGACGTGCGAGCCCTGCTGCGCCGCTACTACGATGTCGCCCGCGAAACGGTGACCGAGCATGGCGGCATCCTCGAGAAGTTCATCGGCGACGCCGTGGTTGCGGTCTTCGGCTTCCCGCATACCCATGAGGACGATCCGCAGCGCGCGCTGGCAGCCGCGCTGACGCTGCGCGACCGGGTCCGTGCCGACCCGGCCCTGGGCGACCGGCTGCCGATTCGCCTTGGCATCAACACCGGCGAGGTGGTCGCCGCGCGCGAGAGCGCGACCGGCGACTTTCCGTTGAGCGGCGACGCCGTCAACGTGGCCGCGCGACTGCAGCAGGGTGCCGAGTCCTGGGCCATCCTCTGCGGTGAACGCACGGTGGCCAGCGTCAGAGCGGGCTTTGCCTTCGGGCCTGTCATCGCGGTCGACGCACGTGGGAAGTCGCGACCCCTCCGCGCCGTCTCGTTACTCGGTCGGGCGGCGCCCCTTCCCGTGGCGAGGAGGACGCCGTTGATCGGTCGGGATGCCGATCTGCAGCAACTCGAGCTCGTCGCCGGTCGAGCGCTCCACGAACAACGTCCCTTCCTGGTCAGCATCATCGCGCCGGCGGGCGTCGGCAAGAGCCGCCTGCTCGAGGAGTTCCTGGAACGGCTTCCCGCCATCGAGCCTCGCGCCACCGTAGCAATTGCCCAGTGCCTGCCCTACGGGCAGCGGCTGACCTACTGGCCGCTGCGCGGCGTGCTCTACCGGCTGATCGGGGTACCCGAGGACGCCAGGTCGCATACCGTCCGCTCCGCGATTCGCGCATGGCTCGAAGGATCCGGGTTGGAAGCGCTCGACCGCGAGGTCGAGCTGCTGGCCGCAACCGTTGGAGCGGGCGAGACGGAGGTGAGCGACCGCTCGGCACTGTTGGCCGCCTGGCGAACGTTCTTCGAAATCGCGGCGCGCAGGGCGCCACTCGTTCTGGTGTTCGAGGATCTCCACTGGTCGAGCGACAGCCTGCTCGATCTCTTTGAGTTCGTGATGCAACCGCGCGGCGATCTGCCGCTGCTGATGATTGCCCTCACGCGCCCGGAGCTGCTGGATCGCCGGCCGACCTGGGGTGGAGGCCGGCGCAACTACTTGTCGATCTCGCTCGAGCCGCTCAGCGATCGGGATACGGCCCAACTCGTCGAACAGCTGCTCGAGGGATGCACGCCGGAGCTGGTGGACCGGATCGTTCGTCGGGCCGAGGGGAATCCGTTCTTCGCCGGCGAGCTGATCCGATCCGTGGCGGAGCGCGCCGGCAGTGACCAACTCCCGGACACGGTCCAGGCGACCGTGCTGGCCCGCATCGATTTGCTCACCGCCGAGGAGCGACGGATCATTCAGCTGGGTTCCGTTTTCGGACGTGCGTTCCGAGCTCCGGGCCTGCTGGCGCTGGAACCGACGCTGATGGGAGTCGACGGCGTCATCGAGCAGCTGGTCGACAAGGATCTTCTTCGCGCCACGGGCGCGGATATCTTCGGCTTCCGTCACATCCTGATCCGCGAGGTCGCCTACCAGACCTTGACCCGAGCCGAGCGCGGACGGCTTCACGCCGCTGCCGCTCAATGGCTGGAGGGCATTGCCGGTGAACGGGAGGATTCGCTGGCCGAGCTGATCGCCTACCACTATCGCGAGGCGGCCATTCCGCAGCAAAGCGGTCGACTGGCTCAGCCGCGCCGCCGACGTCGCGGCCGCCGCGGCCGCCAGCGTGGAAGGGGGACGCCATTTGCGAAGCGCGATCGAGCTCGCCGAGCCGGCCCGATTACCCGACCTCTACCAACGCCTCGGCGAGATGGCCGAGTCTGGAGAGGCGATCATCGAGGCGTTCCAAACCGCCTTGCGACTCTGCCGCGAGCAGGGTCGAGGGCCGACCCAGCAGCTGAGGATTCTCGCCGGGCTGCTCAGCACCTACATGAGGTTCCAGGGCTCCGTCGCGAACCGTCTCCCGGAGGACGCGATGGCGGAACTGCGTCGGGATGCTCGAGCGGTGGCCGCCCACGTCACCGATGAGCGGGTGATGGCCGCCTATCTTGCGGCCGAGGGGTTCTTTCCCTTTTGGATTCGCGCCGCCGACCGGTTCGCCACCGACGCTGAGATCGCCGAAGCGGACGCGAGCGCCGAACGAGCGCTGAGCATCGCCCGCCGGCTCGATGATCCGAACTTGCAGAGCATGGCCCTTGACGCCTTGGCTGGAACCGGCCAGATCCAGGACGACTGGCGAAGGAGTCGCGAGTATTCGCGGCAGCGGCTGGCGATCCAGGACCGGCTCGAGCTGTTTGAGAAGGTCGACGCGCACAGCATGGTGGTCTGGAGCTCGGCACTGTTGGGTGAACTGGAGGAGGCCGAACGGGTGTCGGCGGAGGGACTCGCCCGGGTCCAACCCGGACAGGTCCCCGCGGTGACCCTTCACCTGGTGGCCTGGCGGACCTATGTGCTCACGCTTTTGGGACGATGGGACGAGAGCCTTGCCATGGCCCAGCGGGCGCGCTTGCTACTGATCGAATCCGGGCAATCCTCCGCCGGTTACGCGCTGAGGGGTTTCATGGCGGCGGTTGATGTTGCGCGAGCCCGACAGGACGAGCGCCTGGTCGAGCTGTACGGCGGCATCCACGATGAGATTTCAGCGGCGTTCCCCGAAGGGACGGCATTTCGGCTCTGGCTTGGCTATGGCAGCGCCGACCTCCGATCGTGCCAGGAGGCCGTGGAGCATTTCGTTCTCGCACCGCGGCTCCAGATCGAGCGGCTCGAGCGCGGGTTGAGCCGGCTGCTCGACCAGGACCGACTGCCATCAACCACCGGGCTGTTATCGGTCCTCGAGCTTTGCCACAGGTCCGAGTACCCGGTGCTGGAGGCCCAGGCCGAGCGTGCCCTCGGCAGGGCGGAGCGCGACGTGGGCCGGCTCGATCGATCGATCACGCTGCTCGATCGTGTGGGTGCGCGGCCGTACGCCGCCCGTGTCCGTTGCGAGCGCGCGCTGATCACGGCCGATGCTGCCGAGATGAAGGCCGGGCTGGCGATCCTGGAAGGCATTGGCGACGCGGAGCAGATCTTGAGGTTCGAGCGGCTTCAGGTAGGCTGACGCGATGCCGCATACGGACACGGTCGCCGTGCATGCCGGCGAGCCGACCCTGGACCGGAAAGACGCGCCGATCACCCCGGACATCACGGTCGGCTCGGCGAGCGGCTACCCCGACCTCGAGACCCTCGATGCGGCGATGGCCGAGCATCGCGGTTATGGCCGGTGGGGGACGGACAATCACCGCCAGCTCGAGGCGGCGGTGGCCGGCCTCGAGGCCAACGGGCTCGAGACCCGGCTCGACGCGGTCGCGGTCGGCTCGGGCATGGCGGCCATCGCGGTCGCGCTCATGAGCGAGATGAATGCGGGCGATCACGTGGTGGCGGCGCACGACTGCTATGGCACCACGGTCACCTTCCTTCGCAACGACCTGCCGCGCTTTGGGATCACGAGCGCCATCGTGAATTTCCAGGACATGGACGCCGTCCGGCGAGCCGTGACCCCGCAAACACGCGTGCTGCTCTGCGAAATGTGCACCAACCCGCTGATCCGCGTTCCTGACCTGGAAGCGCTGGCCGCGATCGCCCACGAGGCCGGCGCGCTGCTCGTGGTCGACAACACCGTGCCGACGCCGGCGTTGAGTCAGCCGAACCGGTGGGGCGCCGACGTCGTCATCTACAGCGCGACCAAGAATTTGAGCGGCCATGCCGATGTCATCGGCGGCCTCGTGGTCGGTACGCCCTCGTGGATCGAGGGGGCGCGGGCCTTCGCCCACACCTTCGGTCCGACCCTCGGGCCGTTCGATGCCTGGCTGACGTTGCGTGGGATCCGCACGCTCGCGGTTCGGATGGCGCGGCACACCTCGAACGCGCTGCAGCTCGCACGCTTTCTCGAGGGGCATGCGGCCGTGCGCCAGGTCAACTATCCCGAGCTGGAGGGCAGTCCCTATTGCGCGCGAGCCCGCAAACTCCTGCCAGGTGGCGCCGGCGCCCTGCTTTCCTTCGAGCTTGCGGGCGGCAAAGCGGCGCTGGAGTCGATGCTGTCGCGCCTGCAACTGGTCCGCCTGATGCCGAGCCTCGGCCATGTTGCCACCACGCTGAGCCATCCGGCCTCGACCTCGCATCGAGGGTTGGATCCGGCCGAGCGAACCGGCGCCGGCATCAGCGACGGCCTGGTGCGGTGCTCGACCGGCCTGGAAAACATCGACGACCTGATCGCGGATTTCGACCGGGCACTCACGTGAGCCAGGCAGCGCCCTACCGGAAGTCGGGCTTTTTCAACAACAAGCTGATGAATCCCCTGCTGACCGCGCTCGGGCTCGTCCCCGCGCTGACGGTGAAGGGACGGAGCTCCGGGCGGCGCTATACCATGCCGGTCCTGCCGCTGGACTACGAAGGAAAGCGCTACCTCGTGGCGCCGCGAGGCAACACGCACTGGGCGCGCAATCTGCGCGCGGTAGGCAAGTGCGAGCTACGAGCGGGCGGACGAAGGGTGCATTTCGCCGCAACGGAAATCCCGGTGGCGCAGCGCGGCCCGTTGGTAGCCGCCTACGTCCAGAAGTATGGGCGCAAGTACGGAGGATTCGTCGCCAAAGAGTTCGCCGCGCTGCCGGATCCGGCCGACCATCCGGTCTTTCTGATCGAGCCGGAACCGGCGCAGCAGTGACGCGCTAGGAGACCTTGACCACGTAGGTGCCGGCGATCTTGTCGTGCCAACCTTGCTTGTTGGGATCGAACGCGACCCAGATGACGCCGATGAAGATGACGATGAAGGAGATAAACAGCCCGACGTACCGAATCAACGCCTGAACAATGGTGAGGTCGCTGCCGTCCGTCCTAATCACCCGAAGACTGAGCAGCTTGTCACCGACGGTTTGACCCGGCCAGGGACTGCTGGACGACCAGAAGTAGGTGAAGTAGATGATGCCCAGGAGCGTCTGGATTCCGCTACGGCCGGTGGTCGAGCTGTTGAGGATGGCGGCGATGATCGCGTTGACGACGCCGACGATGATGCTATCGATGATGAACGCAACGACGCGGATCCAGAAGCCGGCTTTGGCTCCGGTAACGGCGGCGGGCGCTGCTGCTGCGGCCATTGACTACCTCCGAACGACCAGATGGACGAATTCGGCGGCAGTATAGCGCGTTAGCGGGTGGTGCGACCGAACGGCACGCTCG
>VBHO01000132.1 GCA_005882045.1 Chloroflexota bacterium | reverse complement strand
TGCGTCGGGACCTCGGGACCGTAGCGGGACGCGGAATGAAATGAGAGCGGTTGTCTACGACCGGTACGGGCCGCCGGAGGTTCTACGAGTCGAGGACATCGAGCGGCCCGTCACCGGGGAGGACGAGGTCCTCGTCAAGGTCCACGCCACGACGGTCAACCGCTTGGACACTGCGACACGTGAAGCCAACCGACGCAGCGGTCTGGCCATCTCATTCCTCAGCCGCCTTGTCTCGGGCGTCCGCCGGCCAAGGCACCGCGTCCTCGGCACCGAATTTGCGGGAGGGGTCGAAGTCATTGGCGCGGCTGTTAACGAGTTCGCGGTCGGCGACCAGGTCTTCGGCACCAGTGGGCTCAGGTTCGGGGCACACGCGGAATTCATGGCGCTGCCGGTGAGCGCCCGAATCGCGCCCATGCCGGCCGGGATGAGCTTCGAGGAGGCTGCGCCGATCTGTGACGGAGCCCTCAATGCACTGACCTGCCTGAAACAGGCGGATCTCAAAAAGGGACGCAGGATCCTCATCTACGGGGCGTCGGGCGCCATCGGCACCGCGGGCGTCCAGCTGGCCAGGTACTTCGGCGCCGACGTCACCGCCGTGTGCAACACCAAGAACCTCGAGCTCGTGAGATCGCTTGGAGCGGATAGAGTCATCGACTACACGCAGGAAGACTTCACCAAAAACCGCCAGACGTACGACGTCATCTTCGACGCCGTCGGCAAGCTGTCGTTCAGGCGGAGCCGCGGCTCGCTGGAGCCGCACGGGATCTTCCTGCCAACCGACGGGTTCGCGAATCTTATGTGGGCGCTGGTGACCCCGCGTCTCGGGGGCAAGAAGGTGCTCTTCCAGATACCGCCTCGACAAACAAAACAGGACGTCCTATTCCTCAAGGAGCTCATCGAGGCCGGGAGGTACCGGCCGGTCATCGATCGGCGCTACCCATTGAAGGACGTGGTCGAAGCGACGAGGTATGTCGAGACTGAGCAGAAGACAGGGAACGTCGTGCTGATCGTGAGCCCCACGGGCGTTCCCGCGGTCCTGAGCCAACCTGAAAGGGCCTGAGCCTTAGAGCGTCGGCCCGGGTCCTATTGGACCGTCGCGCTGTCCAGCAACTGGGCAACGACTGACGAGCTCGGCGCATCCAGCAGGAAGATGAAGTCGTAGTAATGGGCGGTCGTCGCGATCCTGACCTGGTGGACCACCGCCGGACAACCGCTGCCGCCCAGCCTGATGCTGAACACGCGGTCGGTGGCGGGAAGGTCGCCGACAAGCGTCGGCTCAGCGGCAACCACCGTCCACGCGGACCGGCGCGGCAGGCCGGACGGCACAACAGGCTCCGCCGGTGCCTTCGCACTGGAGCCACTCTCGACGTAGAGCAGCGTCTGCGGCCCGTTCTTGTAGTGCGCCTCCGCCTTCCCCGCGGCCACGGACTGGAACTGATAGCCAGCGGGGAGCCAGATCTTCAGCGAGTCGGTTGAGGCCGGGCTGATTGGATAGGTCGTCGTAAAACGCCCGCTCAGCCAACCGTCGCGCCCGTCGCTCAGACGAATTCGATACCAGACGCCATCGGGTTTGCTCTGTTCCTCCTGGACGCTCACTTGCGTCCCGGTCGGTAACGTCACAAGGCGGGTCGCCGAAGACGAGGGGGCGGCCCGAACGTTGACCCCGTCCGAAGCATGGATCCAGGCGCTCCGC
Organism: Chloroflexota bacterium; assembly: GCA_005882045.1. Lineage (GTDB taxonomy): Bacteria > Chloroflexota > Dormibacteria > CF-121 > CF-121 > CF-13. The sequence continues at coordinate 2,482 of VBHO01000132.1, read as the reverse complement.
GGGATCGTCTGCGGTTGCTCGAGCCTGCGGACCGCGACGTCTGGACACGTGCCAGCAGCGGAGGGCTTGACCAGCCTGCTGGACGGCTGGGAGCCAGATAGCGACAGGGCGACGTGATGGTCCAGGGGCGGAATACCGCGAGTCCAACCTCAGCGCCTAACAGAGCAATCACCAGGCCCCATGCGGCCAGCGCGACCTTTGTCACGATCCTAGCCGCGCCCCGGGTTGTCGGGCGTCGCCGTCACCGTGGCCGCGTTTGAATGCTGGGCGCTGAGGTCGCCGATCGTGCAGCTGACCGTCGTCGTTGCGTTGTAGCCGACGTCCGGCACGACCTGCGTCTGGCAACGTCCGACCGCCTGTCGAGAGGCCGTGTCCGTCATGGTGAAGGTGATCGTCGATGGCGCTCTAGCGCCGGTCATGCCGCCGAGATTCTTGAGCACGGCCGAGACAACACAGGGCGAGGCACATCCCGACGTGTCGACCGATAAGACCGTATAGATGGGAGGCAGCGTGCTGAGGTTCGAGAAATCGATGACGCCGACAGGCGCTGCGATCCGAAAGTCGCTGTTGTAATTGACGAACCGAAGGTCAGCGTCGCGAATGCCGTCGACGACAACACCGTGTTTCAGGCGCACGCGAAGCACGCGATAGGGCGCCTGCGCGGTGATGAACACATCTCCACGAACGCTGGACAGCTCGACCGCATCGATTCCATCCACCGACACGTGGTCGATGCGCTGCGTGACCGCCTGCCCGAGGAAGGTCGACCTGAAGGCATCACCATCGGTCAGGTCCGTCAGCTGAGGAACGTGCCCGGCCGAGCCCTTCCACCATCCATTACCCGCTGCCTTGACAAAGCTGCGAGAGACGAGATCGCTGCCCATGTGTGCCGACAGAAACTGCTGCCCGCGAAAATAGGCCTCGGTGCCAAGGTTGATCGCCTCGAGCCTGACATCGGATGTCGTGACGGTGACGTGCTCGGCACTCGGCCGGCTCAGCTGCAGGTCGATCGACCACCGGTTGCTTCCTTCGCTGTACGACCCCGTGATCTCGAAGCTGTCCGCCGCGAGCAGGGTGCCGGTCGCGCCGGTTTCGAGGCTGCGCGTCGTGGGCAGGTCGAGAGCGAACGGAAGGGCACAGGCTGAGAGCGCAGCGACGACAACGGCTCCGACCAATCCCGAACGCGCTCGGTACGACGCCTGCGAAAGGGAGCGAAATGCTAACAAAGGCTTGAGGCTGTAACGCGTTGGGTATTCCAACCGTTACTCAGTGGTGAGCGCCAAACGCCGGGCGGTTCGGCTGTTCGGCCGGGAATACACGGTCATCCTCCCCAGCCTCCGCGATCCCCGAATGCACGTGGCCGCGGTGCTGGTGACGCTCCAGGTGCTGGGCCAGACGGTGCTCGGCTTCCGGCTCTCGGTGGCGCAGATTCTCATCTGTCTTCTGGCCGGCGCACTGATCGAATTCGCCGTCGCCTTCTTCAAGGACAGCGCGATCATGTGGCCGGCGAGCGGTCTGCTGACGGGCAACAGCACCGCCTTCATCCTGCGAACTCCCGGGACACTGCACGGCCAATGGTGGAGCACGCATGGGATCTGGATCTTCATCGGCGTGGTGGCCGTGTCGATGGCGTCGAAGTACCTGATCCGCTGGCGTGGGCGCCATATCTTCAACCCCTCGAACCTTGGCCTGGTCATCGCCTTCGTGGCACTCGGGCCCAAGCTCACGGAGCCGCAGGATTTGTGGTGGATCCCGCCCGGTCCATGGCTGATTGTGACCTACGCGGTCCTGGTGGTTGGCGGGCTGTTGATCGCCTGGGAACTTCGATTACTCGGCCTCGAGATCGCCTTCATGGCGGGGTTTGCCGCCGTTACCGCCGTGGCCCTTGCCCTGGTGCCCGACCATTGCATGGTTGCCAGCTGGCACGTGGCCCCCATGTGCGGACGGGAACTCTGGCAGATCCTGGTCACCTCGCCCGAACTCCTGGTCTTCGGCCTTTTCATGATCCCGGACCCGAGAACTGTCCCCGACGGCCCGTGGCGCGTATCGCCTTCGGCATTGTGGTGGCCATCCTGGCGGTGTTGTTGATCGGCCCGACTTCGCTCGAGTTCTGGACCAAGACCGCCATCCTGGCCAGCCTGGTCATCGCCTGTGCATTGCGCTTCGCGCTGGTGCGCTTTGTGTCGCCGCTTGAGGCCCGGGAGCGACAGAGGGCCGGGAGAGGTCGCCTCGGCTGGCGCCTGCCGGCTGCGCTCGCCGTCGCTCTGCTATTCATTGGCACGCTTCCGCTGGCCGCCGATCTATCAACCCACAGCCCGGTGCCAGCCGCCGGGCTCGCCGACGGGACGACCCCAACGCTGAAGCTCACCGCTGGTGAGGGACCCGACGTTGCCAGCTGGGTCTCGACCTCCGCCGCGATCGCTCTGCCGCCGCCGCAAAATTCGGGACCAACCTCCGCCTCGGCCCTGCTGTGGATCCTGCC
>VBHO01000131.1 GCA_005882045.1 Chloroflexota bacterium | reverse complement strand
CTGACGTGCCGGTGCTGCAGGTGTCGATGCCGAGCCTCGACCCGGAACAGCTCTTCGACATTGGCCGCCGCTTGCGACCGCTTCGCGATCAGGGTGTGCTGATCATCGGCAGCGGCTTTCTCACCCACGGCCTGCCCTACATCCGGGACTTCCGGCTGGATGCGCCACCACCGGCATGGTCAAGCGAGTTCGATGCCTGGGCCCATCAGGCGCTCGAAGACGGCGACGTTGATGAACTGTCGGACTTTGTCCATCGCGCACCTGCCGTCAGGTACGCGCATCCTCGGACGGAACACCTGGCGCCGTTGTTCGTGACGCTGGGAGCCGGCGACAGCAATGGGGAGCCACTTCCGAGCATCATCGAGGGCTACTGGATGGGGCTGTCCAAGCGTTCGATTCAGATCCCATAGAGGAACGCATGCTGGAGCTGCGCCGCGACCGCGAGATCCACCGCGAAGAGGGCGGCTGGTTTGTGGCCCGCTGGCATTTCTCCTTCGATCGCTACCGCGACCCGCGCCAGATGGGCGTCGGGCCGCTTCGGGTATTCAACCACGATCAGTTGGCTCCAGGCGCGGTCTGGCCGATGCATCCGCACGCCGACGTTGAGGGCATTACCTACGTCTGGAAGGGCAGCTTCCGGCACGCCGACAGCCTCGGGAACGATGGCGTCCTGCAACCGGGCGGCGTCCAATTGATGACGCTGGGCTCCGGGGCTCTGCACTCCGAGCAAAACGCATCCAGGACCGAGCCGATGGAGTTCCTGCAGCTCTGGATCCTTCCCGACACGCCCGGCCTGCCACCCGGTATCCAGCAGCGTCAGTTCACAACAGAGCAGCGCACCGGTCGGTTGCTGCAGGTGATTGGACCCGATGCGGAGGCGCTGAAGGTGCACCAGGACGCTGCTGCGGTCTACGTGGCGGCGCTCCCGTCCGGCACCGAGGTCTCGCACGGGTTTCCATCGGGGCGTGGCGGCTATCTGTACTTGATCGAGGGCAACCTGGTCGTCGGCCAGGACCAACTGTCGACCGGGGATGCCGTCAAGATTGGCGAGGAGCCGGAGCTGCGCCTGCGCGCAACGCAGCCGAGCGAGCTGATCCTGGTCGACGTGCCGCTAGACTTCAAGCCGGTCGGCGTGTGGGCTCGCTGAGGGAGGAGGTCCAGGTGGGAAAGACCGAAGTCCGCTACCAGCTGCGCGCCCTGGACGACCTGCACAAGATGCCGAAGCAGCGCGGTGACTGCATGCCGCTCGGCAGCGCTGACGAGCAGGAACCGGCCGCGGAAGGAACCGTCGAGGCATGGGCCTGGTCGAGGTCGAGCACCTTCCGAAAAACAACCGGATGCGAGCTCGCTGAGCCCGCCCCCACCCTGCCCTCCCCCAGAGGGGGAGGGAAAAATGTGGCCCGCGTAAAGTAGACCGATGTCCACACAGGTCTTTTCCGTGTCCGAGGTCAAGCGGCTGCTCGAGCAGGGGGCGCAGCTGGTCGACGTGCTCAGCGAAGCCGAGTTCGAGCACGATCACCTCCCAGGTGCGATCAATATCCCGCTCAAGCGGTTGGACGCGACGACGGCGGCGAGACTTGATCGCGACCGGCCGGTTATCGTCTACTGCAACGACTTCGGCTGAGACCTCTCACCGCGGGCCGCGTCGCGGCTCGAGACGCTCGGATTCAAGAGGGTGATCGATTACAAGCCCGGGAAACAGGCCTGGTACGAGGATAACGAGCCACGGGAAGGCAAGGCTGTCGACGAGATCTGGATCGGCGACGTCGCGGGGTCGGACGTGCCGACCTGCAGCCCGACGGAAACCATCGGTGATATCCGGCGACGCATTGGAGGCTGGGACACCTGCGTCGTCGTCGATTCAAAGGGGGTGGTGCTCGGGCTGTTACGAAAGAAGGAGCTCGACGCCGACCCAAAGGCGACCGCCGAACAGGTGATGCGGCCCGGCCCCAAGACCTTCCGGCCGAACGTGACCCTGGAGGAACTGCTCAAGTCGATGCGGGACCACGAGATCCAGACCAACAGCCTGGTGACGACCGCCGAAGGCCGCCTCCTGGGCGTCATCTCGCGCGCCGACGCCGAGGCGACACTCGCGCACGAACAGGCCGCCGAGACTCGGACAGACAGCTAACCGGGCTCGGCGTTGCAACGCCTCGCGTCGAAATGTTATGTTCGCGCCTAAAAGGAGGAGGGACTCATGAGCACCACTGTCGACGCGCATCGACTCGAGCGAAACGCCGTCGGGCTAGCGCCAACCCTGTTCCAGTCCATCACCCACATGGCACCGGCCGCCGCGGTCGCGTTTTCCATCATCGTCGGGGTTCCGTACGCGGGTGGGAGCATCCCACTCGCCGTGCTGCTGGCGCTGATCGCGTGCTTATTCGTCGCCATCAGCATCGGACAGCTGGCGCGTCACCTACCCTCGGCCGGGGGCCTCTACACGTTCAGTTCCCGTGGACTTCATCCCTACGTTGGTTTCCTGGTCGCCTGGGGTTTCATGCTGGCTGAGCCGCTCGTGGCGCCGCTGCTGTACCTCATCTTTGGCAATGAGCTGGCGGCCAACCTGACCTCGCACTTCGGCTGGCCAACCTGGCTCTGGGCGCCCTTCGCCGCTGGCGCCGGCCTGATCGTCTGGTTTCTCACTTATCGAGGCATCCGCCTTTCGACCCGGACCGGCGTGGCACTGGGTACCTTCGAAATCGTCGTGTTCCTCGCGCTTGCCCTGACGCTCGTCGTTGCCGCCGGAAGCAACAACACCCTGTCCGTCTTCGGCCCAAACACCGGCAATACAAAGGGCTGGGGATCCGTGTTTCCGGGCATGATCTTCGCGATCCTCGCCTTCATCGGCTTCGAGGCGTCGCTGCCGCTGGCTGAGGAGGTCAAGGAACCGCGCAAGACGATTCCCCGTGCCGTCTTTCTGTCAGCGCTGCTGATCGGTCTCTTCTATCTTTTCTGCTACTACGCGGCGACCGTCTACTTCGGTCCCAGCAAGATGGCCGATCCGAAAAACGGCTTCGTCACACTCAATGGAGGCGATCCCTGGTCGGGTCTGGCACAGGCCGTGTGGGGTCCCGGCCTCATCATCGTGATCCTTGCCGTGCTGAACAGTGCCATCGCCAACTCGAATGCCGGCGCGAACGCGGCAACCCGAGTCGGCTACTCTCTGGCGCGGATCGGTCTGCTGCCTCGCATGTTGCAGCAGGTACACCCGCGCTTTCGCACTCCCTACGTCGCCGTCAACGTTCAGGCCGTTGGGGGCATCGTCCTGGCTATCGGGCTCGGGCTGTTGGCCGGCGGTGCGCTTCCTGCCTTTGCCCTGCTCGGCACCGTGGCCACCATTGTCGTGGTCACGATTTACATCCTCACCAATCTCAGTAACCTGGTTTTCTACCTCCGCGAGCGTCGCGGAGAGTTCAACCTTCTGTCAAACGGGATCGTCCCGATCGTTGGCAGCCTGATTTTCCTGCCGGCGTTGATCGCCGCTTTTGGGATCGACTTCGCCGGGTTGGGAATCGTTGCGCTCTCACCGCCATCGAATCTGGCTCCGCTGATCATCGGCATCTGGATGGTCGCCGGGATCGCCTTGCTGATCTACTTCGTGGCCCGCAAACCCGAGCGAATTGCCGACACCGGCCGGATCTTCCTCGACGACGCAGACGTGGCCCGAACGCGGTAGGAGCGGCTGGTCCGGACCTAGCGAACGATGCGTCAGGGCAGCGGTCGCCGTGACCCCTGTCGTGCCATTCGCCGGAAGTCGCAACTGCGTCGGAGCGGGCAGGCATCGCAGCGCGGCCCTTTCGCCCGGCACAGCATCGCCCCGAGATCCATCAACGCCTGGTTGATCAGGTAGCCCTTTCCTTTAGGAATGACGGCGGCGGCTAATGACCAGAGCTCTCGGGTCCGGGCACGTGGCGACGCGACGACGCCGAAATAGCGCCGCAGCAGCCGGGCGACGTTGGTGTCCAGCACCGGCGCATCCCGCTGGTGAGCGAAGCTCATGACGGCGCCCGCGGTGTACCGCCCGATGCCCGGAAGCCGCTGCAATTCCGGCAGCGTCTGCGGCATCACACCGCCGAATCGATCGGCCACCTGCAGGGCGGCGCCATGCAGCCAGCGCCCGCGGATCTTGTAGCCGAGGGGATCTGTGATCGCCTTCACCGCCTCGATGGGGGCCGCGGCCATCGCCTCCGCGGTCGGGTAGCGCGCAAGCACAGTCTCGTACACCGGGATCACCCTGGAGATCTGCGTCTGGTGGGAGAGGATCTCGGAGACGAGGATGGCGTACGGGTCGCGCGTCTTGCGCCAGGGGAGATCGCGACCGTGCGCCGCATACCAGGCGAGCACCCGACGCTGGAAGGAGCGACGCTTGCCGGGCGCGATCATGGACGGCTCGTTGGCGAGGGACTAGAACGCCGACACTCTGTCGGAAAAGTGGCAGGCCGCCCAGTGCCCGGATGTTTTCGCCTCCAGCGGCGGTTCCTGCTCGGCGCAGATCGGGAACTTGGCGATCGGACAGCGCGTATGGAAACGGCAGCCGGTCGGGGGATTGACCGGGGACGGGATCTCGCCCTTCAACAGGATGGGCCGGCGCTGCGCCTCCAGGACGGGGTCCGGCACCGGAATCGAACTGAGCAGGGCCTTGGTGTATGGGTGCAGCGGCTTGGTGTAGATCTCGCGGCTGGGTGCGAGCTCGACGATCTTGCCCAGGTACATGACGGCGATCCGGTCGCTCAGATGGCGCACCACGGACAGGTCATGCGCGATGAAGAGATAGGTCAGATGAAACTGTGCCTGCAGGTCTTCCAGCAGATTGACGATCTGGGCCTGGATCGAGACGTCGAGGGCAGAGATGGGTTCGTCGGCCACGATGAAGCTGGGTCGGAGCACAAGTGCGCGGGCGATGCCGATGCGCTGCCGCTGCCCGCCGGAAAATTCGTGCGGGTAACGATTGACGAAGTTCGGATTCAGCCCGCAGATCCGCATCACCTCCTGCACGGCGCGCTCGACCGCCTTGCGGCGGCCGAGGCCGAAGTTGCGCAGCGGCTCGCCGATGATCGCGCCGACCGTCATCCGCGGATTCAGGGAGCCATAAGGGTCCTGGAAAATCATTTGCATCCGCTGCCGCACTCGCCGCAGTTTTTCCCCGTGCAGCGTGGTGAGTTCGCGGCCCTCGACGAAGACCGAGCCGGAGGTGGCCGGGAGCAGCTGGACGATCACGCGGCCGAGCGTCGATTTGCCGGAGCCCGACTCACCGACCAGGCCGAGGGTTTCGCCCGCCTGGATCTCGAAGCTGACCCCATCGACAGCGTGAACCACCTGGCCGCCGAAAAGGCCGGCCCCCACCGGGAAGTGCTTGACCACGTCCTGGACGCGGACCAGCACCTCCCCGCCGGTGGCGGGGACGGGTTGCCCGGGCGACTCAGCCGCCGCCTTCATCTTTGAGGGCGTTGCGCATCAGCACCCAGCAGCGCGCGTACTGGCCCGGGTCCACCTTGTCGAGCGGCGGTTCCTCGCGGAGACATCGCTCCACGCGGAAGCGGCAGCGCGGGTTGAACTTACAGCCCGACGGCAGGTTGGTCATGTCGGGCGGAAGACCGCGGATGTTGAGCAGGCGGTCATGCTTCAGCTCGTCGACGCGCGGTAACGAGCGAAGGAGTGACCAGGTGTAGGGATGTTGTGGACTGTTGAAGATCTGGCGG
>VBHO01000196.1 GCA_005882045.1 Chloroflexota bacterium | reverse complement strand
GTCGCGCGGAAGGAGCTCGTTCGGTCGTCCGCGATGGCCGATCCAGAGCTCGTCCGGCTGCTCCGAGTTCCACGCCGCGGCGGCGCTCGAACCGTCGATCTCGAACTCGAGCGTATTCCTCCGTCCAGCACTGATCTGAGAAATCGTCATATTGCCGAGCGCGCCGTTCTCGTAGCGCAGGAGCACCGTGGCGCAATCGTCGGTGGTGATCGTTCGGGCCGTGGTCGGGCCAGCCGTCATGGCGAAGGTTTCAACCGGCCCGGCGGGCTGCTGGCGGATCGGGATGAAGGTCTTCAAATCGGCCATGACGGCCCTAATCCGCTGCCCCGTGACGTGGCTAGTCAAATCCATCCAATGAGAGCCGATATCCGCGACGGCCCGCAGCTGGCCGCCCAGCTCCGGGCTTCGGATCGAGCCGCCAGTTCCAATCGGTGTCGAGCAGCAGCCAATCCTGCAGATAGTGGCCCGACACCAGCCGCACCTCACCGAGCCCACCCTCACCGACGAACTGGTGCAGGTGCCGGCAGATGGGATAGAAGCGAAGGTTGAAGTTGACGGCGTTGACCAACCCGCTCGCCTGGGCGAGCCGGACCAGCTCGGCTGACTCCGTTGACGTCATGGTTAGGGGCTTCTCGCAAATCACGTGCTTGCCGGTAGCCAGCGCCGCCTTCGCTTGCGGGTAGTGCAGGTGATTCGGCGAGGTGATGTGGACCACCTCGACCCGCGCATCAGCCAGCATCGCCTCGAAACTCTCGTACGCGGGAGGTAGCGCGAGGCTGGCGGCGCGTTCCACGGCCCGGGCATGACTGGAACCCACCACTCCGTGCACCTGGACGCCCAGCCGGCGCAACGCCTCGACGTGCACCTCGCCGATGAAGCCCGTCCCGACGACCGCCGCGCCGATTTCCGTGATCGGTCGTGTGCTTCTTGACGCCATGCGGCCTCCTCGCTCGGCAGCATGATAACCGCCCACGACCGTCACTCGGCGTAACCATTGAACGTAGCCATCTGCATGCCAGCGCATGGCTGGCACGCTGCTCAACGCCCCTGGGAGGTGGTCGTTTGTGAAAAAGATCCGTCGGCTCGCGCTACCCGCAGGCTTCGCTGTGCTCGTCGCCATCGTTAGCCTGGGCACCGCCGCCAGCGCCGACCCGGACACCATCCTGAAATTCGACACGATGGCCCCGGTCACGGGACCATATGTCGGGTCCGCGAACCCCATTCGGGGGGTGCCGGGCGGCGGTCTGCCCTGGATGATCGAGAGTGGACGAGGGTCGCTCAACCGTGACGGCGATCTGAACGTTCGCGTTCGAGGCCTGGTCCTCGCCGATCACGCGCCCGTCCCGCCAGCGCTGCAGGGCAAGAACCCCATCCCATCGTTCAAGGCGATCGTGAGCTGTCAAACGATCGGCGCTGGTGGTTCGGCGACTGTTACGCACGTCTCCACCGCGGGCTTCCCGGCGAGCATGGAAGGCGATTCCCACATCCGGGCCACCGTCCAACTACCGCACCCCTGCATCGCCCCGATCGTCTTCGTCACGTCGCCGGGCGGAGCCTGGTTCGCCGCGACCGGCAACTGATTCTGCGCTGACCTAGAGGCAGGAGGAGGCCTCCATCTTCCTGCCTCTATCGAATGACGCTAGCGTGGCTGCCGGGCCGCGATCACAGCCTTGGCTCGGGCGCGCATCTTCTGATGGACGCCGTTCATCCAGGGGATGTCCGAAGGCAGGAAGCGCTTCGGCACCTTGGCGACGATCGTGTAATTGGCATCGCAGACGTTGGCGATCCGCGAGCGCGCCGCCTGGGAGACCAGCTGGTAGGTGTCCATCATCGATAGCCCGGTGTCCCTGGCGATCCACTGCACGATCTGGGTGTGGGCGATGCGGAAGGCGTCCTCGAGCGGGCGGTAGGAGCCGGCGACCATGATCGCGTCGTCGTTCTCCAGCCGGGGCCACTCGGCGAAGACCCCTTTGACGACCTCAACCGTCAGCACCGTGTTCATGGCCCCTTCGACGGCGACGCCGCACGTCTCACCCTCGCCCATCGTGTAGTGGCCGTCCCCGAGGGAAAACAAGCCACCGGCCACGTTGACGCCCAGATAGATGGTCGCGCCCGCTTTCGCCTCCGGCGTATCCATGTTGCCGCCGAACGCCTCCGGGACCAGCACGTTGCGCGCCTCGAACGCCGCGGGGGCCACGCCGATCGTGCCGTGGAACGGTTCGAGTGGGAAGCTCGTCCCGTAATCCGAATCGAGGGCCTGGAACCGAACGGTCTTCGAGGCCTGATCGACCTGATAGATCCAGGTCTTCTCGGGCAACGGATCCTGCAGCGTCTGCGTGTAGTGGGTGCCGGTGAGCGCCCCGAAGAGTGGGACGGTGACGCTCGCCGCCCAATCGCGCGCCGGCTGAACGTCGATCAGATGGATCGCCAGGGTATCGCCCGGCTCGGCGCCCTCGACGTAGAACGGTCCCGTCTGCGGGTTGACGAATGGGTATTCGCAGACCTTGCTGAACAGGTCTGTCTCTGAGCGAACTTTCCCCCCGAAGCAGTCCTCGGTGTAGAGGTCGAGCACGTCGCCCGGCTTGATCCGAGCGATCGGGTCGACCCCGCCAAAGGTCCAGGCGTACTGCTTCTCGGTCGGGACGATCCGCTTGACGTCGACAGTCTCGATCATTCGCCCTGCCCAAGTCTACAGGGGGCCTGTCCGGCCCCTTGACTTCCGATATCGCGAAGGATACTGTCCAGAAAAGGGGACCGGTAAAGCTCGATTCAGGAGGGGAAAATGAAACGGTTGCGATCTTGGCTGAGCCTCGCTGCGGTTGCCGCCCTCGCCAGTGCGCTTTTCGGTTCCGTTCCGTCGGCCGCCGCCGCGTCGCCCCATATGGCGCTCGACTGCTCGCAAGGCCGGGTCGCCTGTACGGAGGTGCAGGATCCGGAAAAGGTGTTCGGTCAGGGGGTCTATGTCGGCCATGACGAGCCCTCGGTGCTCTTCTACTCCAACCAGGCGGGTGCCGGGAACCGGATGCAGTATCAGCTGACCCTGCCGAGCGATCCTCCGCAGGCCACCGCCAACGCCTTTAACTTCCAGCTCCATCCGGCCTTCTGGTTCGGCATGGCGATGTGCGATACGCAGTCTTTCCCGGAGCAGCTGACGACCTGCACGCCGGACAGCGACAGCAACATCGTCGACCCGGCCGTCAGCCCGAACCATCCGGGGGTCGCGTTCATGGAGATGCAGTTCTACCCGCCAGGCTGGGTGAAATGGCCCCCGGGCAACAGCTGCGACGCCACGAAGTGGTGCGCCGCCCTCAACATCGACAGCCTGTCGAGCAATGCGGTAACCAATCTGGACCTGAATCCGACCTGCGCCGCTCGCACCGGCGTCGAGTACGTCAACTTTGCGTTCATCACGACGAACGGCCGGCCCCAGCCCAATTCGCCCCCGAACCCGGTTGAGTCGACGCTCCAGACCTTCACGCCAGACCCCAACGCTGACCTGTTCATGAATTCGGGAGATCGTATTACGGTGACGATGCACGACACCGCGCATGGACTGTTCATCGGTCTGAACGACCTGACCTCAGGGCGGAGTGGCTCGATGACCACAAGTGCCCGGAACGGCTTCGGCCAGGTCAAGTACGCACCGGCTCCGTCCACTGATTGCACCAACATTCCGTTCGATTTCCACCCGATGTACAGCACCTCATCCGAGCTGACCCGCGTGACCTGGGCCGCCCACTCGTACAACATCGCCTTCGCCGATGAGACCGGCCACTTCGACAACTGCGCCAAGGTCGTGAACCGAGGCAATTGCTCCGTGCGCGAGGGCGTC
>VBHO01000195.1 GCA_005882045.1 Chloroflexota bacterium | reverse complement strand
TCGCAGGAAAATGCGGCCTATGCGTTGCTGACGCTGCTCACCATCGTGCAGATGCAGCTCGCCTACCTGGCCGTCACCCGCTCACGGCTGATCTACTGGCTCGGTTTCTCGATCGTGACGCTCGTCAACCTGTACAACGATTACTTTGCCTTGCCGGCGACGGCGGCCGCGTTCGCGTTCATCGGCCTCGTGCTGGCGAGACGCGTCCTCAGCCCCCACCCTGGCCTCCCCCTGAGGGGGAGGGATATTTTTGCCGCAGTAGGTTCCGGATTACTCATCCTGCTCGGCTATCTGCCGTGGCTTCCTATCTTGCGAACCTTCCTCCACCACCAGGAGTACGGCCTCTCCAGGTTCTCGCCGGCGAATCACGCCACGCTGGCGGAGGTGCAGTCGTACCTCGCGATCTTTGGCTTGCAAGGGGTCGTGCTGGTGCTCTTTGTGGCCGGCCTGGTGCTGGCTGTGTTCTGGACGGTTCGGCGCAAACCCGAAGCGGTTTTGCTGACGGTCCTCTGGATGGTCGTTCCCGTGGCGGCGTTTTTCTATTCACTTCGGGGCGGGCTCGTGACGCTCTGGCCGCGCTACCTCATCTTCGTGCTGCCGGCCGCGCTGCTCCTGGTGGCGCTCGCCATCGATGAGGCGTCGACCTGGCTTGGTCGAATCGCGGGTCGACGCTCGAGATTGATCGCGGGTCTGGCGGGCGTTGCCGGCGTCACCATTGTGCTGATCCAGGTCGTCCCGAGTCTGGTTGCCTCCTACCAGCTTCCCAAGGATGACTGGCGAGGCGCCGCCGCCTTCGTCCAATCCAACAGCTCACCGGACTCGGTCGTGATCGACGTCGGCTCAGACTCGTACTGGGTCCAGGAGGCGATGGGCTACTATCTGCACCACCAGCGGTCGGCGATCTTGCTCGTCGATGCGGGGCAGCCGCTCGATCCCTCGCTCGTCAGCCGCCTCGAAACGAGCCACGGCACGGTGTGGGTCGCCTTCGTCACCGACGACGCCCCTGACGACTTCCGAAAGCAAAACCTGATCGCCGCCGCCATCAACGATCACGTCAATCACGTCTCCACGGCCGGCGTCGACATCCGGCGCTTTACCGGTGTCGCGGTCGTCCGCCTACAGCGACAGGACCTGGATCCGACGGATCAGGCGCAGGCGCTCCTGAGCTGGAGCCTGCAGTTCCAGCCGAGCCTGGTGTCAGTGCTCAAGGTGCTGGGCGGCACCTAAGGCCGGCTTCTTCCGCCACTGACAGACGACGAAGCACGAGATCCCGCGACGCAGCACCCGGTTGATAGCGGCCTCGGCGGCCAGCAGTGGAGGTGCGTACACGCGCTTCCAGCGCAGCGGGATACGAAAGACCATCGAGTTGTAGACCAGCAGGTAGGCGAGGTTGCCCGCATACCGGGTCGTGATGAAATCGAAGCGGGCGCCGTTCTTGGATTTGATGTCGTCGACGTCGATCGCTTCCTCATTGCGCTCGAAGAGGCGATCGACCCTGTACCAGAGGCGACGAACGGTATCGGGAAAGGAGCGCGCATGCGGCTCGGCGAAACAAAAGTATCCGCCGGGTCGGAGGATCCGGTAGATCTCGTCGATCGCTGGATCGAGGTGCGGCTGGACGTGGTGCAAGCCGCCGACCACGAAGACGGCGTCGAACGACTCGTCCGGGAGCCCGGTGTCCAGGATCGAGCCGCAGATGGCGGTCGCCTCCGGCCACTTCTCCTTGAAGGTCTGCATCAGCGCCGGCGAGATGTCGAGCCCGGAAAGGTGAGCGCCCTTCGATAACAGGTACTGGGCGGTCGAACCGCTGCCACACATCGGCTCCAGGACATCGCGACCGTTGAGGTCGATACCCTCGGTCATCGGCCCATTGACGAATTGCTCGCGGTAGCGCTCACTGGTCTCGTCCGAGTAATGCCGATCATATTCGCGGGCAATCTCGTCGTAGTGCGCGCTCTGGAGACGCTCTTCGTCTCGCGTCGACTTCATCACCAGTCAGGTTATCAAGCGCATATATGATCCGTGCATGGCAGGAGAGGCAGCCCGGTTACCATCGCGCACCGGACGATCGATCGCCGCCGGGGCGCGCTTGGCGGCGCGGATCCTGCCGGTCAAAGGTTGGATGCTGGTGACCGAGCGACTTCATCCCCATATCAGCGACGGCGTGACGGAAGTCGTGCATCGCACCGGCTACGGCGTCACACTCAGGCTCGACTTCAACGACTACGTGCAGCGGGGCATCTTCTACGGCGCCTATGAATCCCAGGAACTCAACTTCACGCGACGGGTCTTGCGTCCCGGTGATGTGATGATCGACGTCGGCGCCCATGTCGGCATCTTCAGCCTGGTTGGCGCCCGGACGGTCGGGTCATCGGGCGAGGTTCATGCCTTTGAACCGATCGCCTTCAACTATTCGAGACTCCTGGAAAACGTCGAGCGCAATCGCCTCGCCAACGTGCACACGAATCAAGCCGCCATCGGTGCCGAAGCGGGCGAGATCTCATTGGGCCTCGACCCGTCGGTACCGGTCAACGACGCCTCCGCCTGGCAGGCCGGTTACGCCGTTGGCCAGGCAAGCCGGGCAGTCACCACACCGCTCCTGTCGCTCGACGACTACGCGGCCAGCCACCTCCGCGATCGACCGATCCGCTTCATCAAGGTCGACGTCGAGGGCTACGAACCCCGGGTGCTGGCCGGCCTGCGCCAGACCCTCGCCGCGCGACGGGTCGACGTCCTGTTAGTGGAGGTCAACCTCTATGCGCTGTCGCGATCCGGGTATGGCATCGGCGATGCCGTCCGCCCGCTGCAGTCGGCCGGGTATCGACCGTATCGGATCGGCTCCTTCGGGGCGCTGCGCGCCTGGTCCCAAAAAGACGAGCCGGCCATCACGCGGCGCCCCGCTGGCGGCGGGCTCTGGCGGTCGCTGCGAATGGGTCTCGAGGATCGAGCGCGCAACTTCAACCTGGTGTGGGTGCGCGACGATCTTCAGCTACGCCGCTGATCTAGTCCCCGGGGTTAGTTGCTGTAGTAGCCCTCGACGTCGATGATGGCGTCGACGCGGCCGGTCGCGTTGTAGAGGGCGACCTTTCCGTCGCCGCCCAATCGCGAGACGGCGTGATTGGCGCGACTCTCGCCCGAGCTGAAGTTGATGTCCGAGGTGTTCGGGAATGCCACGTCACTGGGGTAGAGGCTGAGGAAATCGCCCGGCGCCGTGCCGTTGGTGGCGGTCAGGTTCATGATCACCGCGGCGACACCTCCCGGCGGGATCCCACCGAGGCCGGCGATGCTGACCAGCGTCTGGCCGGTGCTGAGGGTGCCAATGCCGCCGATGCCCAACCGGGTATCCAGCACGCGCGTCGGGAGGAGGCCGAGATAGCGGCCGGTGGTGCCGGCGGACGCGGAGGCGTCACTGAACCATCCGACGACGTCGACGACGACCTGCACGGTGCCCGCCCCGTTGTGAACGGTGACTTTGCCATCCGGACCAACCCCCGTCACGACCCGGTTGGCGATCGTCTGGCCGGCACTGAAGTTCAGGTTAGAGGTGCCAAGCCCGCTGCCGCTCGGGCTGACCGAGAGCCAGCCGGCGGTGGTCGGGCTGGTGGCGGTCAGGTTGAGGATCGCGCCGGTGACGCCGCTAGCGGGCACGCCGCCGCGTCCCGTGACCTGCAGGTCCTCCGACTGGTTGGGGCCAGGCGGGACCGGCAGCCCAATGCCGGCGCGAGTATCGGCAATCCGCGCCGGCGTCAGCGGATGGTAGAGCCCGTTCCCGGTGCTGAGATCACTGACGTAGTAGCCGACGACGTCGGCGATCACGTTGACCGCGGCGCCGCCCACATAGATCGAGGTATCGCCGCCAGTCCCCACGGGCGCCTGCACCAGGTTGGCCACCGTATCCCAGGCCTTGTAGTTGATCGATGAACTCGCCGGTTGCGGGCTGCCCGTCGGAAAGAGTGTGAGATACCCCTGGCCCCCCGCCCCCGTCACCGTGATATTGAGCACGACCGCGGCCACGCCACTGGCCGGCACGCCGCCGGTCCCGACCACGGGGACGTTGACGGTCTGGCCGCCGCGGATCTGGGTGCCGATGCCGCCGATGTTGTTGCGCGTGTCTAGGATGCGCGCCGGTGCCAGCGCCCGAAACTGGCCGATCCAGGCGGACGGCGTGATCGCATTCGACGGGGCGGATCCGGTCCACCCCACTTTGGTCAGGGCCACCACGGTGAAGGTATACGCGGTGCCGTTGGTGAGGCCGGTCACCACGGCGCTCGTCACGTTGCCGGCCACGGTTACCGTCGGGCTGCTGGGTGACGGCGTGACGACGTAGTACACGATGCCGGTGCCGCCATCGAAGGACGGTGCCGACCAGCTGACCGTGGCTGAGGCGTTGCCGGAGATGGCGCTGATATTCGT
>VBHO01000194.1:1099-9758 GCA_005882045.1 Chloroflexota bacterium | reverse complement strand
CGCGGTCGCCGGCGAGCTGGCGGCAAAGACCCTGACCCAGGTGGCGGTCACCGACGCGCCGGCCCTGTCGCAGAAGATCGTCGCCATCCGGCGCCGCGACCAGGGGCGGCCCTCCGGCACGGTCGCCGCATTCGTAAATCTGCTACGGGAATCCGATCCCACCGCCGTGGCCCATCTCTCCTCCCCCTTTGGGGGAGGGCGGGGTGGGGGCTAGACGACCCGGTCTTCCGGCAGCGCCTCGACGAATTCCTGCCCCAGACGCGCGGCGTCGTAGGCCTTGCCCACCAGGTGGTGGTAGGGCACCCCGGAGAAGAAATGATGGCTTTTCGTGGGGAAGTCCTCGCCCGCCTCGAATTCCTTCCGTTGCAGCGCGATGTAGCCGTCCTGCTGGTCCTTGGACATCGCCTGCAGCAGCACGCTGAGCCCGTAGCCTTCCGCATGCTGCGCGCCAAGGGTGATGAAGATGAACTTGACCCCCATGTCGCCGAGCTCGGCGAAGGTCATCGGGTTTCGCTCCGAGAACCACTTGAACGACGACGACCAGTTGAAAGCAAAGCGCGCGTCGGGGAAGCGTTTCATGATCTGCTCGGTGAAGGTCTCGACGCTGCCACGATCGGAGGTGGGGAACTCGCACCAGAGCAGGTCGGGGATGCCGCTGTCCAGGTAGCGCAGGCCGCGGTCGACGGCGAGTTCCATGTGCCGGAGTGACTCGGGCGCGTCGACGGCGCTCAGTCCATCGGTGCGGGCGATGATGACGAAGTCGCGGTTGCCGAGGTCGTCGGCCACCGCCCGCGCCATGCGCAGTTTGCCGACCATCTCGTTGACCGGGATCAGCGCTTTGCCGCCGATATGGCCGCAGCGTTTGGGGAGTACCTGGTCTTCGATATGTGCGGCGGCGACGCCGGCGGTGACATAGAGCTCGGTGGTGCGCTGCACGTTGAAGATGTTGCCGTAGCCGCCGTCCATGTCGACGATCACCGGAGGGATGTCGAGGTGGCGGGGCGCAACGCCCTTCTCGGGATCGCCGACGGCCATCGTCAGCTGGAACTTGCGAAGTCCGCTGACCGTCCGGCGGGCGGCATCCGCGATCTCGACGTTGGAATAGAGGTCCATGTCGGTCGTGCCCAGGTGGCCGATGGCGAACGAGTACCCGCTGAAGTAGACGGCCTTGAAGCCGTAGTACATCACCAGCTGGGCGCCCATCGGGTCGTAGACGCCGGGGCCGAAGAGGAAAGGCTCGGTATCGAGCAGCCCGCGCATGCGCGTGCTCGGGTGCACGAAACGGGAGGCCGGCACCTTGAATCCGTCGGGTAACAGCGGGCTGGCGACCAACTGGTTGGTCTGCGGAACGGCCACTTTCGACATCAGGGTTCGGCTATTCGTTCCCGTGATCGCGTTCGCAGTCGTCGGGGCATCCGCACTCGGCGATCTCGGCCCGGCAGGGCTGGTAGTCGTCGCGTTCACGAAGCTGACGGCTGCGCGGTTCCATGCTGATCATGGAAGCCACCGTATCAACTAACCGATCATCGGTCCAATCGTTTCTGGCGATTGATTCTATAGAGTAACCCTATAACAGATGGAAGCTTGCCGCCATCTCGAGGCCCAGCGCCAGCGCCGCGAGGACCAGCGAGATAGCAACAATTCGGGCGTCGTTGGTCGCGGCGATTGCGGCCAGCCTCGCCTCGCGGAGCGCGGCGGCTACCTCGCTCCGCGTACCGCGGAGGGCGGCTCGAGCAGACTGTCGCAGGCGGACGGACAACGTCGCGACCGGGCGCCCGGCATGTGCTGGGCTGTGCTCCGAGCGCAAATGCACGGAAAAGAGTCCCACCTCGCTTCCCTCCTTCCCTGGGTCGACGGGGCTTGCTGACCGTCACCGTAGCAGATCACCCGAGGTCCACGTCAAGCGCCTCTGGGTTCTGGTTCAGGCAGGTTCCACCGGCTAATCACCGGGTCCTCGTGCTCGTAGCCCAGCACACTGAGCGCCGCGGTTTGCAGCGCATAGTGTCGGCCTCCGGCGGGGGGCTCGTCCAGCCAGCGAGCCGCGAGCACGCGCAAGACATGTCCGTGCGCGAAGATCAGGACGTCGCCAGCGACCTGCCGTACCTGAGCGATCACCCGGTCAACCCGGCGACCGACGTCCGCAGGCGTCTCGCCGTCGGGCCCGCCATCACGCCAGAGGGACCATCCGGGGTTCTGCTCGGCGATCTGCCGCGAGGTGAGACCCTCGTACCGGCCGTAATCCCACTCCATCAAATCCGGCCGCACCTGTGCCGTCGCTCCATAACCCGCCAGGCGGCACGTCTCCAGCGCACGCCGAAGTGGGCTGCTGAGGACCAGCGCAAATTGCCAGGCGCGGAGGGGTTGCGCGAGTGCCGTCGCCTTCCGCTGGCCCTCCTTGGTGAGCGGGATATCGGTTCGGCCAGTATGACGACCGTCTCGA
Organism: Chloroflexota bacterium; assembly: GCA_005882045.1. Taxonomy (GTDB): domain Bacteria; phylum Chloroflexota; class Dormibacteria; order CF-121; family CF-121; genus CF-13. Next base: position 7,318 of record VBHO01000194.1, on the reverse strand, counting down.
CTCCATTCGGTTTCGCCGTGGCGAACGAGCACCACGTGGCCGGCCATGCCGACGTCCTCAGCCGGTACGGAAGTCGATGTGCGAGGCGCCTCCGCTGATCTCGATGTCGAAGCGGTCGGTCGCCGAGCCGTAACCCTGACTCTGCTGCTGAAAATCACCGCCCAGATTGCCGGATGACGAGCCGTTGATCGTGACCGCGCTGACGCCACCGCTGACCGCCACCCGCCACTGGCTGTGGGCCGGCGCAACCATCGTCACGTTGTTGGCTCCGCCCGACACGCTGATCAATAGTGTCCCCTTCGGGGTGGGCAATTGGGCATCGAGCTGGTTGGCGCCGCCGGAGATCTCCAGCTTGCTCAACTGAGCGTGGCGGAGATCCAGATGCAGGTTGGCCGCCCCGCCCCCGATCTGGATCGACCAGGGGACCTGGTCGGTGAGCGTGAGCTGCACGTGGCGGCGCTGTCCACCGAACAGATGGAAGGGCGAAAAGCTCGAGCTCTCGCGGATCTGCAAGGTGCCGGTCTCGCGGTCGAGGCTGATCGTCGGCGGATTCTCACCGCCCGGATAGTCGACGTGCGCCTGGTAGAGCGAGTTGTCGAGTGAGCCTGCCTCGATGTCGATGCTGGCGGCGCCGTAGTTGATGTCGAGCGTCGCCTCGCTCAGGCCGCCGAGCTGCTCCGATGAATCGAATCGCTGGATCCCGAAGGGCGTCGCCGGGGCGAGCGCGGCATAGGCCACCGCCGCGACCACGATGATGGCGGTCGCACCGAGACCGATCAAGGTGGCTTGCTGGCGGGGGAGCGTGTGATTGAGAATCAGCTGCAGGCCGAGGATCACGAGCAGCAGCGGCCACAGGTCGCCCAACCGCTCCAGGGCCTGCGGCGACAGGACGCCCGTGTTCGCGAGCAGGACGATGATCCCAATGGCGATCAGAACCAGCGGGAAGAGGAGGCCGCGGTTCCGGTACATCGCCGCTCTATCGACGCCGAACCAGCAGCAGGAGTCCGAGCACGATCAGCACCGCCGGCCAGAAGAGATCCCAACGAAGGTTGCTGAGCACGCCAAGGTTGGTCAGCAGGAAGTAGGCGCCCAGCACGATCAGAATGATGCCGGCCCACAGGCCGGGCGGCCGGTTGCCATACGGAGGTCCCCAGCGACCACGGTGCGACGGGGGACCCGCCGAAGGGGAAGCGCCAGCGGGGTCGCCGCTGGTGGATGGTGGTGTTCCGCTTGCTTGCGACCGCGAGAAGCCGGTTCGGAAGTCCTGCCTGATGTCGTCGCCAATGGCGCGCAGGCGATCGCCAACGCTCCTCGCAGTCGGCGCTGGACTGCCTGCTGGTGGCTCCATCAAGAACCAGAGAACCAGGTAGAGGAGGATGCCGATGCTTGGCGGCACCAGGGCCAGGATGACGAAGACGACACGAACCAGAAGGGGGTCAACCCCGAAATAGACCGCCAGGCCGGAGCACACGCCGCCGACAATGCGGTCCGATCCACGTCGCAAGACGCCCCCCGTCGTCTCACCCACGGTCCGGCAATTATCGCATGCCGGCTCGGGGCAAAAAAAGGGCGCGGGGGGCGCGCCCTCTTAGCGACCGGTGGGCGCTAGACCGCTCGGCGGCCCACCAGCAGGTTGTAAATAATCCCGATGATCGCCAGCACTAGCAGCAGGTGGATGAGGCCGCCGGCGACGTGGAGGGCGAACCCGAGGAGCCACAACACGAACAGCACGACTACGAGTCCAGATCAAACTAACCATCAGGACCTCCCATAGAGAATAGCGCTCTACATTATAGTCTGGCTATAATGTTAACGCGATGTGGAGGTGGTGTCAACTTCTCCATGGGGGCCCGGACCCGGACCTTTAGCGGGCTCTCAACAGCCGGGTTCGCCGGGATGTCCGCAGCAGGGTTCGGGCGGGAACCGCAGGCGGTTCGCCCTCAGGAGCCGCAGTTTGCGACCGAGCGGCATCGGCTGGCGGATGTTATCCCAGAAGGCGGAGGGGGACCCGCGACTCAATGATCGAGGTCCTTGACGACGTCACCGCCCACGACCACCATCCGAATGTGCGCGGGGTCGGCGAAGATCGATGGGTCGCCCAATGGATCGGCGTCGAGCACGATCAGGTCGGCGCGCTTGCCCTCTTCGATGGTGCCGGTCTCCTTCTCGATGCGCAGCAGGGCCGCGTTCGTCCGGGTGGCCGCGATGATGGCGTTCATCGCCCCCATGACGCGGGCCTGGCATGCGATCTCCTTACCTTTCTCGCCCTGCATCTCGGCCAGCACGTCGGATCCTGACCCGATCCGCAGTCCCTTTTCGTAGGCGAGCCCCAGGGCGTCATACGCGCCCGTCAGTCCCTGGCGGATCTTGCGTGCCATGTCGGCGGTCCACCCGTCGCCCGGTTCGAGCCGCGACATCAGCTCGTAGGTGATTACGGTCGGGACCAGAAACGTGTCCGATTTCCTCAGCATCTGCTCGGCGGTTTCCTCATCGAGGAAGTTCCCGTGCTCGATGGAGCGGACGCCGGCCTGCAGGCAGTTCTGGATGGCTCGCGGTCCATAGGCGTGGGCGAGCACGTAAGTTCCCACCGCGCCGGCGACATCGACGGCCGCGGCCAGCTCGTCGATCGAGAATTGGACATGGTCGAGCTCGTCCGTCGGCGAGGCGGCGCCGCCACTCGCCATCACCTTGATCTGGTCGGCGCCGCGTCGGAGCGCCTCCCGCGCCGCGCGCCGAACTTCGTCGGCGCCGTCGGCCAGGATGGTTTCGCTGGTCAGGCCGTGTACCGCGCGGAAAAGCTCGCGAGCTGTCCGCGGCCGCTGGTTATCGCCGTGGCCACCGGTCTGCGAGAGAAAGGGCCCGCTGATGAAGAGTCGCGGTCCGCGGATCAGTCCCAGGCGGATCGCTTCCTTGAACCCCCAATCGAGACCGCCGGCGTCGCGCACCGTCGTGAAACCGGCCTGCAGCGTATCTTCGATCTGGCGCGCGATTCGGAGCGCGATCACGGCCGGCGCGAGGGCCACTTCCTCAACCGGATCGAGGTCGAGACTGGCCAGGTGGACATGGGCGTCGAGCAAACCGGGCATCAGGGTGCGCCCCTGGCAATCGACGACCGTGGCATCGCGCGGACCAGCAGGCCCGCTCGAGGCGCCGATCCGCCGGATCCGTCCGTCGTCCACGACCACTCGTGAGTCAGGTTGTGGATCGCGACCGGTGCAGTCGAGGAGGGTCGCATGTTCGAAGACGACGCTCACGGCTTGACTAGTTTATCTACGCGGCGACGTAGGTCAGGAAGAGGTCGGTGCCGTAGGCGAGCAAGAACCCGACGAGCAACCCCCAGGCCATCGCGGCAGGCGAGTTCAAGCGGCGGCCGATATGGAACATTTCGTTGACGACGTAGAGCAGGGCGCCCGCGGCCAGGGCCAGGAACAGCACATAGATATAGGTGGAAGTGAAGAGGTAGCCGATCACGGTCCCGAGGAAGGTTGGGGCACCACCGATCAAGCCGGCGACCAGGAGGAAGCTCCAGGACGGCATCGAGCTATCGGTTGCCAGCGGTGCGGCGATGCCGAAGCCCTCGGTGACGTTGTGCAGGGCGAAGCCGATCACGAGCACGATGGCGAAGGCGACCGCCCCGGTCGCGGCGGACTGGCCGATCGCCAGCCCCTCCGAGAGATTGTGAAGGCCGAGCCCCGTGGCGATCATCATCGCCAGCGTCTTGGGGGCCGGGGGCGGCGCGTGCTTGGTCCGCCCGAACAGCCGGGCGTTGAAGTAGACCAGTCCGAGGAGGCCGATCCCGATGCCGGCGGCGAAGATGAGAACCAGCCCCAGGAAGCCGCGATCGCCGTGTCGCATGGCAGCCAGGCTGGTCTCGACCGGGGCGGCGGCGTGGCTCAGAATGTCCCAGAGCAGGAAGAGGAGGACGCCGGTGGCGACGGCGTTCAGCACGCCCTGGACCGTCTTGGAGATGCCGCGAATCCGTCCAACCGGAAGACCGATAAAGATTGTGGCGCCGGCAATCGCGCCCAGCGCGGCGGCGGCGGCGTGACTCACGACGGGGCGTTGCCCCACGCGAGCCGCGCTTTAGTGCGATGCGAGCGTTTGAGACGTATAGTGTTAGTACGTGCGAAGCTCAGGATTAGTTAACGCTAACACACGGACACGTCCGCCCTCGGAGGTGATCGCCCACTACCTGGAGGCCATTTACTACATCCGGGCGGAGGGGGAACCCGTGCGTAGCGCGCGACTCGCGGACTGGCTGTCGGTCAGCCGGCCGACGGTGACGGTGGCGCTGCGACGGATGACCCGGGATGGCATGGTGCGGCTCAACGCCCACAAGGAGATCGAGTTGACGGCGCGCGGTGACGGGGCCGCGGCCGCCATCGTGCGGCGGCACCGCATCATGGAGCGCTGGCTGACCGACGTGTTGGGGCTCGATTGGGTGACGGCCGACACCGAAGCCGAACGCCTGGAGCACGCCGTGTCGGAGGTGGTCGAGGAGACGCTCTACCGGAGCTTGGGACGACCGAAAACCTGCCCGCACGGCAACCCCATCCCAGGACACTCGATCATGCGGGCCAACGAGCTTCGACTGTCGGCGCTCAGGCCGGGAGACACCGGGACGATCACGCGAATCTCAGAGGTGGCGCAGCGAGAAGCTCCGCCCCTGCTGCAATACCTTCACGAGCGGGGCCTGCACCCCGGGACGCGGATCACCGTTGAAGAGGTCGACGAGGTCGGCCGCACGATACAGCTTCGGGCGGCCCGCCGGCTGACGCTCAGCACTGAGACCGCCTCCAAGCTATCGGTCGTACGTTCTGTTAAGCGGAAACCGAGACGGGCTCCGGCTCCTCACTGACGACGAGCGGCTTCACGGTCGTCTTTGAGCTCGGCAGCACCAGCCAGCCGCAAAGGACGATCGCGCACGAGATCACTGCGATGACAGTTGTCGCATCCATAGTCTTCTTGTCCTCCTTCTTTAAAGGGCGTACGCGGGTTCGCCGTGTTGTGAGATGTCGAGGCCGAGAAGTTCTTCCTCTTCCTGAACGCGGAGCGGAACGAACAGGTTGACGAACTTGAGGATCGCGAAGGTGCCGACGGCTGCCCAGCCCCACGCGGCGCCGATCGCCGCCAGCTGAACCAGGACCTGCTTGGGGTTGCCGTAAAAGAGCCCATTGGCCGCGCCCGAGTTGATGGCGACGGTGGCGAACAGGCCGGTGGCAAGCGCGCCCCAGGTGCCGCCGATGCCGTGCACCGCCCAGACGTCGAGGGCATCGTCGACGTGGATCCGCTCGCGCAGCTGGATGGCCGCGTAGCAGACCACGCCTGCGCCGAACCCGATCACGATCGATCCCATCACGTTGACGTAGCCGGAGGCTGGGGTGATCGCGACCAGGCCGGCAACGGCCCCGGCGGCGGCGCCCAGCACGCTCGGCTGCCGCTTGTGCCACCAGCTGACCGTCATCCAGGTCAGGGCAGCCATCGCGGTCGCGGTGTTGGTCACGACGAAGGCGCTGGTCGCCAGACCGCCTGCGGCGACCGCACTGCCGGCGTTGAAGCCGAACCAGCCGAACCAGAGCAGACAGGCGCCGAGGACCGTCATGGTGGCGTCGTGTGGCTCGACCTTCTCCTTGCCAAAGCCCAGCCGCCGCCCGAGGACGAGAGCGGCGACCAGGGCCGAGACGCCCGAGCTGATGTGCACGACGGTGCCACCGGCGAAGTCGAGCGCGCCGAGCTGGTGCAGCCATCCGCCCGCCCCCCAGACCCAGTGCGCGATCGGGTCATAGACGAAGGTTGCCCAGAGCAGCGAGAAGAGCACGAAGGCCTTGAAGCGCTGGCGTTCTGCGAAGGCGCCGCTGATCAGCGCCGGTGTGATCACGGCGAACATCATCTGGAAGAGCATGTAGGCCTGGTGCGGGATGGTGGGTGCGTAGTCGGCGTTGGGCGTGAAGCCCACGTTGTTCAGCCCGACCCACTCCAGGCCGCCGATCAGATGGAACTTGTCCGGTCCGAACGCGAGGCTATACCCCCACAGGACCCACTGGACGCTGATGAGGCACAGAATGAAAAAACTGTGCATGATGGTCGACAACACGTTCTTGCGGCGAACGAGCCCGCCATAGAAGAAGCCGAGGGCCGGCGTCATCAGCATGACGAGCGCCGCCGACGCCAGTACCCATGCGGTATCGCCGCTATCGATTTTCATATCGCGAGTCTCCG
>VBHO01000194.1:0-873 GCA_005882045.1 Chloroflexota bacterium | reverse complement strand
ATTGCCCGTCTAAGGCAAGCTCAAACGGTAGGCGCTGCGTCCGTGCGTCGCGGCGTAGAGCACCCGCGCTTGTGAGCTGATCGTCAGACCATAGACCGTCACGGGTGGCAGGCCCGACCCGGCGGTCACCCAGCTGGTTGACCCACTGGGGAGCTCGACGACGCCGAAGTCGGTCGAGGCGTACAGGTCGCCGGTGTTCGAATCGATCGCCACGCCGGTGATCGGCTGGTCGCCCAGGTCATGGCTCAGGTCGATCCAGGTGGCCGTCCCCGTCCTGGTATCGAAGCTGACATCGAAGACGTGCCCCGGCGTGGTGGGCGTGTAGGCGTTGTAGCCGGAAAACGACACGAAGGCGTGGAATGGGTTCTTTGGATCAACCGCGATCCCGCTTACGAAGCGCTTGGGCTGGGCCGCGCTGTCGATTCGCGTGAAGGTGACGGCGCCCGCCTGCGGGAAGTTCCCGTTGGTCGAGATGAAGAGCCGCCCGCGGCGCGTCCCCGCCCAAAGCGCGTTGCCGTGCGCCGGTCGTGCGACCGCCGCCACCCAGCCGCCGCCCTTGTCGAGACCGAACGCCGACGAGGTGAGATCGCCACCGATCGGCTGCCAGTCACCACAGTTGCCGGTGAACACCTGGTCGCTTCCGTAGGGCGCGATGCCGAACTCGTTGCAGTGGGCATCGAGGAACGCCTGGGGGCCGCCACTGTCCTGGGTCCGCCAGACGTGCTGCAGGCCGACGAAGATCGTGCGGGACCGCACGGGATCGGCCAGCAGCGGGACGTAGAACCCCGCCGCCTCACCCGACCCGAGCAGCTTGTCAGAGACCCAATCCCATCCAATCGTGTCGACGCCGTGGAAGTTGACGTCGAGCTGCGG
>VBHO01000193.1 GCA_005882045.1 Chloroflexota bacterium | reverse complement strand
CCGCGGATATCCGACATCAGGACCGTGACCGTCAGAGTTTCGGTGCCACCAATGTTGCGACCCTCGCGACGAAGCTTCTCGGCGATTCCAGTCGGTAGCAGCCGGCTCAGACTTTCGCCCTGCTCCTCGCGATCGACGATGGCTTGGTGCAACAGCTTGAGGCGACGTAGGGCTCCGGCCGCTCCGCTGCTGGCCGCCTGCGCCAGCTTCAGGAACAGCTTCTGGACAGCGTCATCGACCGCGGCGGGCGTGGTCCCCTGGGCCACGGCAATCGCTTTCATCGGGCGGCCTTCGGCGAGCAGCTGCAGCAGATCCTCTTCATCAGGCGTCAGGTCGGTCCCCTGGACCGCTGGGCTGACCAGCGCCTCGACGATCCGCGGGTCCAGCATCGATCCGCCGGTCGTCACCGCGCGGATGGCGCGGAACAGCTGGTCCCCTTCCGCCACCCGGTCCTTCAAGAGGTAGGCGTAGCCGGCGGCGCCCTCGCTCAGCAGCGAGATCGCGTAGTCGGGCTCGTCATACTGCGAGAGCACCACGATGCCGGTCCCCGGGTGGCGTTTGTCGGTGACGACCACTTGAGGCGCAGCTTGCTCGGCTCCGGTGACGAGCCCGTCATAGTCGCCCGCGACCCCCACTACCTCCATGTCCGGAGCACTTCCGATGAGGGCTCGAACGCCTTCACGGACGATCAGGTTGTCGTCGGCAAGGAACACGGTGATCTTGGCTTCGGGCATGGCCTCTATTTGAGCCTCGAAAGGGCGAATTGGTCAAGGGAGGTAGCTACGAGGTTAACGCTGGTGCTGACCGCCTCGAAGCGGCAGGCTCGCAACCCGTAGACTCCCCTTCGGTGCGATTGTTCGTTTGCGGTGTGCGAGGCTCGACGCCGTCGCCGGGGCCGGAGTTCGTGCGATACGGCGGCAATACCTCGTGTATTGCGCTCGCCCACGACGGTCAGGGACCAAGCCTGGTGCTCGACGCGGGGACGGGGCTGCAGCAGCTAAGCGCGCGGCTGAACGGTGAGCCTTTCAAGGGATCGATCCTGCTCAGTCACCTGCACTGGGACCATACCCACGGCATACCATTCTTTGCTGCGGGCGACCGCCAGGGGGCCGAGATCACGTTGCTGATGCCGGCGCAAGGTGACCCCGTCAACGTGCTGGCACGTGTCATGTCGCCACCCCACTTCCCCATTCGGCCGGCCGAGCTGCGTGGCAAGTGGCGGTTCCTCGGGATCCAGGAAGGACCTCGGTCGGTCGAAGGCTTCGAGATCATCGCGCGCGAGATCCCGCACAAGGGCGGGCTCACCTACGGCTACCGCATCAGCGGCGACGGCTCGACCATCGCCTACCTCTCCGACCACAGCCCGATCGCCTTTGGACCGGGACCGGAGGCGCTGGGGGCGTATCACGCGGCCGCCATCGCCCTGGCGCGATCCGCGGACCTGCTGATCCACGATGGCCAGATCACCCGCGCCGAGTTCGCGGAGCGTGCGCCTTACGGACACTCCGCCGTCGAGTACGCGGTCGGCCTCGCGCAGGAAGCGGGAGCGAAGCGGCTCCTCCTCTTTCATCACGATCCGGCGCGGACGGACGATCAGATCGATGCCATCGTCGCCGGCCATCGCCGTGGGCCCCTCCCGGTCGAGGCGGCCGCGGAGGGCACCGTCATCGACCTTGGCTGATGCCCGGTGCGATGCCGTCGTGGTCGGATCGGGACCCAACGGCCTGGCCGCGGCCATCACGCTCGCGCGCGCCGGCAAGTCGGTGCGGGTCATCGAAGGGCTTAACACGATCGGCGGTGGGACGCGCACCGAGGCCCTGACCTTACCGGGCTTCATCCACGACGTTTGCTCGGCGATTCATCCGCTGGCGGTGGGCTCACCCTTCTTCCAGACGCTGCCCCTCGACCGCCTGGGCCTGGATCTGATCCAGCCCGGCGCCCCCCTGGCTCATCCGTTGGATGGTGGCCGCGCGATTATCGTCGAGCGCTCCCTCGAGGCGACCGCCGCCGGTTTGGGCGCGGATGGACCGGCCTATGCCCGGCTGATGAGCCCGCTGGTCAAGCAGCACGTCATCGTCATGAGGGATTTCTTCGCGCCCTTGCGCCCGAGTCGGCACCCGTTGACCATGGCGCGCTTTGGACTCCAGGCCCTGCGCTCCGCCGCGAGTCTCGCGCGGGGCCGCTTCAAGGACGACGGCACCCGAGCCGCATTCGCCGGAATGGCCGCCCACTCGATGCTGCCCCTGACAAATGCCGGGACGGCCGCCTTCGCGCTGATCCTCGGGATGCTGGCCCATACCTACGGTTGGCCACTTGCCAGAGGCGGTTCGCAGCAGATCGCGCAGGCACTCGCGGCGCATCTGCGATCGCTGGGCGGGCAGGTTGAGACCGGTACCTGGGTCGAGGACGCCGAGGGCCTGGCAACGGCTCGCACCGCGCTCTTCGACGTCGCCCCCCGCGCGCTCGTGACCATCGCCGGTAATCGTTTCCCAGCAGGATTTCGCGGGGCGCTCGAGCGATTCCGCTATGGCCCGGGTGTGTTCAAGCTGGATTGGGCGCTCGATGGGCCCATCTCCTGGCAGGCGCCGGCCTGCGCGCGGGCCGGCACGGTCCATCTTGGGGGATCGTTCACCGAGGTGCTTGCGTCGGAGGCGGCGGTCGGCCGCGGACAGGTGGCGGAGCGGCCCTTTGTCATCCTCGCCCAGCAGAGCCTCTTCGACGCCTCCCGCGCCCCCGCCGGAAAGCACACCGGCTGGGCCTACTGCCACGTGCCAAATGGGTCGACCGTTGACATGACGGACCGCATCGAGGCCCAGGTGGAACGGTTCGCACCCGGCTTTAAGAATCGCATCCTGGCCCGGCACGTCATGTCTCCGGCCGACGTCGAACGGTACAACCCGAATTATGTGGGTGGCGACATCAACTGCGGCCTCGCCGACCTGCGCCAGCTCTTCATTCGGCCGACGCGGCGCCTTTACGCCACACCCGACCGCCAGGTCTATCTCTGCTCGGCAGCGACACCGCCGGGCGGAGGCGTCCACGGGATATGCGGCGTATTCGCGGCGCGCACGGCGCTCCGTCGCGCGCGCTGGTCATGACGCGACGCCGCGTTCTGATCCTTGGCGGCGGACACGCCGGAGTCCGCTGCGCCCGCGAGCTGCTCGAGCATCGCCGGTCGCCGGACGAGCTCGACATCACCCTGGTCAGCCGCGAGAACGTTGAGGTCTGGCACGGCCTGATGCCGCAGATCGTCTCGGGCGTCTTGCAGGCCCAGCATGTGCTGATCCCGCTACGCGAGATCCTGCGCGGCGCCGCCATCTACAGCCGCGAGATCGAGACGATCGACCCGGTCGCGCGGCGGGCGGTGCTCAGCCTTGGCGGCGAGAGTGACGAGGTTACGCTCGAGGCCGACTATCTCGTGATCGCGCTGGGCTCGGTCACGGATCTCTCGCGTTTTCCGGGGCTATCCGAGCACGCCCTGCAAACGAAGACGATCGGCGACTTCATCCACCTGCGTAACCACCTGATCGAGATGCTGGAGGCAGCCAGCGTGACGACCGATGCCGCCGAGCGGCAGCGGCGGCTGACCTTCGTGGTCGTCGGTGCCGGTTACGCGGGCGTCGAGATCGCATCGGAAGCCAACGAGTTCCTCCGGGCCTCGCTGCGTGCCTACCCGATGATCGCGGCCACGGAGCTGCGGGTGATCACGGTGGACATCCTGACGCGCGTGCTGCCCACCTTCAACGATCGTCTGGCCCAGCGCGTGGTCGACCGAATGCGGATGCGCGGGATCGAGGTGCGGCTCGGCGTGGGGGTCAAGGAGGCGACCGCCGGGACGATCGTGCTCGCCGACGGCTCACGGATCGAGACACGCAGCATCATCGCCACGGTCGGCATCGGGACCAACCCACTCGTGCGCGCGTTGCCGATCGAACTGCAGCGTGGCCGCATCCCATGCGATGCCTTCTGCCGGGTACCCGGCTGGCCTGGTGTCTACGCGGCCGGCGACAACGCGGCCGTGCCGGACCCGTCCAGTGGGCAAGCGTATGGGGCCATGGTCATGGTCGCCTTCGGTGAAGGTAAGCAGGCGGCCCGTAACATCCTCGCCGATCTCCGCGGTGAACCGCCCGAACCGTGCCGCCCGGCGCGCTTCGGCGAGGTGGCGTTGTTGAGCCGGTCGTATGGTGTGGCGCAAGTGCGAGGCATCGCACTGCACGGGTGGCCCGCCTCACTCGTTTCGCGTGCCCTCTTTCTTTCCTTCATGCCGACCTGGCGCCGCCGATTGGCGCTCGCGCTGCACTGGATGGGAAGCGCGCTGCTGTCCGATCGCTTGACGCCGCTGCCGATTGGTCGGAGCAACATGGTGATCCCGATGCGGTTCGCCGCCGGGGAAACGATTGTCCGCGAGGGCGAGCTGAGCGGCCGCTTCTACATCGTGACAGCAGGCGATGTCGAGGTGCTGCAGCGCGTCGACGGTGAGGAGCGTGTGATTCGAAAGCTCGGGCCCGGCGATCACTTTGGCGAGATCGCGGCCCTCGGCAACCGGCGCCGCACGGCGACCGTCCGGTCGCTCACCCCCACGAGCGTGCTGAGCCTGGCGCGCCAGGATTTCGCCGCCCTCGTGGAACACCTGCCGGCCCTTCACGATGCGCTCGAGGCATATCCCACTTCCCCAAGTTCCCCCTCCCCCGCTGGCGGGGGAGGGCAGGGTGGGGGGAGGGCAGGGTGGGGGGCGTTAACAACCAGGAGGCCCGGGACCGTCCCGGACCTCCTTTGCTGGAGCGAGTTAACTGGCCTTGTTGGCGAAGTCGTTCGTATAGGTCTCGCTGAGCTTGACGTTGATGCCCTTGTCGCTCGAGACGTAGTTCTGGAGGACGCTGAGTACGGTCTGCGGGCCGGCCGCCGGCATTTTGCAGTCGGTGCCGAAGATGGACAGCTGGTTCTTGAGCGCGGCGATATAGAGATCCTTGCTCGGAACCAGGTAGTCGGCCGGCATCTTGGCGGCGATCTCCTCGGCTGTGTGCGCCTTCATCCACTTCAGAGTCTTGACGTAGACGTTGACCAGCCGCTGGGCGACGTCCTTGTGGCTGTTGACCCAATCGTTCTTGGCGAAGATGCCAATGAAGGGGTAGTCGCCACCGAGCGCCGCGCGGGTCGATTCGGGCGTGCGGAGATCGATTAGGACCTTGGCATCACCGGTCTGCAACAGGCGCGTGATGGTTGGCTCGGTCGTCATGCCGGCGTCGATCGTGCCGTTCTTGATGGCCGCGATGAACGTGTTGCCGGCGCCGACCGCGACGAAACTCGCGTCCGATCCCTTATAGCCGGCCTTGCCCAGAAGCGCGAGCGTGATCGTGTGCGTGCCCGAACCGATGTCGGTGACCCCCAGCTTTTTGCCCTTGAGGTCGGCGGCCGACGTGATCGAGCCCGCCTTGCTGCTCGCGACCATCTCCGCCTCACCCGGTGCGATCCCGAACTGGCAGATGGTCTCGATCTTCTTCCCCAGCGCGTTGAGCTCGACAGGGTGGCTGTAAGCGCCCGAGCCGGCGTCGACGTTGCCCGCGACCACCTCGAGCTCGGTTCCCTGCCCCGACCCCTCATCCACCAGGGTGACGTTGATCTTCTGATCATCGAAGTAGCCGAGCTGCTTGGCGAGCATGTTCGGCAGGTAGATCTGCTTGTTGAGACCGCCGACCATCAGCTTGAGGTCCACCGGCGTCATCGCGGCCGGCGAACTGCCTGAGCCAGCGTTGTTCGAGGTCCCACCACACGCGGCCAGAGCGATGGCCACCGCCACCGTCCCTCCCACCGCCAAGAACGCCCGACGTTTAGATTCGTGTATCAATCGTTTCTCCTCCCTAAATTGGTATTTCGCCGCTGACTCGACTGGGTCGCCATTTGATGAGCCGGTTTTCGAGGGCAGTGATCAGGCCCTCCGCGATCAAGGCAAGGACGGCCAACACGAACATGCCGGCGAAAACGCCGTTGACGTCGAAGGTGTGCCCGGCGTTGTAGATGAGCTGGCCGAGGCCGGCGGTGGCCCCGAATAGTTCCCCGACCACGGCGCCGACAATG
>VBHO01000192.1 GCA_005882045.1 Chloroflexota bacterium | reverse complement strand
GCGCGGCCGAGCCGCGACGCCCTTCGAGGGTAAGGGATGAGCGCGCCGCTAACACCGTCGCAGACGGTCGGGCCTTTCTTCGGCGTCGGGCTGCCGTTCGAGAAAGGCGAGCAGGTCGCCCCGCCGGGATCGGCCGGCGTGATTCGAATCGAGGGCCAGGTCCTCGACGGCAACGGCGAGCCGGTCCCCGACGCGCTGCTGGAAATCTGGAAGCCCGACGAGCGAGGCCGCTACCGAACGGTGGCTGATGGTAAGGAGATGGGATTCGGGCGTTGCCGCACCGACGCTGAAGGCGCATTCAGCTTTATAACCGTCAAGCCCGGTGCAACGCCGGCGCCCGACGGACGCCCGCAGGCGCCCCATCTCAACGTGACGGTTTTCGCCCGGGGCTTGCTCCGTCACGTGGTGACGCGGATGTATTTTCCCGACGAGCAGGAAGCCAATGCGACCGATCCGGTCCTGAACCTCGTTGATGCGGCGCGCCGGGAGACGCTGATCGCGAAGAGTTGCGGTGGTGTGCTGCACTTCGACGTCAGGCTGCAAGGCGAACGGGAGACGGTGTTCTTTGCCATCTGACGCCCTGTTCGGGCCGAGCCTCAGCACCGATTTGATGATGGCCACCGTCTCCGACCGTGCCTGGGTGCAGGCGATGCTCGACGTCGAGGCGGCCCTCGCACGAGCGGAGTCACGGTTGGGCCTCATCCCCACGGCGGCGGCCGACGGCATCGCCAGTCAGTGCCGGGTTGACGAGTTCGACGTGGCGCAGCTCGGCCGGGCTGCCGTCCGGAGCGCGAATCCTGTGATTCCGCTGGTCAATGCGCTGCGTGCCGCCGTCTCGCAGGATGCGGCCCCCTTTGTGCACCACGGCGCGACCAGCCAGGACGTCCTCGATACGGCGATGATGCTGATCGCGCGGCGAGGTCTGGACCTCATCCTTGCGGACCTGGACAAGGCGGCCGCCGCGGCTGCGACGCTCGCGGATCGACATCGGACGACCATCATGGCGGCGCGCACGCTGCTGCAGCAGGCGCTTCCCACCACCTTCGGGCTCAAAGCCGCCGGCTGGCTCATCGCCATCGTCGAGGCGCGATCGGAGCTCACCCGGGTTGCACAGACGCGGCTGGCGGTGCAGTTCGGCGGAGCGGCGGGCACGATGGCTGCCCTGGCAGATCGCGGCCTCGATGTCGCACACGAGCTCTCGGCCGACCTCGCCCTTTCGGAACCAACGCTGCCGTGGCACACGGCACGGGCGCGGGTCGTAGAGGTGGCGTCGGCGCTGGGAGTCGCGGCCGGCGTCGCCGGGAAGGTTGCGTTGGACGTTGTGCTCCTGGCGCAGACGGAGGTCGGCGAGGTCTCCGAGCGTACGGGCGCGGGCCGCGGTGGGTCGTCAGCTCTGCCGCAGAAGCACAACCCGGTCGATCCGATCGAGATCCTGGCCGCGGTGCGAGGGATCAACGCGCAGGTCGCTGTCCTGCAGGCGGCAATGCTCCAGGAACATGAGCGGGCTGCCGGCGCATGGCAGGCGGAGTGGCCGGCGTTCGCGGAGACGCTGCGACTTGGCGGCGGCGCCGTCTCCCGGCTGGCGTCCCTGCTGGCCGGGCTGCGGGTCGATTCCGAGCGGATGCGACGCAATCTCGACCTGTCGGGAGGCACCATCATGGCGGAGCACGTGGTGATGCTGCTTGGGGAGCGCGTCGACCGGGTCATGGCACGGGCACTGGTGGACGCCGCCGTTGCCACGGCGACCTCAGCCGGCCGGCCATTTAGCGACGTCCTACGTGAGGACCGGGCGATCACCATGCATCTCAAGCCGGAGGAGCTGGAGCTCGCCCTCGAGCCGTCCGGATATCTCGGGGTGGCGGGCCCGCTGATCGATCGCGCCCTTGCCGCGTATCGTGCACAGAAAGGAGAAGCATGAACGACGACGAGCGGCGCGAGCGCGGCATGAAAATTCGGCGCGAGGTGCTTGGCGATGAGTATGTCGACCGAGCCCAGGCCGGGATCACCCCGTTGACGAAAGAGTTCCAGGATCTCATCACACGGTATGCCTGGGGCGAAATCTGGGACAGGCCTGGACTCGACCGTCGAACCCGAAGTTGCATCACGATCGCGATGACCGTGGCGCTCAATCGCCCGGACGAGCTCGCGCTACACCTGCGCGGCGCGCTGCGCAACGGCGTGACGGTGGCGGAGTTGCGAGAGGTCTTGCTGCAAACCGTGGTCTACTGCGGCATCCCGGCCGCGCATACGGCATTCAAAGTCGCCGAGCAGGTCCTGGGCTCCCAGACTGACCCTCCACCGCAACCAGGGGAGAGAAAATCCTGATTGGGATTCCTCACGGTCCCGGAGCTGGTAGCGTCGGCGGCCGAGCGCTTCGGCGACGCGCCCGCCATCATTACGACGGAGCGATCCGAATCGTTCCGCGACCTCGCGCGGTCAACTCGTTCGGCCGCTGAGGCGCTGCGCCGTCGCGGCCTCGAGCCCGGCAACCGGGTGTTGATGGCGGCGCCGAACTCGCCGGCGCTGGTGCACGCCTGGCTCGGGACGATGCTTGCCGGCGGGGTCCCGGCGGCCGTCAATCCCGAGCTGACCAACGCCGAGATCGACTACCTGCGTGACGATCTGCAGCCAACCGTCACGCTGCTCCACGAAGAGGTCGATGCGCTGGCTGCGAGTTCGATCGAGTCGGAGACGCCGGCCTTCGCTGCCCAACCGCTCGAGGTCGCCGCCATCGTCTATACGTCCGGGACCACCAGCCGCCCCAAGGGTGTGATGGTCAGACATGCGGCCTACACGGAGACCGGTGCATCCTTTCCGGGATGGATCGGGTTAAGCCCCCACCCCGACCCTCCCCCGCGCGCGGGGGAGGGACATGTCCGACTGTGGGCGTGCCTGCCGTTGTTTCACATCAACGCCCAGGCTTACTCGTTGATGAGCGCGCTGGCGCACGGGTTCGCCGTGGCGCTCACACCCAAGTTCCACGCGTCGACCTTCTGGCGCGATGCGCAGGTGCTCGGAGTGACGTCGGTCAACGTGGTGGGCGCGATGCTGGACTTCCTGGCCGCGCAGCCGGAGAACACCTGGGTCGAATCGTCGCTGCGCACGATCTACGCCGCGCCCGGGCCGCCCCCAGCGCAGCGTGATCGGATCGAGGCGCGCTTCCGGGTTCGCATCCTGACCGGATACGGCATGAGTGAGAACCCGTTCGGCTGCGCCGAGAGCGCGACCTCGCGTACGAAGCCCAACAGTGTCGGGCGCCCGCGGCAGCCAGCGTCGGGTGGCTTCGAGAACGAGTTGCGCATCGTGCGACCGGAAGGCGGAGATGCGGAACCCGGCGAGGTGGGGGAGCTCTGCTTCCGCAACCCGGTGATGACGCCGGGGTACTGGAATGCACCCGAGGTCACGGCGGCCACGCTCAGAGACGGCTGGCTGCACACGGGCGACGCCGGCGTCCGCGACCAGGACGGGGACGTGTTCCTCACCGGGCGGTACAAGGAAATGATGCGGCGTCGCGGCGAGAACATTGCGCCGGCCGAGGTGGAGGAGGCGCTGCTTGCACATCGGAGCGTCCGCGCCGCGGCGGTCTTTGGCGTGCCCACCGGATTGCAAGAGGATGAGGTCGTCGCCGTCGTGGTGCTCCATAACGGGGCGCTTCCCGACGAGGCCGCGCTCAAAGCCTGGGTGGCGACTCGGCTCGCCGCCTACAAGGTGCCGAGTCGCATCCACTTTCGAGATTCGCTACCGACGACCGCCACCCATCGGGTGGCGAAGGATAGGCTGCGCGAGGAGTATGGCCAGCCCAACATCGATTGACCTCAACTACCGCGTTGACGGGCCGCCCGACGCGCCGGTGCTCGTGCTCTCACATGCGCTCGGCCTGTCGCTCGCGATGTGGGATCCGCAGCTCGAACGCCTGACGCAAGTCCTGCGGGTGGTTCGGTACGACCACCGCGGCCATGGCGGATCGCCGGTGCCGCCCGGCCCTTACACCATCGAGGTGCTGGCTCGGGACCTGATTCATCTGCTCGACCGCCTCGGGCTGAACCGTGTCTCGTTCTGCGGGCTCTCGCTTGGTGGGATGGTCGGTATGTGGATCGCCTCGAACGTCCCGGAACGCATCGATCGCCTGGTGCTCTGCTGCACGGCGGCGCGCATGCTGCGCCCCGACGATTTCGCGGCGCGGGCGCGGACGGTGCGGGAGCACGGGATGGAAGCGA
>VBHO01000126.1:4971-5498 GCA_005882045.1 Chloroflexota bacterium | reverse complement strand
CCACCCCCGCATCGGTGAATACCGGAACAGCGGTGATTCAGAAACCGTCGGCCTCTCGCTCGGGCGTTTCCCGAACGCCGAACCCGACGGCGGCTCCAACCTCGGCTCCGGCGGCCACTCCGGCGCCGACGCCGACGGCATCGCCATCGCCGACATCGAGGCCCTGCATCACGAAGATCTGTCCGACCCCAACGCCGTCTCCGTCAGGCCCATAGAGCGTCAGCGGCTTTGCAGACGTCGTCTCCCCAATAACTGATGAGGCGACCACGGCGGCCGCACTCATGGATCCTCATGGCAGGGATTGCGGTGCTCGTTGTGATAATCGACCAAGGAACGAAACTCCTGGCTCGAAGAACCCTGCCACTTCACCAATTCGTGCCCGTGCTTGACTCATGGCTGGGTTTCCGACGCATCTCGGGGCCGCCCCCAACGTTTGCAGGCAGCGGACTTCTGGCCAGTGGCATAGGGATCATCGCGGCCATCGCTATGTTCCTTATCGTTTGGCGAGGCGCATGGGGTCAGCGTGA
>VBHO01000126.1:249-4885 GCA_005882045.1 Chloroflexota bacterium | reverse complement strand
ACAAGCGGTCGAATTGAGACCAACCTTTCGCTCGTCGCCGTTATTGCCGGAACCATAGTCTTGGCAGTCGCTGCGGGGATGGGAAGATTGCCGAGAGACTCGATGGGCCCGACGCTTCCACGCCGGCGCATCCGTCCAACCGTTTGAAGCCTACTGTAGAAAGCGCTCCTGCCGGGTCTGTTCTGCGGATGTTGGCGCTGGTCCGTCTATGGATTGGGCGCTGGCGGTCGGCATATGACGGGGCTGGGGCTGGGCGTCGGTCGCGGCTTGGGTGACGCCACCCGCGCTCTAGCTCGCCGGGGTCGGAACTCTCCGAATTCGATATCCCGACAGCAGTCAATCCGATGAGTGCGCCGATGCCGCCGAACAGGGCGAGCCAGAAAAAGCGGCCGGTGCCTCCGCGACCATCGTTGCCCGTGCCTCCCATGTCGGAGCTGACCGGATGTTTTGCAGCCCATTCACCTCCGGTATTGGGGGTCCCTCCGTATTGATCCCCATAGGGCCTTTCTTTCCCGCTTGATCCGATGCGGACTGCTTGCGGGCATTTACAGGAACTGGCAATCTTAATTCTTTCGTTCTGGCTACTCGGGTGAGTGATCAAATAGGCCGTACCTCCGATGACCACAACACCGCCTAAGACCACGAGCGCGCACACGACCGAGGCGACACAGGCCGTAGCCGCCCCGATAAGGCCTGTGGCCTCAGCCGCGGCGGCAACGCCGGCGCCACCCGTAATCACATAGGGGGTCCAGCTGCGAGCACCCTGGACGACTGGGTCGATCTGCGGCCACGGGAGCGCTTCATGGCCGGACGGGTCGGTGCGATTTTCAGGGTTCCCTTCGACGTACGCGTACCGCGACAGGGCAAAGATGTCGTAGCCGCCGCCCGGAAGGACGGGGTCGGGACTTGTGAATTGTCCTGCCCACGGATCGTAATAGCGTGCGTTGAAGTAGTCGAGCCCGGTGGCACTGTCGCTGTGTTGCCCGGTAAAGCCGTAATCGGTGGGCATCGTGCCGCTGCTGTATCGCACATTGCCATAGGGGTCATACAGGACGCTGGCTGTCGAAGTTGCGGTCGAACTGCTCAGGGCCACCGCGGGACTGCCCAGGGCGTCGGAAACTAGAAACGAGAAGGCGCCGTTGACCGAGACGGCGATGCGCGCGGATCCCGCATAGTAAAACGTCCTGATGGTGATGCCCGGAGTGACCGAGTTGGAGGGCGTTGACGGTGGGCTGTTCCCGACAGAGTTGGTCGCAGTCACCGTGAAGGTATAGCTCGTTCCGTTCGTCAGACCGGTCACGACGGCACTGGTGGCGCTGCCGGACGTGCTCGCGGTGATGCCGCCCGGAGAGGAGGTCACGGTGTAGGAGCTGATTGCTGCGCCGCCGTTGCTCGCCGACGCGGTCCAGCTGACGGTGGCCGACCCGATCCCGGCCGTGGCGGCGACGTTCGTGGGCGCCGAGGGCAATGATGCCGGTGTCACGGCAGCCGACGCGGCGGAGGCCGGGCCCGTCCCCACCGCGTTGGTGGCTGTCACGGTAAAGGTATAGGCGGTTCCATTCGTTAAGCCGCTGACCGTCGCCGTCGTGGTCGTGCCATTGGGCGTAGTCGCGATGACGCCGCCGGGCGACGAGGTGACCGCGTAGGAGGTGATTGCGCTGCCGCCGTTGGACGTCGGTGCGGTCCAGCTCACGGTCGCCTGGCCATTGCCAGGTGTAGCTGAGACCGCTGTTGGTGCTCCGGGGGGACCGAGCGGCGTGACGGCATTGGAGGCCGCGGAAGCGGGACCCGTTCCGGCACTGTTCGTCGCCGTGACCGTGAAGGTGTAGCTTGTCCCGTTGATCAGGCCGGTGACGAACGCTGACGTTGTCGTGCCGTTGGGCGTTTGCGCCGTGATTCCACCGGGCGAGGACGTAACCGTGTAGTACTGGATGGCGGTGCCGCCAGCGCTGGTGGGCGCGCTCCAGCTTACGGTGGCCTGCGCGTTGCCGGCCGTCGCGCTGACGCCCGTGGGCGCACCTGGGGTAGCGGACGGAGTGACGCTATTCGAGGCTGCTGACGGCAGGCCTGTACCCATGACATTGGTGGCGGCGACCGTAAACGTGTAGGCGGTTCCGTTGGTGAGGCCAGTCACAGTCGCTGCGGTGGTACTCCCGTTAGCCGTGGTGGCCGTGACTCCACCCGGTGAAGAGGTCACGGTATAGGAGCTGATGGCCGCGCCACCATTTGAGGCAGGCGCCGTCCAGCTGACCGTCGCCTGCGCGTTGCCTGCGGTCGCGATGACACTCGTCGGTGCTCCTGGCACCGTCGCTGGCGTGACAGCGGCCGATGGCGCCGATGCCGGGCCGGTGCCGACGACGTTGGCTGCAGTAACTGTGAAGGTGTACGCCGTGCCATTGGTCAGCCCGGTAACCGTGGCCGTGGTGGTCGTGCCATTTGGCGTGGTGGCCGTGAAGCTACCTGGCGAGGAAGTCACAGTGTAAGACGTGATCGGGCTGCCACCGTTGCTCGTTGGGGCCGTCCACGAGACGGTCGCTTGGGAATTCCCGGCGGTGGCCGTAACGCCGGTCGGTGCGCCGGGAGGCCCGGTCGGGGTCACGGCCGGCGAGGGGGTGGAGGCCGGGCCGGGCCCGATGCTGTTCCTGGCAGTGACTGTGAAGGTGTAGGTCGTCCCGTTGGTGAGCCCCGTGACGGTCGCCGTCGTCGTCGTGCCATTTGCAGTTGTTGCCGTTAGCCCTCCGGGCGATGCGGTGACGGTGTAAGACTGGATCGGCGCACCGCCATTGGAGGCAGGCGCCGTCCAACTCACCGTTACCTGGGCATTTCCGGCGGTGGCCGCCACGGCCGTCGGCGCCCCGGGCGTCGTGGCCGGCGTGATGCTGTTGGAGGGGGCGGAGGCCACCCCCGAGCCGTTCACATTGGCGGCGGTAACGGTAAAGGTGTACGCCGTCCCATTGCTCAGGCCGGTGACAGTGGCCGTGGTCGTCGTGCCATTAGGAGTGGTGGCGGTTACTCCGCCGGGTGACGACGTTACCGTGTACGACGTGATCGCGCTGCCTCCGTTGCTCGCTGGCGCCGCCCACGAGACACTGGCCTGGGTATTGCCCGCTGTGGCTGTGACTCCTGTAGGTGCGTTGGGCACCGTTGATGGCGTGACCGCCGTGGATGGACTGGACGCCGGGCCAGTGCCGCTCGCATTGGCGGCGCTGACGGTAAAGGTGTAGGCAGTTCCGTTCGTAAGGCCGGTGACCGTCGCGCTCGACGTGGTTCCGTTGGGCGTCGTAGCGGTCAGACCGCCAGGAGACGAGGTCACGGTGTACGAGGTGATCGGGCTGCCCCCGTTGGAGGCAGGCGCGGTCCAGCTAACGGTGGCCAGCGCATTGCCCGCGGCTGCAGTAACGCCCGTTGGCGCGCCCGGAACTGTAGCTGAAGGGGTCACCGCATTCGACGCGGCCGAGGCCGGACCGGCGCCCACGCTGTTGGCCGCGGTAACGGAGAAGGTGTAGGTGGTGCCGTTGGTCAAGCCGTTAATGGAAGCCGTGGTCGTCGTCCCGTTCGCGGTAGTGGCCGTCAGGCCGCCAGGCGATGAAGTCACGGTGTAAGCGGTAATGGCTGCACCACCGTTCGACGCGGGCGCGGTCCAGCTGACGTTCGCCTGCGCATTTCCAGCGATTGCACTAACGGCGGTGGGTGCTCCGGGAACCGTTGCCGGGATCACACTGTTGGACGGTGCGGACGCAGCTCCCGTGCCGATGCTGTTGCTGGCGGTGACGGTGAAGGTGTAAGACGTTCCGTTCGTGAGTCCAGCGACGGTGCTCGAGGTCGCGCCGGTGGTTGTTGCGGTGATGCCGCCCGGCGACGAGGTGATGGTGTAGCCAGTGATGGCACTCCCGCCACTACTCGCGGGTGCCGTCCAGCTCACGGTCGCCGACGCGTTGCCCCTGGTAGCGGTCACGGCCGTCGGCGGCCCAGGCACGGTTGCCGGCGTCACGCTGTTCGATGCAGCGGACGGCGGACTCGCTCCAATGGCATTGGTCGCGGTAACCGTGAAGGTGTATGCCGTGCCATTGGTGAGGCCACTCACCGTTGCGGATGTCGCGCCGGTCGTACTGGCGGCGATTCCGCCAGGCGACGAGGTGACGGTGTAGCCGGTGATCGCGCTCCCGCCGTTGCTCGCGGGTGCCGTCCAGCTCACGGTGGCCGAGGCATTGCCCGCGGTCGCCGTCACTGCCGTTGGTGCCCCTGGCACCGATCCACTGCCAGTCGGCGTCACCGGGTTGGACGGCGCTGATGCGGGCCCGTCGTTCAGCGAGTTCTGGGCCATTACGGTAAAGGTGTAGGTGGTGCCGTTAGTGAGACCAGTGACCGTCGTGTTCAAGGTCGATCCATTCGGCGTTGTCGTGATCACGTTCCCTGGATTGGAGGTGACGACGTAATCTACGATCTGGCAGCCGCCCGTCGACGACGGAGCTTGCCACGATACTGTCGCCGACGCATTGCCCGCGACGGCCGTAACGTTGGTCGGAGCGGACGGCGTTCCGCATCCGCCGGTCGACGGACTGCCCGGCACGGAGCTGCGAGGTCCCGCTCGGCGCGCTGCCGCGAATGGGCTGGACGTCTGCGTGCCACCAACAAC
>VBHO01000126.1:0-218 GCA_005882045.1 Chloroflexota bacterium | reverse complement strand
TCTGTTGCTCCACCCGGTTGCCCTGGGCATCGTACAAATAGGCTGCGGTGGTTGTCGGACTCGTTGGCAGGTTCTGCCAGGCGACAAGCCTTCCGTCAGCGGCATAGGAAAGCTGCGCGCCGGTGGTTGTTCCCGGAGCACAGTTCGCGTCACTCGCCGTCTTGCCGCCAACGGCCACGTCGCGGCACGTTGTATTTCCCGCCAGGTCATAGGTCGCG
>VBHO01000125.1 GCA_005882045.1 Chloroflexota bacterium | reverse complement strand
GGGTTTCCGGCGCTGGGCGCTTGTGGGGGAGGAGAGCCCGGCGGTCCATACCGGGTTTGCCATATGCACCCTCGAGGCCGGCGGCTGGGTCGCTGCACACCTCCATTCCTACGAAGAGTGCGTCTACCTTCTCGAGGGTGAAGCCGAGCTCACGACAACCGAGGGAACGTTCCGCCTGCGCGCCGGCGATTATGGCGTCATTCCGGTGGGCGTTATCCATTCCTGGCGGGGCCTTCCGAAAGGCGCCCGCTGGGCGCAGATGATGGCCCCCCAGCCTCGGGCCCGCTTCGGTTCCGACACCTACTTTCCAAAACAAGGCTCTGTCCCTCCTACCGGGAGGGACGAGGAGAGGGTCGGTATCCCAATCGACGTCCGCGACCCGCGCACTCGGTCGTTCGGCCACATCGAGGCGTCCAACATGGACGTTAGCAAGCAGACCCAGGATCAGCTCGCTATCTCCGCGAGCATGAGGACGGCGCTGCTGGTCTACAGCGGCATCACCGTGAAGATGATGGTGGACAGCGATCTCGGCGCTCAGCTGTCGACCATGTTCATGGTCCAGTACGAGCCCAATGGGGTCGCCGGCCAGCATGACCATCCCTTCGAGGAGACGTACCTGGTCGTCGAGGGTTCTGTCGACGCAACCTTCGACGGCGAGGGCTACCGGATGGAGGCCGGCGACATTGCCTTTGCCGGCGTTGGTTGCGTGCACGGCTTTTCGAATCCGGGGACCGCGCCCGTTCGCTGGCTCGAAACGCAGGCGCCGCAGCCCCCCGGCCGGCATTCCTATCGCTTTGCGCGCGATTGGGACTACCTGACGTCGCGCATCGACCCACCGAAAGCCTGATGGCCGACAGGGGCTGCGTCGTCGTCGTCGGCGGGACGTCGGGGCTTGGAAAAGAGGTCGCCCGACATTTCGCTCAAAAGGGCGCCGAGGTCATCGTCTCGGGTCGCGACGCACAACGCGCGGCGAGCGTCGCCCGTGAGCTCGGTGGTCGAACCCGCGGCATCGGCTTCGATCTTGCCGAACCCTCAAGCATCATCGGTGCGCTCGGCGGTGTTGGCAACGTTGATCACCTCGTGCTGGCTGCAATCGAACGGGACGAAAACAGGGTGCGCGACTTCAATACCGAGCGCGCCCTCCGGCTGGTAACGCTGAAATTGATCGGCTATACGGAGGTGATCCACGCCCTGGTCTCGCGGCTAAAGGACGACAGCTCGATTTTGCTATTCGGTGGCGGCGCGAAGGACAAGCCGTATCCGGGATCGACGATGGTCACAACGGTGAACGCTGCCGTGACTGGGTTGGTCCGGGCGCTGGTCATGGAGCTGGCACCGGTGCGGGTCAATGCCATCCATCCAGGGATCGTCGGCGACAGTCCGTACTGGAGCTCGAAGCCGGCTCCCGTGCTCGAGGGGCATCGATCGAAGACGCCAACCGGGCGGCTGCCGACAATGGCGGACATCCTCGACGCTGCCCTGTTCCTGCTCACGAATCGATCGGTCAATGGCATCAACCTGGCGGTCGACGGGGGCTGGCATTTCATGACTTGGTGAGCCGAAGCGTCGTATCGAGCAGCGATCGACACGCCGGAAGCCGAGCCTCCCTGAATCAGACCAGACCTGGCGAACTCTCGCGAGCGAACGTCGGCGGCCTCTCACTCCGCCGGTTGCTGAAGTGAATCCGCAGAGAGATCCCTCCCCCGTAAACGGGGGAGGGATCTAGAAATAACCTTAGTTTCGAATTACCTGCTCGCCCGAGGCTGTCAGCTCGACCGTCCCGAGCTTGACGTCACCGGCGCGGCCATAGGAGGCTACGATGACGCCGTTTGGCGAGACGTTGCTCTTGAGCACGCGGAAACCCGCTGGCTTCGTACCCTCGCCAAAGAGACGCTTTCCGGTTCCCAGGGTGATCGGGTAAATCTTCAGCCAGAGCTCGTCGACCAGATCGTTCTTGAGCAACGTTTGAATCAGGTTGCTGCTTCCGTGCACCTGGAGCTCGGGACCGTCTTCTTGCTTGAGCTTCTTGATCTTGCCGACGACATCACCGTCGATAGGGACGGTCTTCTTCCAATCGGTGCTGACCGGGCGGTGCGTGACGACATATTTCGTCGCCCGATTGATCACATCGCCGGTCGGGTCTGTCGCCTTCGGCCAAAAACTGGCAAAGATGTCGTAGGTCTTCCGACCGAGGAGTAGATCGAAGGGATGGCCCATCTGCTCGCCCATCGCTTGGCCGACGGCGTCATCGAAAAGCGGCATTGACCATCCGCCGTACTTGAAGCCGCCGCTCGAATCTTCCTCGGGACCGCCCGGAGCCTGCATCACCCCGTCCAGCGTGACGAACGTGAGGACGATCAGCTTTCTCATGCTCTACGTTAGCCTCCTTGTGCGAAATGTCTGCCAATCCAGACCGCCGGGCGGTCCAGAACTCATCGCTCCTGGACGCTTCCTGTGGGACGCCGAGTCAGGGGCCCAGGCTCAATTAGACAACCTTGGCTGCGTACTCACAGTTTCCTCAGTGCGCCCGGGGGACCCATCGCTGGTCGGCGCTTACCACTTCGTAAACCGATGAATGGAACGGATATACGGTGCTGACGTCGCGGAACTCGGGTCGCGAGGTGGCCGCCCGAAACGCATCCTCCGAATCCCAGACGGCGACGTTGACGTAGCGGAAGTCGGCGCCGAGCTCCACGCTCTTGTGCAGCTGGCTGGACCGGTACCCGGGCTGACTCAGCAGGAAATCGTGGGCTCGTTCCCAGCCCGCCAGGAACGATTCGTCCGCACCGTTGGGGACCTCGAAGGCATTGATCAAAACGACGGCTTGCTCATTCATGGTCACAACTCCTTGATTACTGGTACTCTATGATAGTCACTATGGTGTGTATTATCACACGCTGCCGGGAAACGTGCTAAATTGAATACAAATGAATGATTCGGAGAGCCCCAGGCTAGCCGTCCTCCTGGCCAAGCTGTCGAAGACGGTCTACCGCAAGTCGGAGGAGGCCTTGCCGGGCATCAGCATCAAGGATTACCTGGCGCTGACGAACCTGGACGACCGTGGTGTCCCGCAGCAGCGCCTCGCCGAGTGGCTCGGGATGGACGAAAACAACCTCGTCCTGCTCCTCAACGGGCTGGAGGAGGCCGGCTCGATCGCGCGTCGGCGGGATCCCGACGACCGCCGCCGGCACATTGTCGAAATCACGCCCCGCGGCAAGAAGGTGCTGGAGCGCGCCGAGCGCGGCATGGATAAGCTCGAGCAGGAGCTGCTTTCCGCCTTGAGCCCATCGGAGCGCGCCACGCTCAAGCAGCTCGTCCGCCGGGTGCTTGAAAGCCAGGCCGCATCCGCGAGGCAGCCCGAAGCCGCACGCCCCTGACGAGGACTGTCAGGACGTCCTGGGTTGACTACGAGGTCTTGACCGCTTTGATCAGCCGCCCGGCGCGCTCGAATTCTTCGGGTGTGCGCAGGGTGGGATTGCCGAACGTGAAGCCCTGGATTCCGACGGCGACGTAGTCCTGCAGGATCTCGGCGGCCTGTTCCGGGGTGGCCGGCTGGAACATGACCCGCCGCTCCGGAGGCATCCGTTCCATCACGGCCTTGGCCTGCCCTTCGTTCTCCACCAGGACGACCGGAGATCCCATGGTCTTGGAGATGGTGGCCGGATCCCGGCCCTCCTCTTCGCAGTAGCGGTTTAGGATTTCGCTCTTTCGTTTGATGTCGGCCAACGGGCCGAACCAGTGCGACATGTCCGCATACCGCGCGACCAGGCGCAGTGTCCGCCTTTCGCCGCCGCCGCCGACCAGGATCTTCGGTCCACCCGGTTGCAGCGGCCGGGGGTTATTGAGCGCTCGGTCGATGCGGTAGTGCGTCCCGGTAAACGACGGCCGCTCCTGGGTGAACATCAGTTTGATGATGTTCAGCGCCTCGTCGAGCCGATCCATGCGCTCGCGGATGGGTGGAACATCGAAACCGTACCCGATGTGCTCGGACTCGTTCCAGGCTGCGCCGATTCCGCAGATCATGCGTCCCTTGGAGAGGACGTCGAGCGTCGTGACCATCTTGGCCACGAGTGCCGGGTTGCGATAGGTCACCCCGGTCACCAGGGTGGCCAGCCGCACCTTGCTGGTCTCCCGCGCCAGCGCGCCCAGCGTTGTATAGCCCTCCAGCATGGGCTCTTCCTCCGCGCCGATGCCGGTGATCTGGTAGAAGTGGTCCATCACGGTCACGAGCTCAAAGCCGGCGGATTCCGCCGAGCGGGCCAGCCCACCTACGTGATCGAAGAGCTCATCGGCGGGCACGCCGGGAAACGTGAAGCTGGGCATGTGATAACCAAAGAAAGGCATGCCGTCAATGATCGCAGCCAGCGGCCGCAAAGTGGAAATTTGTATTGCTCTAACGAGCGGGGATGAGGAGGTCGCGGATCTTGAAGCTGTCCGGGTCGTGGGACGGCAGCGTTGGCCGCCAGGACGGATCGTTGGTGAGGTACGACTCGGGGTCGGTGCGAATGATGCCGACGATGACCTCGGCGACGATTCGGCCTCCGACCTCGCCGAGGTGGTCGCCTCCGCTTTGGACTG
>VBHO01000028.1 GCA_005882045.1 Chloroflexota bacterium | reverse complement strand
CATGCTCGGCTGCGACCTGCACTGTTCTTATTGCCAGAACTGGGTCACGTCGCAGGCGCTGCGCGATCCCGGGGCGCTCACCGAGCCGATGGACGTCTCACCGGAGCAGCTGGTTGACATCGCGCAGCGGCAGGGCGCCCGGGTGGTCGCGACCTCATACAACGAACCCCTGATCACCTCGGAGTGGGCCGTCGAAGTTTTCAAAGCGGCACGGCCGCGCGGGTTCATGACGGCCTACATCTCCAACGGCAACGCCACCAGGGAGGTGCTCGAATACATCCGCCCCTGGACCGACCTCTACAAGATCGATCTGAAATCCTTCCGCGACAAGAACTACCGCTCCCTGGGCGGCAAGCTGGAGAACATCCTCAACGGCATCCAGATGGTGCACGCGATGGGCTTCTGGCTGGAGATCGTGACCCTGATCATCCCGGGCTTCAACGACAGCGACGAGGAGTTGGGCGACATCGCCAGGTTCCTGAGCGGCCTGTCCCCGAGCATCCCCTGGCACGTCACCGCCTTCCACAAGGACTACAAGATGCAGGACCCGGACAACACCCCGCCGGAGATCTTGCTGCGAGCCGCGCGGATCGGCGAGGAGGCCGGCCTCCAGTACATCTACGCCGGTAACCTCCCTGGCCGGGTGGGGCGCTACGAGGACACCCGTTGCCCCCGCTGCCGGGCCACCCTGATCCGGCGGATCGGGTACCGAATCCTCGACGACCGGCTCACCAGCCGCGGCAGCTGCTTTAACTGCCAGCAGCAAATCCCCGGAGTCTGGCGGACTACAATCAACGCTGGTCGTGCCAACTGAACTGAGCCGCCGGGAGTTTTCCTGGGTCCTCGGCGGCCCGCAGGGAGGAGGAATCAACGCCTCAGCGGAGATCTACGCCAAGGCGCTGAGCCGCGGGGGTCTCCACGTCTTCGCCAATATCGAGTTCCACTCGAACATCATGGGCAAGCACAGCTACTACCGGGTCACGGCAGCCCCGGTCCCCGTCCACTCGCATGTCGACGAAATCCACATGCTCGTCGCGCTGGACCAGGAATCCCTCTTCGGCGACGCCCCCGAGCGCAAGCACTATCCCAGCCACACGGGGCATGTCCACCAGGTGGCGCGCGGCGGCGGCGTTATCTACGATGCCGACCTCAAAATCGACCCCGGCCAATTCGGTCGGGACGACATCAACCTCTATCCGATCCCCTATTTCGAGGTCCTGGAAGAGGCCCTCAAAGAGGTGGGGAAGGGCGGGCAGTCACGCAAGTACATCGTCATGCGCAACACCGTCGCGCTGGGCGCGTCGATCGGTATCTCCGGCTACGACGAGGAGCTGCTCTTCGAGGCGATCCGCAACGAGTTCACCGGTCGGAAGGCGGACGCCGCCGAGATGAACGTGGCCGCGGTGCGCGCCGCCGCCGCCTACGCGCGGAGCCACTTCAACGCCAAGCCGGAACGGCGCCTGACGCCGGTCCCGCCGGAACAACGTAAGCACCGAATGCTGATCAAGGGCTTTCAGGCGGTGGGCATCGCCAAGTTGAAAGCGGGCCTCGGCATGCAGACCTACTACCCGATCAGCCCGGCGACCGACGAGAGTGTCTACCTGGAGCAGAAGGGGCCGCAGTATCAGTGCACCGTCGTCCAGTGTGAGGACGAGATCTCCAGCATCAACATGGCGATCGGCGCCGTGCACATGGGCGTGCGTGCCGCCACCTCCACCGCCGGCCCCGGCTTTGCCCTGATGTCGGAAGGCTTCGGCTTCGCCGCCATCACCGAGGCGCCCGGCCCGGTCGTCTTCCTCTGGCAGCGCGGCGGCCCGAGCACCGGCCTTCCCACCCGGACCGAGCAGGCGGACCTGCAATTCGCGTTGCACCCCGCGCACGGCGACTTCCCGCACATCGTCGTCGCGCCGGGCGACATCGACGAATCCTTCGTGGACAGTTTCGAGAGCTTCAACTGGGCGGATCGCTACCAGATGCCGGTTGTCGTGCTCCTCGAGAAGTTCCTGGCCTCGTCGATGTTCACCAACGACGGCATCGACATGAGCAAGCTCAAAATCGACCGCGGTCTGATCTATCAACCGCAGGAGCCCGATGGCGACGGCTACCGCCGCCATGCCCTCACCGCCGATGGCATCAGTCCGCGAGCGGTGCCCGGGACGCCCGGCGCGATCTTCTCCACCACCAGCGACGAGCACGACCCGGAGGGCCACATTACCGAAGGCATCGAGAACCGGATTGCCATGATGCGAAAGCGCATGGCGAAGCTCGAGACCGCGGCCCGTGAGATTCCGGCGTCGTCGAAGTTCACCCTCCACGGTCCGCGGCGGGCGGACCTCACGCTGGTGGGCTGGGGCGCGACTAAAGGCGCCATCCTCGATGCGATCGGCGAGTTGGAGGCTGACGGCCGCACGGTGAATTTCCTGCAGATCCGACTGATGCGCCCCTTCCCCGCCGATGCGGTGGCGGGCATCCTGCGCGGGGCCCGGTTGACGGTGCTGATTGAAAACAACTACTCGGCGCAGCTTGGCGCCTTGATCGCCGAGCAGACCGGCGTCGCGCTCGACCACCATGTCCTGAAATACGATGGCCGGCCGTTCTCGCGCAATGAGATCGTCGAGGGCGTGCGGGCCGCGCTCTCCGAACAGAAGAAGGAGGTCATGGTGTCCCATGCCTGAGGCCGCAGCAGCCGCCCCCAAGAAGTTCGTCCTGCAGCAATACAAGACCGAGGTCCACGTCGACTGGTGCCCGGGCTGCGGCGACTTCGGCATCCTGAGCTCGATCCAGCAGGCGCTGTATCAGCTCCAGATCCCGCCGTACAAGATCGCGATGATCTCCGGCATCGGGTGTTCGGGGAAGACGCCGCACTACATCGATACCTACGGGCTGCACACGTTGCACGGCCGTGCGCTGCCGGTCGCAACCGGCGCCAAGCTGGCCAACAACCAGCTCACCGTGGTGGCCGTCGGCGGTGATGGGGATGGTTATGGCATCGGCGCCGGCTACTTCGTCAACAGTGGCCGCCGCAACGTCGACATGACGTACATCGTGTTCAACAACGGCGTCTACGGTCTGACCAAAGGACAGGCGTCACCGACGTTGCCGAAGGGATTGAAAACGAAATCGATGCCCGAGGCCTCGATCCAGGAAGGCGTCAACCCGATCGCCCTGGCGTTGGGTGCGGGCTACACCTGGATCGGCCGAGGCTATGCCCTCGACGTCAAGAATCTCGTCTCGTTGATCGTGCAGGCCATCAACCACAAGGGCACGTCGTTTCTCGACATCTTCCAGACCTGCCCCGTGTACAACGACTTGCGCACAAAGGAGTGGTACGCCGGCGAGGACATCGGGCGCGCGCGGATCCGGCGCCTGGAGGCGGACTCGACCTGGGACCCGGTCGTCAAAGACCCGACGAACATCGATGAGATGGTGGAAAAGAAGACGCGGGCCCTGCGCGCCTCCTATGAAACGCAAGACAGCCTGGCGGTGGGGGTCTTCTACTCCGTCGACCTGCCGACCTATGACGAGCAACTGGCCCTGAAGGTGCCGGCTCTCAAAGAGCATCCGCTGGTCGACCTGCCCCTCTACCAGCGCGACGTCGACCCCCTGTTCGCCGAGCTGGCGTAGCGGCCCGCGGCGCCGTGGAGGTGCGCCTGCTGGCGGTCAGCGATGAGGTTGAATCCCAGCTGCTCGACGAGCGGACGGTGGAGGCGCAGGGGCGCGTCGACCTGGTAATCGGGTGTGGGGATCTCCCGGCCGACTACCTCGACGCACTCGCGACGCTCTACGCCGCGCCGCTGGTCTTTGTTCGTGGCAACCATGATCCGCCGGGCCGCCAGGGCGATTACCCGCAGGAGGCGGAGATCGACGGACGCGTGGTGAAGGAGCGGGGGCTGCTGATCGCCGGCCTCGAGGGCTCGATCCGCTACAGCGACGGCGCCCACCAGTACACCGAGCGGCAAATGATGGCCAAAGTACGGGCACTGCGGCTGCGGCTGCGGCTGCGCCACCCCGATATCCTGATCACCCACGGGCCGCCGGCCGGCGTCAACGAAGGCACGGATGCGCCGCACCGGGGGCTCAACGCGGTCCGCCGCGCTGTCGAGTGGATGCGTCCACGTCTATTGCTGCACGGGCACGTCCATCCCTATGGGCGCGAGATCATCCGCGAGGGCCAGCTGGGAGAGACTCGCGTGATCAACGTCGTCGGTCACCGGCTGATCGAGCTTGCTCCCCGATGAAGCAGTTTCGCGCCCGCACCGATTTCGAGACCGCGCGCATCCAGGCGTTTCTTCGCGAGGCCGGCGCCGTACTCCGTGGCGACACTCGGCCTCTGCTCTCCTTCGACGAGGTGCGTCGCGCCGCCCGGCTCGAGGGACAAAGCTACACCGGTCTCAAGGACGTGCCGATCGCCGACATTCGGGGCTCGGTGGGGCGCCCCAACGACTTCGACGCCTCGTTTCTTCCGGTGAAGCCCCAGTTGCGAAGGCGCTGGGCGCAACTGGACGAGGCAATGCGGCGCGGCGAGCCGGTGCCGCCGATCGAGGTCTACCACCTGGGCGACGTCTACTTCGTCAAGGATGGTCACCACCGGGTGTCCGTTGCCCGCCACCTTGGCTGGAAAACGATCCCGGCGCGAGTCATCGAGGTAAAGACCCGTGCGCCGCTTGCCGGCGACATGGACGCGGCGGCGCTGCTCCAGGCCCGAGAGTATGTCGACTTCCTCGAGCGCAGCCAGCTCGACCGGGTGCGCCCGGAGGCCTCGATTGCCGTCAGCCGGCTGGGACGCTACGACCGGATCTTCGAGGACATCCTCGGCCACCGCTACTTCATGGGTCTGCAGCAATACCGCGAGGTCAGCATCGCCGAGGCCAGTGCGAGCTGGTACGACAACGTCTACAAGCCGATCGCCGACCTGATCCGCGAGTACCAGATCCTGGAACATTTCCCCGGCAGGACCGAGGCCGATATGTACCTCTGGATCACGGCGCGCTGGCTCGAGCTGAGCCGCGCGCAAAAGGCGGCCGGCCCGGCTGAGGCGATCGCCGACATCCTCTTCGAGACCGAGGGCCAGGGCGAGGGCCCGAATCCGCCATCGCCGCAAGTCCTGGCCCTGCTGGAGCGCTGGCTCGGTCCGCCGCGCCGCGTCATCGAACTGCCCGTGAAACTCGTCCGTCGCGCCACCACGCCTCGCGCGGAGCCCGACGCGAGCAGCCCGCCTTAGGGCGCGCCCTCGGTCTTTCTCTTCTCCGGGTAGGCGGCGTTGATCTCGGCGCGCACGCGAGCCTTGTCGGCATCACTCTTGAAGTAGTCGAAATTCCACGGGATGAACTTCTTCTGTTCGGGCGGGACCTCGTCCTCGGGATAGATCGCCGCCACCGGGCAGGGATCGACACAGGCGCCGCAATCGATGCACTCGTCGGGATTGATGTAGAGCATGCGGTCCTCGGTGCCGCCATCGATGATGCAGTCGACCGGGCAGACGTCGACGCACGACTTGTCCTTTAGGTCGACGCAGGTTTCGGTGATGATGTAGGCCATTTGGTTGCCGGAAATTCACTCTAGCACAGGGCTTTCGCGACACCAGTGGGGCCGCGTCGACGGTCGGGGCGCCAGGAGTGGGCGCTCCGCCACAGGACCGTCACAGATCGGTGAGGCGGCTTGGCCGATCGGTTGGCAAGAGGAGGCTTACGGCCAGCGTTACCTCTTCGTGGCCCTCCCAAGACCGGCACCCGCGCGCCGGGTATTCCGACCGGCCCGCCGAGTCTCCTGGGGCACATGGATCTTCGTCATCCTGGTTCTCCTCATCGCCGTCGGGGCGCTGGGGGCCTTCCTTACCTTCATGCTGCCCCAGCGGGTTGCGCAGCTGGCCCAATCGGAGGCTGGCGAGCTCCAGCTCGCGCGCAAGGGTACCGGGGACGTCAGCACCAACGTCAGCCACCTGTGGGCGGATATCTCCGCCAAAGGCAGCATGAGTCTTTCTAACGCCCAGCTCACCCAGGACCTGGCCCTCGCCAACAGCGCGCAGAAGTCGGCCGACGAGGCTCTGGGCCATGTCCAGCTGGCTCAGAGTTACATTGCCCAGGCCGACGGCCTGCCTTTCCAGCTGCACGCGGCCGCCTTCATCGCCACCGACCGTCCGGCTCTCGACCACCTGGATAAGGCCTTACTGGCCAGCGAAAAGCTGATCCATGCCGCCATCCTGCAGCTGACTCTCGCTCAGCAGGTGACGGCCGACGCGCAGAAGATTCCGACCACGCTGGACCCGGCGCTCAACGCGCATGCCTGGGCCGACGCGGCACGGGCATCCTCAGCCCTGGCCGAGGATCTCAAACCGCAGCAAGTCTCAGCCGCCTTTGCCGACGCACTGCTCGACCCGCTGTGGGCGAACTGGATCGACGCCATGCTCGCCATCGCGACCAGCGCCCAGCAATATAGTCTGGCGGCCGCCGCCAACCAGACGCAGTCGGCGCAGCAGTCGGCAAAAACCCTGGCCGCGGCCCGCCAACAGTTCGCCGCCAGCTTTGCCGCCGCCCAGAACGGCGCCGCCGCCTGGCAGGCCAAGACCATCCAGCCGCTGCTCGACACCGTGACTCGCGAGACGACCGCCGGCTCTTAGATCCTCGTCAGCAGGTCCTGGCTCAGCTCGCTGAGGCGCCGGGCGCCTACCAGGCTCATCGAGAGCGCGATTTCCTCGCGCAGCAACTCCAGCATGCCGCGGACGCCATCGGCGCCGGCGACGGCCAGCGCGTACAGATAGGGCCGCCCGATCAGGACGCCGCTGGCCCCGAGGCAGAGCGCCTTGAGGACGTCCGTCCCGCGCCGGACGCCGCCGTCCAGCAGCACCGGTACGTCGCCCCCTACCGCCTGCACCACCTCGGGCAGCGCGTCCAGGCTCGCGATCGCGTAGTCCAGCTGGCGGCCGCCGTGGTTACTCACGACCACGCCCCGGGCGCCCGCCTCGACCGCCCGGCGGGCATCGTCGGCGCGCACGACGCCCTTCACGATCACCGGTAGCGAGGTCCTGGCCAGCAGCCATTCGAGATCCTCCCAGCCGAGCGCCGCGCTGGTGTTGGCATTGACATTCCGGGCGAAGGGGTCCGGGCCTTCGGCAGTCGCAGCGCGCCGCCCACCCTCGAGATTGGCGTAGGAGACGCCCTCAGGCAAGCTGAAGGCATTGCGGATGTCTCGCTCCCGCCGGCCGGTTTTCGGCAGGTCGACGGTGAGCAGGATGGCAGAGTAGCCCGCATCAGCGGCCCGCTCGATGAAGGCGGCGCTCACCGCTCGCTCCGGGTGCATGTAGAGCTGGAACCAGCGGGCCCCGGTGGCGGCCGCTGCCAGGTCTTCCATCGAAACACTCGACAGCGTGCTCAGGCTATAGGCGATTCCAGCTTCGCTGGCGGCGCGGTAGGCGGCCGCTTCGCCCTCGGGATGGGCCATCCGCTGGATCGCCGCCGGCGCCAGGTGGACCGGCATTGTAAAGCGCTGCCCGAAGAGCTCGGTGCCCAGGTCCGGGCTCTCGGCCGAGGTCAGGACCTTGAAGCGAAAGCGATACCGGGCGAAGGCGTCGCGGTTGTCCCGTAGGGTGGCCTCGTCCTCGGCCCCGCCGGCGATGTAGTCGTAAATGGCCTGGGGCAGGACGGCTCGAGCGGCCAGCTCGAAGTCAGCCAGCTTCAGCGGAGCGACCGAGGCGGTCGTGGAGTCCGGCGCGGGCTTCGCCATGCGGCCAATTGTGGCGCTTTGGCCTCTGCGCTGTGTAACGTTTACCAGAGAGCCTGTACGTAAGGACCGAACCGAAAGGAAGGGAGGTTTCCGCGTTATGAGTGGAGCCATTGCGATCCTCGCGTTTCACCAGGCGTACCAGCCGCTGGGCGGCAGCATTCTCGTCTCGGCGATCGTCGCAGGTATTCCTCTGTACATCTTGTTCGTGATGCTGGCCGTCCTACGGCTGCCGGCGTGGCTGTCGGCCCTTACCGCGATGCTGTCGGCGGCTGTGCTCGCCGCGGCGGTCTGGGGCATGCCACTCGGTCTCGACCTCTCGGCGACGACCGAGGGGATGGCGAACGGGTTGTGGCCGATCAGCTGGATCGTGCTCAACGCGGTCTTCTTCCACAACCTGACTATCGCCAGTGGCGACTTCGACGTGATCCGGCGTTCGCTCACGCAACTTACGGGAGATCGACGGGTCCAGGCGCTACTGGTCGCCTTCTGCTTCGGCGCCCTGATGGAGGGCATCGCGGGCTTCGGCGCCCCGGTCGCGATCTCGGCGGCGATCCTCGCCAGCCTGGGCTTCGAACCGATCAGCGCCGCCGTCCTGGCGCTGCTGGCCAACACCGCGCCGGTCGCCTTCGGGTCGATCGGCATCCCGGTCGTGACGCTTGGCCTTCTGACCGCGCCCATCATCGGGCATAGCGCGGCCGATCAGACGCCAGTGACCCTGGCGCTCTCCGCGATGGTTGGCCGGCAACTCCCGATCTTCTCGATCATCATCCCGGCATTCTTGATCGTCGTCCTCGCCGGCTGGAAGCGAATGGTCGAAGTCCTGCCGGCCGTTCTCACGGCGGGCATCGTCTTCGCCGTTGTCCAGTTTCTGGTATCGAACTTCATCGGTCCGGAGCTGACTGACGTACTCGCCGCGCTTGTCTCGATGGCCGCGGTGGCCCTGCTGCTCCGGGTCTGGAAGCCCCGGACGCTCTGGGGCTTTGCCGACGATCGCGTGGCGCCGTCGGCAGGCGCGACGCCAAGATTCCGAAGCGTGGGCGCGGCGGTCGCCCAGGTCGTCGATTCACCCGG
This sequence comes from Chloroflexota bacterium, assembly GCA_005882045.1. Classification (GTDB taxonomy): domain Bacteria; phylum Chloroflexota; class Dormibacteria; order CF-121; family CF-121; genus CF-13. Next base: position 31,090 of record VBHO01000028.1, on the reverse strand, counting down.
TCGTGTCGTGCGCGCCTACATGATGTACGTGATCCTCGTCGTCGTCATCTTGATCGGCCAGATGGGCAACCTGCCGTTCTTTTCCGGCAGTCCCGCCGGCAACCCCAAAAACGCGCTGCACACGCCGGCCAACATCACCGCCGACCTCAAGTGCGGCCAGCCCGCCTTCAAGCTCTGCCCCAGTCCGTGGTTCGGGCCCAGTCCGACCAAGGATGCGGGCGCCTTCAAGTTCCCGTTCTGGCGGTTCCAGTGGCCCGGTAGCTACAGTGGGACCTCGGCCAAGCCCAAGCCCCTGATCTTCCAGGAACCGCAGATCGTCACCAAGTCGACGCCCTATCCCATCACCTTCACCTGGGACTTCCTGGCGGCCGCCGGCAGCCTCGTGCTGTTCGCCTCGATCGTCGCCTTCATCGTGATGGCGATCCGGGGTGCGCCGCTGCGCCTGTTCTTTACGACCTATGGACGGACGCTGCGCCAGCTCGCGCTTCCCATCATGACGATCGCGTTCATCCTGGGCATCGCCGCCGTGATGAACTTCTCGGGCATGACGTCCACGCTTGCGTTATTGATGGCCAAAACCGGAGCGGTCTTCCCCTTCTTCTCCGCGGTCATCGGCGCGCTGGGCGTCTTCTTGACCGGGAGCGACACCGCATCCAACACACTGTTCGGCCCGATGCAGGCCTTCACCGCCAAGCAGATCGTGATCGGCGGGCATCACCTGAGTCCCATCCTGACCGCGGGGACGAACTCCTCCGGTGGGGTCATGGGCAAGATGATCAGCCCACAGAATCTCTCGGTCGGGGCCGCGGGTGTCAACCGGGTCGGGTCGGAAGGCGAGATCTTCCGCCGCACCATCGGGTACAGCCTGATCCTCACGGCGGCGGTCGGTCTGGTCGCCATGATCGAGGTCTACCTGATTCCCGGGATCATCCCAACGCTCAGTTAGGGTCGCTCCGGCGGCCCACCCTGCCCTCCCCGCAAGCGGGGGAGGGATTACAGGGCTGGATGGCGCCCGGCGTAGGCTTTAACCGAAATGGACGCGGCAGATCGCGAACGAATGCTGGCCCGCCTTCGCGACGTGGTGGGCGAGCGCTACGCGTTCGCGGATCCCTACGAGATGCGCCTCTACCAGTACGACGCCAGCCCGGAGACGGCGCTGCCGGAGATCGTCGTCATTCCCGGCACGTCGGAGGAGGTGGCGCGGGTCGTCAAGATCTGTACCGATGCCAGCGTCCCGGTTACCGCGCGTTCCGGGGCCAGCAGCCTGGCGGGCGGCACCGTGCCGGTCGAAGGCGGGGTCGTCATCACCTTCGCCCGCATGGACCGCATCCTCGAGATCGACACCGAGAACCTGCGCGCCGTGGTGCAGCCGGGCGTGGTCAACCTGGCGCTGAGCCAGGCGCTCAAGCCGCTTGGCTACTACTACGCTCCCGACCCATCCAGCCAGGGCGCCTGCACCATCGGCGGCAATGTCGCCACCAACGCCGGCGGCCCGCACACGCTCATCTACGGGGTGACGGTCAACCATGTCACCGGTCTCGAGGTCGCGCTGCCCAGCGGTGAATTGGTGCAGGTTGGCGGACGCAAATCCGCCGAAGCCATCGGTTACGACCTGACCGGGCTGCTGGTCGGATCGGAAGGCACCATGGCGCTCGTTACCCGCATCTGGGTGAAGATCCAACCGCTGCCGCCGGTACAGAAAACGCTGATGGCGGTCTATCCGGATGTCGCCACCGCCAGCAACGCGGTGTCCGCCATCGTCCGCACCGGGATCCTTCCGGCCGCCATCGAGATGATGGACAAGCTCTCCATCCAGGCGATCGAAGCGGCCTCGCATGCGGGTTACCCACTCGACGCAGGCGCGGTGTTGCTGCTCGAGGTCGACGGCATTCCGGAAGTGGCGCAGGAACTGGGCGAGCGGATGGCCAAGGTCTGCCGCGACAACGGCGCCAGCGAGGTTCGTATCGCCCGCGACGAGCAGGAGCGCCAGGCGCTGTGGAAAGGACGCAAGGGCGCCTTCTCGGCGATGGGTCGCCTCTCGTCCGACTTCTATGTGATGGACGGCGTCGTACCACGCACCAAGCTGCCGGAAACGCTGGCCAAGATCGATGCCATCAGCGAGCGCACCGGTTTCAAGATTTGTAACGTCTTCCATGCCGGCGACGGGAACCTGCACCCGCTGGTCCTCTTCGATGCCTTCCAGCCCGGCCAGTACGAGGCCGTGCTCGCGATCGGCGACGAGATCCTCAAACTCTGCGCGCAGGCCGGCGGCTCGGTAACGGGCGAGCATGGCATCGGCCTGGAAAAGCGCGAGAACATTCGCTACGTCTTCTCGGACGACGACCTCGAGGTCATGGACCGTGTCCGCCGCGTCTTCGATCCACACATCCTCATGAATCCGGGCAAAATCTTTCCGGGCAACGGCCTGCAACCGTCGGCGGTGCGTTATCCGCCCGGCTATTCGCGGCGGCAGGCTGTCGCGGGAGGTGAAGACCTGTGGGTGTGAGAGCCGGCGCCACGGTCTTGCCCGGGCACCAGATCACGGTCGACGAGCAGCGCCGTCTGAGCGTGGACGACCTGTTGCCGTCGAAGATCATGCATCCGGGCGACGCGGAGGACGCGGGGCGCGGGCTGCGGCTGTGCGACCTCACACCTGCGGCGGTGGTGGTCTGGGGCGGTGGCACCCAAATGCGGCTCGGCGCTCCACCACGTCGCTACGACATCGCCTTTTCGACCGAACGGATGACGCGGCTGCTCGAATACGAGCCCGCCGACCTCACCTGCCGCGTCGAGGCCGGGATGCGACTTTCGGACCTGCAGGCGGCGCTGGGCGCGCAGGGGCAGCGGCTCCCGCTGGATCCGCCGCACCCGGAGCGGGCGACCGTCGGCGGGATGGTCGCGGCCAATACCAACGGGCTTGGCCGCGCGCGCTATGGGACCGTGCGTGATTGGGTAATCGGGATCGCGGTCGCGTACCCATCGGGCAAGGTCGCGCGCGCCGGCGGAAAAGTGGTGAAGAACGTCGCCGGCTACGACCTGATGAAGCTTCACATCGGGGCGCTGGGCACACTGGGCGTCGTGGCAGAGGTCAACTTGAAGGTGCAAGCGATTCCTGAGAGCGAGGCGACTCTGCTCGGTCATTTCGAAACGGCGACGCCGGCTGTCGCGGCCGGGCTGCTGTTGGCTCGGTCGTATCTTGCTCCGGCGGCCGCGACTGTCCTGGACCGTCGGGCGCTCTGGGAGTGCGGCCTCACCGCCGACTGGCGGTGGACCCTGGCACTCAAGCTCGAAGGCTACGCTCGCGAGGTCGACGCGGCGCGCGACCAGGCCGTGGGCGCGATCCGCGATGCCGGCGGTCGCGTCGAGGGCGCGGATCTGCCCGCCACCTTCTGGGACGCGGTGCGCGACTGGTCGGCGCCCGACGGTGACGTCGTGCTCTTGCGCGCGATCGCTCCTATCGCCGCCATCCCGACGCTGTCCGGCGCGATTCCGTCGGAGGCGTCCGTCATCATCCAGCCGGCGGCCGGCGTCGTCGATCTGCGCGTGGCGCCATCATCCGCCGCGCCCACCCTGCAGCGCGTGCGATCGCTGGCCGGCGATGAGGGGCAGGTGGTGGTGGCCTCGGCGCCCGCCGCGGTGAAGTCGTCGCTCGACGTCTGGGGCCCGCCACCGCCGGGATTCCCGATCATGCGCGCCCTCAAGCAGGCCCTCGACCCCAACGGGATCCTGAACCCGGGCCGCTTCGTCGGCGGCATCTAGGGCCCGATGCCAAAGCTCGCCACGCTCGATTTCAAGCGGCAGATCGAGCGTGACGGCGTCCCCGCCGCGGCACCGGGGATCGACATGGACCTGGTCAGGGACTGCATTCACTGCGGCCTCTGCCTGCCGAAATGCCCGACTTTCCGTGCCCTGCACCACGAAGGCGACAGTCCGCGCGGCCGGATGTGGCAGATCAAAGAGGCGTCCCTGGGACTGGTGGCTTTCGATGATCCCCGCTTCCAGGCGCACATCTACCAGTGCTTCAACTGCCGGGCCTGCGAAACCGCCTGCCCGTCGGGCGTCCAGTTCGGAGCGGTGATGGAGATGGCGAGGGCGATGACCCCACCGCAGAACCGCCGCGACCGGATGGTGCGACGGGTGCTCCTCAACGGACTGCTGCCGCATCCGCGACGCCTCCGCATCGCCGGCTGGCTCTACCGGGCAACGCGCGCGGCGCGCCTGCCAGCGCTGCTGCGTCGCAGCGGCGCATGGAAGATCATGCCGATGGGGAAATTCGCCGCCTTTCCCCCGGTGGGCGACAGCAGTCCGCGACAGGCAGCCCTGCCGGCGCTGACGCCGGCGCTCGGGACGCGGCGCGCCCGCGTGGGTCTGCTCACCGGCTGTATCCAGGACGAGATGTTCCATGGCACCAACCGGCGCACCGCGCTTGCGCTTACGCAAAACGGCTACGACGTGGTGGTCCCGTCCGCGAGGGTCTGCTGCGGTGCGCTCGCCTCCCATGCCGGTGAGGCGAAGACCGCGGAACGCCTGGCGGCCCAGACCATGGACGCGTTTTCCGGACAGGAGCTGGACGCGGTGATCGTCAACGCCGCGGGCTGCGGCTCGAACATGAAGGAATACCAGCTTCAGCTGCGCGGCGACCCGCAACGCCAGGAGGCGGGCGCCACCTGCTCGCGAACCGTCAAGGACGCCTCGGAGTTCCTGGTCGACAAGGGACTGCGGCCGCCGGCGCGAGCGATACGCCTGAAGGTCGCCTACCAGGACCCATGCCACCTTGCGCACGGCCAACGAGTGCTGCAGCAACCCCGGCAGGTTCTCAAGATGATCCCCGGCATCGAGCTGGTCGAGATGAAGGAGTCCGACTGGTGTTGCGGCTCCGCTGGCGTCTACAACCTCACGCATCCGGCGATCGCCGAAGAGGCGCTGGGATGGAAGCTGCGCAATATTGTGGAGTCAGGTGCGCAGGTGATCGCCTCTGCCAACCCCGGCTGCATCCTGCAAATTTCGATGGGTCTGCAGCGCGCCGGCCACGACATCCCGCTGGTCCACGTCATGGACTTGCTCGGCTGGGCGTACGGGGACGACGAGCAGCGTCCCCCGGTCGTCCGTCGGGCCATGGCGTGACGGAGGCGGCGCTCGAGCGGCGGCCCGCCTTCAACGACCCCTGGCTCGATGATCTCTCCGCGCGCATTTGGTCGAAGCCCGAGTTTTCGATGGTGCCGATCGACCTCGAGGCGGTGCCGACCGAACCGTATGCGGGTCCCCGCCTCGACGAGCAGGGCCTCCGGGTAGTGTTCTGCGGCATCCCATCGGACTACGGGACGGCGTTCCTTTTGTACCTGATCGAGCGGCGGGCCAACCTGGTGGCCGCCGTCTGCAGCACCCGCTGGCAGCGCACGCATCCCAAGCCCGACCTGGTGGCCAGGATCGCCGGGCACCTGGGCCGTCCGGTGGAGGTGACCGCCAACGCCAACGCGGAGCCCTTCGTCCGCTCGCTCCGCGCTTACCGGCCGGATGTGGTTGTGATGGCGAGCTTCGATCAAATCCTGGCGGCGGAGACGCTGGCCGTACCGACCCGGGGATGGCTCAACATCCATCCTTCTCTGTTGCCCCTGCACCGTGGGCCGGAGCCGATCTACTGGACGATCGTCAATGGCGATGCCGAGGCGGGCATCACCATCCACCAGACGGTGCCGCGGATCGACGCCGGGCCGATCCTGGCGCAGCGGCGGGTGGCGGTGTCCGGCGACGATAACGCCGGCACGCTCAGCAAGCGACTGGTGGCGGCGGGCCTTCCCGCGTTGGGCGAAACGCTGGCGCGGTTGGAGGCGGGCGACGTCCAGCTCTTGTCACCCGACCTCGAGCAGGGAAGCTACGAACCGCCGGTACGTCAGACGGAGCTGGATTGGAACCAACCGTTCGAGCACATCGATCGGCTGGTACGGGCGGGCCACCCCGACCAGCCGCCCTACTTCACCTATCGAGGCCGGCGGCGTTACGCGTACGCGCTTCGACGGGCGGGCCCTCGGGCCGGAGAGCGGCCCGGCGTGATCGGGCCGGGGCGGGACGGGGAGATGCCGGCCGCCGTTCGAGACGCGGTCGTTGGGGTTCGCTGGCGGCCGGTGGGCCATACCCACGCGGTCCGCCCGCTGGCGAAACAGCAGTTTCCGTGACGGGCCTGTTACAACTCGAAACTGGCCAGCTCCGCGAGATCAGGCCCTATAATGGCCTCACATGGCTCAAGAGATGATCGATCACGAATACAACACCCAGATCGCGGACGATACCCAGCTGATCACCATCACGGACTCGGCTCTCGGCCAGTTGCGTGACCTTCTGCAGAAACAGGGACGCCCCGAGATGGGGTTGCGTGTCTTTGTCCAGCCAGGCGGCTGCTCCGGCATGTCCTACGGTATGGGCTTCGAGGACCGGCCGGAAGAGGGCGACGCGATCAGCGAAGTCGGTGGGGTGCGCCTATTCGTGGATTCGGTCAGCGCCCGCTACATCAAGGGCGCGGAGATCGATTTCGTGGATAGCCTGATGGGTGGCGGCTTCACGGTGCACAACCCGAACGCGGTTTCGAGCTGCTCGTGCGGCAGCTCGTTCGACACCGGCGGTGACGCGGGCACGGCCCACGGCTGCAGCCACTAGGACAGCGCGCCCGACCGTTACGCCGCGATCGCGTTCGAACCCATGACGCCGTATCGAAACGTGAGTAGGGCGCGGGTGCATTTGTGCCATCAACACATGGCTTGACCGCCTTCAAACGCGGGGTTAGCCTAGAGACCCTTGAGGGAGGCTATGGCAACGCAACCCCGCGTCCTGATGGTTGAAGATCATCCGGATATTGCGGATCTCTATGAGCTCAAGCTGCAACTGGAAGGCTACCGGGTGGCCGTGGCGGCGGACGGCGTTTCCGGACTGGAGCTCGCGCGCACCCTCAAGCCGGACGTGACCCTGCTCGATGTCCACCTGCCGTACCTGGGCGGGCTGCAACTCCTGGCCGCGCTGCGGGACGACGAGGCGACGCGCGACCTGCTGGTGGTCATGTTCAGCGAGGATGACAATCCGAAGCTGATCGAAGAGGCAAAGCGCCTCAGCGCCGCGGCCTACTTGATCAAGGCGCACCTCTTGCCCAGCCGGCTCAGCGACACGGTCGGCGATGTACTGCGCAATCGCGGCCACTTCGTCATGAACGGCAACGGCAACGGCAACGGCAACGGACACAAGGCCCAGCAAGCTTCCTAGAGACCGCCTGCCAAAGTCTTAGCGCCGTCTTAGCTCCCCGTCATCTATCCGTAAGGATGCGGCGCGCATCATGAGGGGCATGGTTACAGGCCCGCTCCCGTACGAGCCGCCGGAGCCGCCGACCGAGCCGATAGCGGCGCCAGGTCCCAGTGAGCCTCGCCGGCCTCTTCGCGGCCGCGCTTTTCGTGATCGGAGGCATCGCCGGCGGGGCGCTCGGCGCCGAGGCGATCCTGAGCCGGACCCCGGCCTCGACCCCGGCCGCCGTCACCAGGTCGACGTCGACCTCCAGCGTTGCCCAGGCCCAGACGCCCACCTCCGCCTCGGCCATCTACCAGCAGGCGGCACCGGGCGTGGTCACGATCACCACCGAGGTCGCCAGCCGCTTCGGCCGCGTCGGCGAAGGGACCGGGTCGGGAATCGTGCTCGACAACAACGGCGACATCCTGACCAACGCGCACGTGATCGCCGGAGCCAACCAGATCCAGGTCACCTTCAACGATGGCCGCACCCTGGCGGCGACGCTCGTCAATTCGAATACCGGCGCGGACCTCGCGGTGGTGCGGGTGTCGGCCGCCGCAGCCAGCCTGCATCCGCTGACCCTTGGCAATTCGGACAACGTGCAGGTCGGCGACCAGGTCTACGCGATCGGCGCGCCCTTTGGGCTTCCGGAATCGATGACCGCCGGCATCGTCTCCGGCCTCAACCGACACAATGCGGCATCCGGGCTCTCCGGCCTGATCCAGACCGACGCACCAATCAACCCGGGTAACTCGGGCGGCGCGCTGCTCAACACCCAGGGCCAGGTGATCGGCATCAACGACTCCATCGAGAGCCCGATCGCGGGTAACGTTGGCGTTGGATTCGCGATTCCGGTCAACGTCGTCAAGCAGATGCTCGGCTCACTCGAGGGCGGCGCCAACCAGTAACGCGCCGGCGCTGAAGACCTACGGCTCGAGCACGTGGACGGCGGTGAGATTGCGATAAAGCTCGTCGTAGTCGAGTCCATAGCCGACGACGAACTCGTTGGGAATGTCGAACCCCTTGTAGGCGATCGGCACCGGCGTGACGCGGCGCTCCTCCTTGTTGAGCAGGACGCAGAGCTTGAGGGAGGCGGGGCCGTGGCGCCGAACGTGCTCGAAGAGGAAAGAGGTGGTCAGCCCGGTGTCGATGATGTCTTCCACCATCAGGACGTCCCGGTCGGAGACATTCATCGTCAGGTCTTTGAGCAGCTGGACGTGGCCGGTTGATTCGGTGCCGGCGCCGTAGCTGCTGACCGCAACGTAATCGAAGTTCACCGGTACCGTCAGGCTCCGGCTCAGGTCGGTAGCAAAGCAGACTGAACCTTTCAACACCGGAAGCAGGATCAGTGGCTTCGAGGTGGAGGCGTAGTCCCGTGAGATGTCGGCGGCCAGCTCTCGGACGCGCTGCTTGATGGCGTCGGCGCTGATCAGCTCCCGGCCTAGTTTCAATTCGGTGCGGAGAATGGCATCGTCAACTTTACTCGGTGGGCGCGATCAAGAAGATCCAGATATCCCAACTGAAGTGGCTGACGATCAGGGGAGCCATCCGCGGTTCGCGCGCGTAGAGGGCGCCCCAGAATAGGCCGGCGGTTGCCGCCGCCCCGGTGAGGGTGAGATTCGCCGAAACCAGGTGAATGCCGCCATAGATTGATGATGCGAGCAGCGTGCCGCGGAGCCGGCCGAAGCGCCGCATCAGGCCGCGCTGCACGAGACCGCGCCAGAAGAGCTCCTCGCCCGGGCCGATCACCAGCGCCAGGGCGGCGGCGATCGCCTCGGGTGGCGCGGCTTGCCGCAGCTCGTAGATCGAAGCAATCTCGCGATCGCCCTTCGGCATGACCCGGCGGGCCATCCGGTCGCCCACCTGGAAGATCGCGTACAGCCCGGCGGCCGATCCCAGCCCTTTGAACACGTCCCGGAGCCGGGGGCGTTCGCGTCGCAACGCCGGCTCGGCCGCCAGCGCATAGGCGCCGAGGCCGCCGACACCGAGCGTCATCCGCAGCCAGAATTGCGAGCGCGGCCCACGGAAGGCCGCCGTCCACACGGCCGCGGCTAGGCCGAGCCCCGCGATGACCCGCTTCAGCGGACCGCCGATCCCGCGACGAGGCCCACCAGGAGCAGCACTCCGAAGGCGCCGTGCAGGCGGGCCGTCATGAGGTCGATCATCGCGATCGCGCGCAGGTGACCCTCCGCGCCGCGCTCGGCGTCGCGCAAGATCCAGGCAACAAGCGGGAGGCTGAATAGGGTCAGGAGGGCGAGCTTGGGCAGCGCGCCAACCATGACCGCCAGGCCGACGGCGACGTAGGCGCCGAGGATGAGCATCACATAGATCCAGTGGGCGGCATCCCGGCCGACCTGGGCGGAGAAGGTGGTAAAGCCGTGCCGGGTATCCTCCGCGACGTCGCGCCATTCATTGCCATGGAGAATGGCCGTGACCAGCAGCCCGACCGGAATGGAAACAACGATCAGGCTCGGATCGAATCCGCCAGTCACCGCGTAGTAAGAGCCGATCACCATGAGCGGGCCCATGAGGACGAACACCAGCGGCAAACCGAGCGCCCGATACTTGTATTGGAATGGCGGCGCGGTATAGAAGTAACCGCCAATGAAGCCAATCAACCCAAGCAATACGATGGGCCAACCGCGCTGGATGAGCAGGAAGATGCCCATCAGGAGCGCGAGGATGAATCCGGACCAGGCGACAACGAAGGCATCGCGCTCACTGATCCGCCCTTTGAGGATCGCCATCGACATGCGGGGTGATGTGATGGCATCGATGCCGTGCCGGACGTCGTAGATCTCGTTGATCACGTTGGTCCCGATGTGCAGGCCGAGCGCACCGAGCAAGGCCGCCAGGAAGAGCGCCCAGTGCATCCGTCCCTGGCTGAGCGCAATGGCGCCACCGACCGAGACCGGGAGCAGCGATGCGGTGAAGCTGAATGGCCGAACCACCTCCCAGGCCCCGGCAAGCCGCCGCCCTAGCCCAGGGCCGACCGGCGTACGTTCCCATCCCCCGCGTGCCGGGGAGGGCAGGGTGGGGGCCGTTGCGGCGCGGGAGGCGTAGGCGACCGCCGCGTCGAAGACGGCATTCACCTGCGCATCTTCCTGCAGGATCGGCTGCAGCAGCGGCACGTCCATGCCGGCCTCGTGGTAGTCGGCGGCGCGGGCCGCGACCTGGTCGACCGTGCCACAGAGGATGAAGGCGTCGAGCAATTCGTCCGGGATCAGCTCGCCGGCCCGGTGGTAATCCTCGGCGCGCCAGGCGGTCGCGATCTGGCTGCGCAGCGCCGGGTCGAACCCCGCTCGCTTCATCGAGATGTCGCTGAGGACCGACATCATGTAGATCACGAACGGCTCGCGTTTGGCTCGGTTCAGGGCTTCCTGCCGGCTGCTGTCGAAGAGGCAGAGGAGATAACCTCGGAAGTCGATATCGCCGGCGGAGCGTCCATGCGAAGCAGCACTCTCGAGGACGCGGGCGCGCATCTTCTGGAAGGCGGGCAGCGACTCGGCGGGACGCGCCAGATAGCCGTCGGCTTTTTCACCGCACAGGTCCAGGAAGGGGGTGCGGTAGGCCGCAATGTAGATGGGGATCCGGTGCGGCGGCTGGAACATGGGCTGGAGGGGAGGGACTTTGTCATTGAGCTTCAGGGGCTGGCCGGTCCACAATCGGCGGATCTGGTCGATCGATTCCGAAACGCGGGCGACGGTGTCGTCATAGGGGATGGCCATCTGGGAAAGGCGTAGCGGCAGGCCGCTCCCCAGGGCCAGCGTCACGCGGCGCGGCGCCAGATCGTCGAGGGCCGACATCGTCATCGCGACCACCACCGGATGGCGTGTGTACGGATTGAGAGCGCCGGCACCCAGCCCGATGCGGCGCGTCTGCATGCCCATCGCCGTCAGGTAGGTGATCGGATCACGCTCGAAATAGCTGTCATGGACCCAGACCGAGTCCAGGCCAAGGTCCTCCGCTCGCCGAGCCCAGTCAGCGGTGTCGGTCACGCTGCCTCGGGCCGCGAGCCCCAAACCCACCGGGCGCGCGAGCTCTGCCACACGATCAGCATAATCGTGAGCGTGGGGCAAGAAACGCGGGCCGATGGGATCCGGGCGATGTTCGACCAGATCGCGCCCCGCTACGACACCGCCAACAGCGTCTTCAGTCTTGATCGTGATCGGGCCTGGCGGCGACGAGCCGCCCAACTCACCGGGTTACAGCCCGGCCAGACGGCGCTCGATCTCTGCACCGGCACCGGGAAGCTTGCCCACGAGCTCGTGCCGCTGGTCCGCCCCGGCGGCCGCGTCGTCGGGATCGATTTCTCGCCCGGAATGCTGGCGTTGGCGCGCGCTCGCGAACCTGATATCGAGTTCCGGCAGGGAGACGTCACCAGGCTCGTGGAGGCCGACGCTAGCGTCGATGCGGTGACCATCGGCTTCGGGCTCCGCAATCTCGTCGACCGAGACGCCGCGCTGCGCGAGATGCGACGGGTCCTGCGACCGGGGGGACGCCTCGTGGTGCTTGAGTTCGCCCCGCCCACCGGGCCCTTGATGGCCGCCTATCGTTTCTACCTCGGTCGGGTCATGCCCGCGGTCGTCCGCCTTTCCAGTGCAAGCGAGGCGAGCGCCTACCGCTACCTCGCGCAGACCGTCGAGGGGTTTCCCCAGCCAACCGTGCTGGCCCGCGAGCTCGACGCGATTGGTTTTGACGTCGAGGTGCAACGGATGACGATTGGCATCGTCGCGTTCCACGTCGGGGTTCGAAGGGACTGAGACCCGATGCCATCCCTTTGGGCGTTGCCAAATCTGCTCAGCTTCTCCCGCATCGTGGCCGCGCCCATCCTGTACTGGCTGGTGGTATCAGGCGGCCGCTATGGATTTCTTGCCGCTGCCGTGCTGTTCGTCGCGGCCTCGCTCACCGACACGCTGGATGGCCAGATCGCCCGGCGCCGCCACCTCGTGTCTCCGCTCGGCATCTATCTCGACACCACCTCGGACAAGATCCTGGTGGCCGTGCTGCTGATCGCGATCGCTGTCGCCCATCTCGCTCCGGGCTGGATGGCGGCGGTCATCATCGCCCGCGAGTTCTTGGTCACCGGGCTGCGCAGCTACGCGGCCGCGCTCGGCATCGTCATCCCCGCCGGCGGCTGGGGGAAAGCCAAGGCGCTGATCACGATCATCGCGCTGTTCCTCGTGTTACTCGAAGGCGATGCCCGACAGGGCGGGTGGCTGAGCAGCCACTCGCTACCCGGCAGCATCCTGGTGAGCAGCGTCGGTCCGTTCACGGTAGCCGTCTGGGTGCTGTTGATCGCCGTGATTTGGACGCTCGGTTCGGGCGCCGAGTACATCCGCGAAGCCATCCCGTTACTGACCCGCGCGCGGCCGATCGTGATCAGGGGATCCGCCGGCGACCCGTAAGGCGGGCGAACTACACGCCGATGTCTTTGCGGACGAAGCGCACGGCGCCCAGGGCTAGCGCCACGGTGCCGACGGCGATGATGCCCAGGATGGACGCGAGCTGGAACCCGTTCAGGAGCGGCGAGCCGTAGTAGTAAAAGGGTGACAGCCGGAGGGTCACGTCCGGCAGATTGAGCTCAGGTCCGATGAAACTGACGAAGAACCAGAACGCCAGGAGAAAGCTCAAGAGGCCTGTATCCGCCGCCGAGCGCAACCAGCCTGAGGCCAGGTAGCCGATGCCGGCGACCAGCAGGCCGAGCGGGATTGTGCCCAGGATGGCTGCCGCGAGATTGCCGCCGTTCAGCTGCAAGCCTGAGGCCGCCGCAGACCCCGCGCAGACGAGCAACGTGATCGCAGCGATGGCAATGGTCGCCGATGCCAGCGCAGCGAAGCGGCCAAGGAGGACCGAAAGCCGCGGCTGCGGCGTCGCGAGCACCAGCTCGAGGCGGCCATCTTGCTCGTCAGCAGCCCAACCGATCACCTGGGTGACCGCGAAGGCCATCAGGAAGAGCGGCAGGAAGACGAACATCGCGCTCAATAAGCCGGCGTTGAGGCTGGCGTCGCCCCCGCCGATGTTCTTTATCAGTTGCGTGAAGCCGGCATTCCCGGATAGCAAGGTGGACATCTTCGTCTCCAGCAGCTGGACGGCGTAGACCATCCACCCGGCGAAGCCCGCGATGCCGAGCGTCCACCAGAAGGTGGGCATCGCGATCTTGCTCAGGCTGCGCGCATAAACCGACCGCAGCGACCAATCTCCGACCGGCAACACCCGACTCGCCTGACGTTCGGGCAGCCGGAGCCACCGCGGCAGTGAAACTGTCCCTCCGACGTCCCGCCGGTTAAAGAGCCACACCGCAATCCCGCCAAGTCCGATGGCAGCGACAGCCAGGAGCAGCATCGCCCCCGGATTCACGCCGTAACTCGGGATCAGCGCCTTGCTCAAGTTGTAGTAATAGATGGGCGAGAGGCGCGAGATCCACTCGCTATTGGGCGCGATGCGGTGGACCATATCCAGGACGATAAAGATCAAGAGGAGCCCCGCGGTTGCCCCGGCGGCCGGTCCGCGCTCCTGCGTGAACTGTGAGATCAGCAAGGAGAGGCCGCCGAAGACGGCGCAGATCAGCGCAAGGTCAAGCCCAAAGAGAAGGGCGTCGCCGAGCACGAAGTCGGCTCCGAATTGCCGTCCGCCGGCGAACACGATCAGCCCGATCAGCAGGCCCATCGCGAGCAGCGCCGTCCACATCGCCGCCAGCTTCTCCAGCGCCACGCGCAACCTGGGGCGGGGAAGCGAGAGCAGCAGGTCGAGCGATCCGCGATCCTCCTCGCCGCGCAACATGCGGCTGGCGGCCAAAATTGGCCAGACGACGATCAGGAAAATGAAGACGCCGATCTTGAACGTCGCGTAGCCTCCGATCGTCGTGACGGCCACCGGGTCGGCGTTCCACGCGAAAGTGGCGGCCAGGCTGGCCAGTTGCGCCCGGGCCTCCGGCGTGGTGACCAGCGTAGCCACGCTCGCCATCGGTGAAACCACCACCAGCCCCATGCCGATGCCCCAGCCGAGGATCGGGATGCGATAGTCGCGAAGGGTCTTGAGGAAGACGCTACTAAGCGACATGGTGAGCCTCGGCGGCACGGGGTCCGTCGCCCTCGTAGTAACGAAGAAAGATGTCCTCGAGACTCGGCTCATAGCTGGTGAGCGAGACGACAGGATGGCGTGCCGCGGCCTTGATCACCGCATCCGCGGGCCCCTGCATCGTCAGCCGCACCCCCTGTCCGTGGTTGAGTGCCTCCACCTCCAGCACGCCATCCAGGCTCTTGAAGCTGTCGGCCGGAACAACATTCGCGAACGTGATCGTGATCTCGTAGCGCTTGATCGCCTTGACCTCGGCGACGTCGCCGATCCGCACGAGGGTCCCGTCGCGGATAATGCCGACGCGATTGCAGGTCTTCTCGACCTCGCTCAAGACGTGCGACGACAGAAAGACGGTCCGCCCCTCATCGCGGGCGTCCTTAACCATGCGGTCGAATTCCTGCTGGTTCAGCGGATCAAGACCGCTGGTCGGCTCGTCAAGAACAAGGAGGCGCGGTCGGTGCATAAAAGCCTGGATCAGCACGACCTTGCGCTTGTTGCCGGTCGAGTACTGTCGGAATTTTCGGCTAGTGTCCAGCTCGAAACGTTCGACAAGCTGCTTGAGATAGGCCTGATCCACGCCACCGCGCAGGTGCGCGAAGTATTCGAGGATCTGCCCGCCAGTCAGGTCGGGATCGAGCGCGGGCTCTCCTGGCATATAGCCGATGAGGCGTTTGATCTCCAAAGATTGCTTCCAGCAATCGAGCCCCGCGATTCGCGCTGAGCCGGCGTCGGCGTGCAGCAGTGCCATCAGGAGCCGGATCGTCGTCGTCTTGCCCGCGCCGTTGGGTCCGAGGAAGCCGAAGACGTCGCCCTCCTCGACACGAAAGGAGACGTCGGCGATGCCGCGCTTGCTGCCGTAGCTCTTGGTAAGACTTTCGACTTCGATCATGGCCGTCATCGTGATCCCCCTTTTATCCAAACCAGAAATGAAGCGTCGCCGAATCCTGGAGTGTCAGCGATCCCTTCGCCACCCCGAGGATTCGCTCGAACGCCTCGGTGAATCCTGCAAAGGTTCGCTCCACCACTTCGTATGGGATGGTGTTCGCCTGGCGGGCGATGAAGAGATGCGTCGCCTGTTCCTGGGCACCAAGCATCAGGGAGACCAGGACAGTCGCAGTCTCGTCGGCGGACGCGACCCGGATCACGCCCTCGTCCACTCCCTGCCCGATGACGCTCGACAGCAAAGGGACCAGAAGGCCGACGGTCATCCGCCGCAGCTTCTCGCGAACGATCGCGTTGCTGTCCGAGTTCCAGACCTCGATGATCGCCAGCACGAGCTCCTTCCGCTCGGCCTTGCAGCCCGCGATCCCGGCGAAAAGGCGTTCCAGCTTCCTGAGTGCAGGCAGGCTGGGGTCACGAAGGATGGGCGCAATCGCGACCATCGCGCCCTCGGCGAATCGGTCAACGACGGCCTCCAGGAGCGCCTGCTTCGAGTCGAAGTAGTGGTAGAAGGCTCCCTTGGACACCTCCAGGGCGTCGAGGACGTCCTGGATGCTCATGGCCTCGTAGCCCTTAGCCTCAATCAGCCTCTGGGCCGCGTCCAGAAAGGCGTCCCGCCGGACTGTGTGCAAAGTCGCGTTGACGGTCCGAGCCACCCCAGAACTATAACATACCGGCGGTCGGTTTATTAACTCGGCGGGCAGCCTCAGAACTGCAACAGCGGACCAGCTTTAGAACTTGACGAAGTGGTCGAAACCACTGTCGACTGGCGCTGGAGGCGTTCGGAGAACCACCCAGTGATGGCGTGGATCGTCCCTGGACTGACCCTCGACCCTCCAGTTGAGATTACTGGTGCAAAACGAGACAGCCCGCAGTATCGAGGGCAGCTGGTAGTCATCGACCACGATGACGCCGGCGGGGCGCACCAGGCGGCCGAGGTAGATCAGGTCGAGGAAAACGCCATCGAAGCGGTGGTTCCCGTCGACGAAAGCGAGGTCGAAGCGGCGACCTTCCGCGAGAAATCGGGGCAGCGCGATCTCGGACGGCGTTGGGAGGAACTCGATCAACGGCGACAGGCCCGCCTCGTCGAGGACCTGCAGTCCGCAATTCGCGAACCGTGTTGCCTGGTTTGGATCGAGGGCGACGTGGTGCGCATCGGGCGCGCCGTTGGTGAGCAATCCTTCGCAAATGAAGAGCGCTGCGATCCCATAGCCGAGGCCGACTTCGAGGGTCTGCCTCGCGCTTTCGCGGATCACCCAGTCGCGTAGTGCTACACCTTCGTCGGGAATGATCGCGACCGGGAACAGCTGGTGCACGCTGCCGTCGGATCGGGCGATGGCCGTGCGATCTCGGACCAGGCGGTCGATCACGTCTCGCACCCGCTCGGGCGACCGATTTCCCGTGATGGTTCGCCGGCCTCAGCCAGAGGGTGGTCGGTAGAAGTCGACGGTCTCCTCGCGGCCCTTCCAGGTGACGACGTGCCGGGCGGGCTCCGTACGGGCCACGACCTTGCCACCGCGGATGACAAGGCGCCGTGCGGCCATTAGCCGGACGGCATCGCTTTCGCTTGGCGCGTCGAACAGGACCAGGTCGGCGCGGCAGCCGGGGTCCAATCCATAGTCGGTCAGCCCAAGGGCCCGGGCGCCGTTGACGGTGATCATGTCGACCAGCGTCCGGATCTCTTCGTAGCCCGACATCTGGCCGTAGTGCACCAGCACGAAAGCAGCCTGGAGGGGATCGGCTTTCCCGAGCGGATACCAGGGGTCCATCACCGAGTCATGTCCGAGACAGACGTTGACGCCGGCCGCCAGCAGCTCCTTGATGCGGGTATGGCCGCGGCGGATGGGGTAGTGATCGAAGCGACCCTGCAGCGTGGCGTTATCCAGCGGATTGGTGACCATGTTCAGGCCGGCCCGCTTGACGTTGACGATCAACCGGCCGGCGTAAGCGTTGTTGTAGGAGTGCATCGCCGTCGTGTGGCTCGCCGTGACCCGCCCCTGCATGTTCAACCGGATCGTCTCCGCGGCCAACACCTCGAGGAAGCGCGAGTGATCGTCGTCGGTCTCGTCGCAATGGATGTCGACCTGCTTGCCGAACTCGTGCGCGAGCGCGACGGCAAACTTCACCGACTGCTCGCCGTACTCCCGCGTCAGCTCGAAATGGGGAATGCCGCCCACCACGTCGGCGCCCAGCTCCACCGCCTGCCGCATCAGGCGCTCGCCATCGGGAAAAGACTGGATGCCTTGCTGCGGAAAGGCCACCAGCTGGAGGGTGATCTGGTCCGCGAATTCCTGCTTCAACTCAACTAGGGCTCGGAGCGCCGTGAGCTTCGGATCGCAAACATCGACGTGACTGCGCACGAACAGGACGCCGTTCGCGACCTGCCAGCGCAAGACGCGCGACACGCGACGCTTTACGTCCTCGACCGTCAGGTCCTTGACGCGCTCGCCCCAGATCGCGATGCCTTCGAACAGCGACCCGCTGAGGTTCTGGCGCGGCTGCCCGACGGTGAGCACGGCGTCGAGGTGGATGTGCGGCTCGACCAGGGCGGGTGTCAGCAGGTTGCCGCGGGCGTCGATCACCTGGCCGGCGGCAGGCGGCTGGGCGCCGCTGGGTGAGGCGACAATCCTGTCGCCCTGGATGGCGACGCTCGCCAGGGCAGCCGCCCGAGGCAGGCGGGCGTTGGTGATCAGCAGATCGAGCACGGTCGAAGTGTAAATCGTCGCGCTGGACAGAGCGTGGCGGACACCCTAAAATTCAGCCCGAAGCTGGCAACCGCGCAATCGTGGGGAATGGGGAGAGACTGTGGCCACAACCACTGACATCGATTCGCAGGTACCCGTCCGGGAGGGGGAGTACGGCTCGAAAGTTACCGCCATCGAGCCGGGAGGCATCGAGTACATCTCGGATCGGGAGCGGCATGGGAGTCCGATCCGGCTGTTCTGGACCTGGATGTCGCCGAACATGGAATTCGCGACCGTCTTCGTCGGCGTTCTTCCGATCGCCGTGTTCGGCGGCGGATTCTGGCCGACCGTCTTCGGCGTCATTCTGGGAAGCCTACTTGGCTCGATCACTCATGCCATCCTTTCGTCGATGGGCCCGCGGTTCGGCGTGCCGCAGATGGTTGAAGGCCGCGCTGCGTTCGGTTTCTTCGGGAACTTCCTGCCCGCGGGGCTCAGCTGGCTGACGGCGAGCTTCGGTTGGTTCATCGTCAACAGCGTCAGTGGCACCTTTGCCCTCGTTACCCTGACGTCGGTGATAAGTAACCACACGGCCGCGCTCGATTTCCGGGTTGCCTTCGTGATTGTGGTCGTCGCCCAGGTCATCGTGGCTTTCATCGGTCACAACATGATTCACTCGTTCGAGCGGATCATCTTCCCCTACCTGACGGCCGTCTTCGGGCTGGCGACCATCATCATCTTGACTCAGGCGCACTTCGGCGTTGGCTTCAATGCCGGCGCGCCGGTCGCCTTCGGCGGGCCGTCGGGGGCCTTCATCCTGGCGGTCTTCATCTCCTTCGGCTACGCGATCGGCTGGAATCCGTTCGCCTCGGACTACAGCCGGTACCTGCCGCGCAACTCGAGCTCCTTGAGGGTTGGCCTCGCGGCCGGGCTCGGGGTCTTCGTCTCCTGCGCGGTCCTGGAAATCGCCGGCGCCGCCGCTGCGACCATCTCGAAGCTGGGGGCGAACCCGACCGAGCAATTCACCAATCCGCTTCCGACCTGGCTCCAGGTCTTGGTCCTCCTTGGGATCGCAATCGGCGCCGTTGCCGCCAACGTTTTGAACATCTACTCCGGCTCGATGGCCTTCCTGACCCTGGGTATCAAGCTGCCGCTCGAGAAGCGGCGCGCGATTTCTGCCCTGGTCTTCGGGGCCATCGGCCTCGTCATCGGCTTGGCGCTGCAGGCCAACGTGGGGCCGGGAACGAAATACGAGAACTTCCTGCTCCTCATCACCTACTGGATCACGCCATGGTTGGCGGTGATCATCACCGACTTCGTGCTGCATCGCGGCCAGTACCCGGAACGGGTCTTCTACGACATGGGCTGGGCAAACTGGAAGGGGTTTGTCGCCATGCTGGCCGGGATCGTTGCCACCATCCCCTTCTGGGACCAGGGGGATCCCATCCCGCTGGGCATCGTGCCAAAGAATTACCCGCAGTTCGGCGACCTGAGCTTCTTCGCGGGCGCGATCGTGGCGACCGTCGTCTACCTCGTGCTCTACCAGGTCACCAAGCGGCCAGCCCAGGCGCCGGCACCGGCCAGGGTCTGATCTAGCAGGACAACGAACAGCGGCTGAAGGCTAAAGCCGGACCGCGGTCCGAAGCAAGGCCTTCAGCCGGTCCGGCTGGCGGCGGTACCGCTCCCACTCCGCGGGGACCTTGGTGGATTTCTCGAGGATCGCCCAGAGCACGGAGTTGACGGGCGTTGGCACGTCGACTCGGCGGCCGGCGTCGA
The DNA here is from genome assembly GCA_005882045.1 of Chloroflexota bacterium. Taxonomy (GTDB): domain Bacteria; phylum Chloroflexota; class Dormibacteria; order CF-121; family CF-121; genus CF-13. Next base: position 11,348 of record VBHO01000028.1, on the reverse strand, counting down.
CCACGGCGCCATTCAAGAAGGCTGCTTCCGTCCGAGACTTGCCGCGACTCAAATCCCACCACAGTGAGGGCATCTTGTTGCCCCGCGCGCCCCCCAATCGCGGCTCGAGGATCATCTGGGCGAGCAGCGATGGAAGCCCCATCGCCCACCGGAGGGTGGGCGCCGGGAGGCCCGGAAGGGCGACCAACTTGATATGCAAGCGGTCCATGACCGCGACGGCCTCGCGGAACGCCGCCCGTTCGTAACGGAAGAGCTCGCTGTCGGCAAAGACATGGCTTGGCGGCAAATCGAGAATCGCGCTTTGCGCATTGCCAAGGATGTTGAAGAGGAGTTTCGACCACTTCATCGCCCTGAAGTCGGGATAGCGACGGGCCTTGAACCCCGCCGAATGCAACTTGCGAACCAGTGGCGCGACATTGACCTCCGGCGACACCGGCGCGAGCCCCACCCCGCCTCGACGCGAATGCAGCTGGATGGTGCCGGGCTCGTCGAGGCTGACGGGCACCATCAGGCTGCCGGCCAGCAGCGCCTGCTCGGGTAGCGCGGCCGCGATCGCTTCTTCGTTGCCCACGCCGTTTTGAAAACTGCCGAGGATGGTGCCGGGGCGTAGGACCGGTTGCAGTTGTTCAACCGCGTCCAGCGTGTCGTAGCCCTTGACGGTGAGGAAGACGTAGTCGAAGGGACCGCCGGCCTCGGCGATCGTTGGTCGCGCTGCCCGCACCGATTGGTTGCTGACCTTCCCGGCTGTTACCATCCGGACGCCGTCGCGGGTGACCGCTTCGACGTGGGGCTGGCGTCCCACGAGGGTGACTTCGCTGCCGGCCTGGGCCAGCCGCGCGCCCAGCAGCGAGCCGACCGCGCCCGCGCCGAAAAAAAGGAGCCGCAGGGGCGGCGGGGCTGGGGGCCGTTCCGGCATCAGTTTGCCGTGATCTTCAGTTCTCTACCCGTGGCGAGCCGCTCGATGTTGATCCGGTGCCGGTAGAGGATCAACGCTGCCAGCGCGACTCCGAGCACCACCACGGACCATCCCACCGGACGCCAGGCTTGCCAGCCGATGAGGTGGAGGACGATGAGGCTGATGAAGCCAACCGCGACCGCGCTCAACGAGGCGACAGAGGCAACCTTCGTGATGCGGATGACGAGGAACCACGTCAGGCCGGCCAGCACGATCGCGACGGGTGCCAGCGCCAGGAGCACACCGCCGGAGGTGGCGACGCCCTTGCCGCCGTGAAAGCCGAGGTAGAGCGGCCAGGTGTGGCCGGCGACCGCGGCCAGGCCGATCGCCCCCAGGGCGAGCTCGTTGCCCCCAAGGCCGAACGCGATCCCCAGCATGACCGGGATGAACCCCTTGAGGCCGTCGGCGATGAGGGTAAGGGCGAATGCCCCAGCACCGCCGGCGCGGAAGACGTTTGCCGCGCCAATGTTGCCGCTGCCCAGCTTCCGCAGGTCCTGGTTTCGGTACACCTTCATCACCAGCCAGCCAGAAGGGACAGAGCCGAGTAAATAGCCGAAGGCCACCAGCAATAGGACGTTCAGCATGGGGGGTGTCCTCGAGACGCCTCCATCATAGCGCTGGATTTGCCTATCTCAGCGCAGTTTCAGTATCACATTCTGGGCAATTCGAAGCGGAATTCGCTGCCGACCCCCGGGCGGCTGTCCACGAGCACCCTACCGCCGTGGGCCCGGGCGACCTCCTGGACGAGGTAGAGGCCGATCCCCATGCCGATGAGGTGACGGTTTTCCTCGGTCTCGATGCGGGCGAACCGCTTGAAGAGCTGCCCCTGCGTTTGCGGGTCGACACCGAAGCCGTCGTCGACGACGCCGATACTCCAGTGGCGATCGGCCTCCGCCAGGGTGACATCGATCCGGCCGGTGGGGCCGGGCCGGAAGCGGATGGCGTTGTCCAGGAGCTCGCGGATCGCCAGGTGCAGCCAGTAGGAGTTGCCTCGAACCGGCGCCGCCAGGACGTCCAGGCGGCTATCGATCGCCAGGTCGGGGAAACGCCGTTGCTGGTCTTTGATCATGGGCTCGAGCAGTTCGACCAGGTCGATAGGCTCGGTCGCGATCGATGGTCCCAGCTCGTCAAAGCGGCCGACCAGGCTCATGTCCATGATCAGGCGGCTCAGCTGCCGGGTCTTCTCGAAAATTCGTGCACCGGCGAGCTTCTGATGCCCGGGGCTCAGCCCTCCCTGGGCGAGCAACGACGAGTAGCCGAGGATCACGCTCAGCGGGGTTCGCAGTTCGTGCGCCGCGAGGTTGAGGAACTCCGTCTTGGCGGCATTCGTCTCGCGCAGTCGCACCAGATCCGTCTCGAGTGGGGCGGCCGGCTGTGCCACCAGCCCCGTGAGGAGGTATTCGATCGACGACTCCCCTTTGAGCGGCTGGATGAACCATTCCCAGGTCTGGCCGTCGACCACGATCGTGCTGGCGAATGGCGTGCCGCTGGTGGCCACCGCCTGGTAGGGCCGGGGGTCAGAGAGAGGGTGGGCGGGCGGCAGCATGGCCGAAATCGTGAGCCCGGCGGCGTCGGCCCGGTGCAGCAACCGAGCCATCAACGCGTTGACGGCCAGTGTCCGCAGGTCCCCCGCGTGGACCACCGCGACCGGGATCGGCATCGCCTGGAGCAGCTCGTTGGAGGGCATCGCAAACTGCTCCGAGAGCGTGGCCTCGAGCAGTTGCGCCAGCGCCTGAGACCGTCGGTCCAAGATCGGGCTCCCTCCAGAACGGCTGATAAACTGGTCGGCGGCCGTGCAAGACCCCGACAAGCTCAATGATGAAACAACATACCAGCGCTGCTTCGCCTGCGGCCATCACAACCAGCACGGACTCCAATTGACCTTTCATCGCGAAGGGGATCGCATCGTTGCCGAGTACCAGCCCGTGGAACGGTACCAGGGGTTTCCAGGCGTGCTCCACGGCGGCATTCTCGCCACCATGCTCGACGAGACGATGGGACGCACCGGCGCCCTGCGGCGCGAATGGTTGATGACCGGCAAGCTCGACATCCGGTATCGGCGGCCGGCGCCGCTGGATCAGAAATTGCGGGTCTGGGGCGAGATTGCCCGCGAGCGGGATGGCGCCATCGACGCCATCGGCGCGGTGGAGCTGATGGACGGCACGGTGCTGGCCGACGCCCGCGGCATGTTCGTGCGACTCCCGGAGGCGCTGGCCACGGCGACCGCCTCTGATTATCCGGAGTTCATCAACTACTGGCAAACGTAAGCGTGCCGCGGTCGCACCTCTTTGGGCCCGAGCACGAGGAGTTTCGGGGCACCGTCCGCCGGTTCATCGACAAGGAGGTTCGCCCTCATGTCGATGAGTGGGAGGAAGCGCAGCAGTTTCCTCGAGAGCTGTTCAAGCGTTTTGCCGCGCTCGACCTGCTGGGTCTCAAGTATCCAGAGCAATACGGCGGCACCAACGCCGGCCTGATCTACGAGGCCGTCCTCTTTGAAGAGCTCGCCCGGTGCGGGTCGGGAGGGGTGGCGGCGGGGATCGGCGCTCATATTGCGATTGCCACGCCACCGATCAATGAGAACGGCAACGACGCGCAGCGGCAGCGCTGGCTGGCGCCCGCGATCAAGGGAGAGAAGATCGTCGCCCTGGGCGTCACGGAACCATCGGGGGGCTCGGACATCGCCCACGTGCAGACCATCGCCCGCCGCGACGGTGACTCGTACATCGTCAACGGCGCCAAGATGTTCATCACCAACGGCGTCACTGCCGATCTGGTCGTCATCCTGGTGAGGACCAGGCCGGAGGGAGGCCATCGTGGACTTTCGGTCTTGGTGGTGGAGCGCGGGACGCCCGGTTACAGCGTCGGCCGCAAGCTGGATAAGCTCGGCTGGCGGGCATCGGATACCGCGGAGCTCGTCTTCCAGGATTGCCAGGTGCCGGTCGAAAATCGGCTGGGCGAAGAGAACAACGGGTTCTATCTGGCGGTCGGGAATTTCCAGTGGGAACGCCTGTGGATCGCGATTGGCGCGGTGGCATCGGCCCAACGAAGTCTCGAGCTGGCGGTCGAGTACGCGGCCAACCGGACGCAGTTCGGTAAAACCCTGACCTCGATGCAGGTGATCCGCCATGAGATCGCGGACATGGCGCTCCAGATCGAGCAGGCGCGCCAGCTGACCTACTACGCGCTGTGGCTGCATTCGCAGAAGCTCCCCTGCACCAAGGAGGTTTCGATGGCGAAGATCGCGGCCACCGAGGCCGACGTCAAAGTCGCCGACCGGGCGCTACAGATCCATGGCGGCTACGGCTACATGATGGAGTATCCGATCCAGCGCGCCTGGCGCGACGCCCGCCTCGGGCCGATTGGTGCCGGAACCAACGAAATCATGCGCGAGATCATCGCCAAAGAGCTCGACCTCTAGCGTTTTCCCGTAACCGGGGCTGGATACACTCTAACCGTGCCTTTTGAATTGACGTTGCCCTTTTCCGCGATCGTCGGCCAGGAGCAGATGAAGCGCGCGCTCATGCTCAACGCCGTCGATCCGGGGATTGGTGGGGTCCTGATCCGCGGCGACAGGGGCACGGCGAAGTCGTCGGCGGTCCGGGCACTCGCCCGGCTCTTGCCCGACTACCAGGCGGTGGAGGGGTGTCCCTACCGCTGCGACCCGGCGACGCCGTCCCACTACTGTGACGACTGCCGGCGCAGGGCAAAGAGTGGTCCCCTGCCGGTCACCCGGCTCCCGATGCGGATCGTCGAGCTGCCCATCAACGCGTCGGAGGACCGGCTGGTGGGCTCGATCGACATCGAGGCGGCGGTCAGGGCAGGCACCCGTCGCTTCCAGCCCGGCGTGCTGGCCGAGGCCAACCGCAACCTTCTATACGTGGACGAGGTCAACCTGCTCGACGACCACCTGGTGGACGTCCTGCTCGATGCGGCGGCGATGGGCGTGAACGTTGTCGAGCGCGAAGGTATCTCCATCGTCCATCCGTCGCAGTTCATCCTGGTGGGCACGATGAACCCCGAAGAGGGGGAGCTACGCCCGCAACTGCTCGACCGGTTCGGCCTCTGCGTCGACGTGGTCACCCCGACCGACATCGACCAGCGGCTGCACGTGATGGAGCTCGAGCGCGACTTCCTGCAGGATCCCCGTGCGGTCCACCGCGTTTGGGCAGGCCGTGAGGCCGAGCTGCGCGCCCAGCTGCAAGCGGCCACCGCCCGGCTCGACGGCGTCCAGCTTCCCGACGCGATCCGGACCCTGATCGCCCGGCTCTGTCTCGACGGCCTGGTCGCCGGCCATCGCGCCGACCTCGTCGTTGCCGGAACGGCGCGCGCCATTTGCGCGCTGCGCGGAGCGCCGGTGGTCGAGCTGCCTGACGTCGTCGAGGCGCTCGAGCTGGCGCTCGCGCATCGTCGTCGTGAGCCCGTCGCGGACAAGCCGTCCCAGGTCCAGGAACTGGCATCACGCGCCGCGGAGCAGCTGGCGCAGATCCAGGCGACGACACCGAACGAAACGGCGCAAGCGGTTCGAGGAGAGGCGACGCAGCAAGAAGGCGCCTCCGGTGGCGAGGCGAATGAAGGCTGGACCACGGCGGAATCGCGTGAATCGCCGAGCACAGAGGCCGTCGACGTGGATGCCGACGCGGTGATCCAACTGCCGACGTTTGCCGTCAAGAAGCTGGACCTGCCTCGCGAGCGGCAGGCCCGGCGCGCCGCCGGGAAGCGGACCACGACGAAGAGTGAAACCAAGCGCGGGCGTTATGTCCGCAGCTCGCAAGCGGAGAAGGTGACCGACGTCGCCTTCGACGCGACGGTTCGCGCCGCGGCGCCCTACCAGCGCAGCCGGCGACTGGCCACCGCGGATCCTACGAACCAGCTGCGACTGGAAACCCATGATCTTCGCCAGAAAGTCCGCGAACGGAAAACCGGGAACCTGATCGTCTTCGTCGTCGACGCCTCGGCGTCGATGGATGCCGAGCAGCGGATGCTCGCCACCAAGGGCGCCATCCTCTCGTTGCTACGCCACGCCTACGTCCGTCGCGACAAGGTGGCGCTCGTCGCCTTCAGCGGTCGCAACGCCCGCGTCGTCTTGCGCCCCACCTCCAGTGTCGACCTGGCCGAACGCCGGCTGGAGCGGCTGAACATCGGAGGGACGACTCCATTGACGCACGGTCTGATGACCGCCCTGAAGCTCATCAAGACCGAGCGGCTTCGCGACCCGCGGGTGTATCCGCTGCTGGTGCTGATCAGTGACGGCCGCGGCAACATCAGCCTCTTCGGCGAAGAGCCCCTACTCGAGGCGCAGCGCATGGCCGGCCAGATCAAGCAAGACGGCATTCGCGCCATGGTGATCGACTCGACGAGGGACTTCGGCAGTCAGCCTGGGTATCCAAAGAGCCGTGTGACCAGTCTCTACGGCGCCTATGCCTTCAACGTCTGCGGCGACCTGGCCGAGCGTCTCGGCGGCCGCTACTACGGGCTGTTCGACCTCTCGCAACGCTCGATCGTTGATAGCGTCCAGCGTGAGATGCTTAGGACGGGTTCAGCCTGATGGAACGGTTTGTTTATCCCTTCAGCGCCATCGTCGGGCAGGACAAGATGAAGCTCGCGCTCGTCTTGAATGCCATCCATCCTGCCATTGGCGGGGTGCTGATCCGTGGCGAAAAGGGGACCGGCAAGTCGACCGCGGTCCGCGCACTGGCGCGCTTGCTTCCCGAGCAGACGGTGGTTGCCGATTGTCCCTACCACTGCGACCCGGACGCGACCGAGGCCCTGTGCTCCGACTGCCAGGACCGGTTGGCCCGCGGGGAAACGCTGCCGAGGGCCCGGCGCCGGATGCGCGTGGTCGAGTTGCCCATCAATGCGTCTGAGGACCGGGTGGTGGGCGCCATCGACATCGAGGCCGCGATCAAGAGTGGCGAGCGCCGCTTCGAGCCGGGTGTGCTCGCCGAGGCAAACCGCAACATTCTTTATGTCGATGAGGTGAACTTGCTAGACGACCACCTGGTCGACGTGCTGCTGGATGCGGCCGCCATGGGCGTCAACGTGGTGGAGCGTGAGGGGATTTCGATCTGGCATCCGGCACGCTTCATCCTGGTAGGCACGATGAATCCGGAAGAGGGCGACCTGCGGCCGCAACTGCTGGACCGCTTCGGTCTCACGGTCGACGTCGAAGGTATCAAGGACATCAGCCAGCGGGTGCTGATCGTCGAGCGCCGGGAGGAATGGGAATCCGATCCCGCTGGATTTAGCCAGCAATTTGCCGACCAGGATGCCGAGATTGGGACGCGCATTGCGGAAGCCATCGTTCGCTTCCCCGGGGTCGTGATGCCGGTTGGCATTCTGCGAGCGCTCGCCGAGCTCAATGTCAGCCTCCAGGTGGACGGGCATCGCGCCGACCTGGTTGGCCGCAAGGCGGCCCAGGCGCTGGCGGCCTATCGCGGCATTCCTGAGGTCGGGGTCGCGGAGGTCAACGAAGTCGCGGATATGGTCCTCGCCCACCGAGTCAAGGCTGGGGGCCGCCACGAGCTTGGGATCGCTCAGAGCCATCCCAGCGCCTCTCGGGCCTCCCGCAGCTAGTCCCGGCGGTTCGACTACCGTTGAGGCGTGACGTCGTCTTCACGCCAGCGGTCCGGCGAGCCGACGACCTTGCCGCTGCTGCCGCTCGTTCCCGTCCTCTTTACCGTGTTCTTCATCGCCGACCAGGGACTTCCGAATGCCGACGAGCTGCTAACGGCTGATCCCTTGTGGGCGCGTGAGCACGTGCCCGAACCCCTCGGTGGCGCCATCGCGGATTTCCGCAAGCGCGGGCTGGTCTTGGGTGAGGTTGTACCGAAGGAGGAGTTGCCCGAGCTGCCGCTCCAGCTGCTCGAATCGATCGGATTGCCGGAGCTCGAGGAGAGGGTGCTTGGGGCGGCGACGCATGCCGTACTGTTGCGAGCGCTGGATCTCAACGTGGCGCCGCGAACGGGGCTCTGGGCGGTACTGGCCGCGGCATGCGAGGTCGCGCATCGGCTGCATGGGGTCGTCTTCGACCCAGAAGGGCTTCGAGTGATTACGCTCGAGAAGGCATCGAAGTACTTCGAGCGTAACGGTGCGATCGCGATCCGCGACCATGTCATCGTCCCGTTCTCGGTCGATGAGCGTGGCGTCGGCTGGATGACCACCCGCGGCATGACCAAGTTTGGGCTCCCTGAGCTCGAGGTGCAGGACATCCCACCCGATCTCCTCCAACTTTCTTACCTGGTCAATACGACCGGACAATTCCTGGTCGAACGCGCCTTTGATACAGTCCGGGCCACTCCGCCGCCCAGCAGCCTGGAGGTGCCGCCTGCCATCCGCCTCGATGGCGAGCTCTTCGCACGCGCCGACGGTGGCGAGTGGGAGCACGGAGCATCCGGTGTCACAAGGTCGACATTGGTCAGCCTGCGCTTCCCGGCGGGTCCACCAGATGGGGGAACGCCGTTTGCTCAAATCGTTCCGCCGCCCGGCGTTTCGGGCGACATGGGAGTCTGGCTCTACGCATCGCTCGTGGAACTGCTGGGCCCAAGACAAGAACCCGTTTTTCACGTTGCGACCGAGGGTGAAGCAATGCAGGCCGCCCACGCGCGTGCGGTCGCCGAGCTACGGGATGTGAAAGCGCGATTTCATGCGGGGTTGAGGCCCGGCCAGATCTTGTACGTGAAGCACGGTTTTCCGACTCCGGACGGCTCGAAGGAATTTATGTGGTTAGCCGTCGAGCGGTGGACCGCTACTCAGGTGGTCGGCACACTCGTTAACGAGCCCGATGATGTGCCGGAGCTTCAGCTGGGGCAAGAGGTTGCGATCGACGAAGCCGACATCTTCGACTGGATGATCCAGTTATCGGCTGAGCGACGCGAAGGCGGGTACACGCTCGACGTCGCGAACAACCAGTCCCGATAAACTCGGTCGGTGTCCACCCCGACCCATCTGACCCGCGCGATCTCCGTGATTGCCCACGTCGATCACGGGAAGACGACGCTTTCCGACCGCCTGCTCGAGTACACGGGCACGGTGGCGCCGCGCGACATGGTAGAGCAGGTGTTGGATCAGCTCGATCTGGAGCGCGAGCGCGGCATCACAATCAAGGCGCAGGCGGTGCGGATGCTCTACAAGGCCGACGACGGCAACACCTATCAGATCAACCTGATCGATACGCCCGGCCACGTCGACTTCTCGTATGAAGTCTCACGGGCACTGGCCGCCTGCGACGGCGCCATCCTGGTCGTTGATGCCTCGCAGGGCATCGAGGCGCAGACCCTGGCGAACGTCCACCAGGCGCTCGACCACCACCTGAAGATCATCCCGGTCGTCAACAAAATCGATCTCCCACAGGCCAATCCGGAACTGGTGCGGGAGGAGATCGAGAAGGTGATCGGTCTTCCCGCCGAGTCCGTCATCTTCGCCAGCGCGCGCCAGGGAATCGGCACCAAGGAGATCCTGGAAGCGGTCGTGCGCGAGGTCCCGCCGCCGACAGGAGACTCGAATGCGCCGCTGCAGGCGCTGATCTTCGACGCAAAGTTCGACGCCTACCGAGGCGTCGTCACCTACATCCGCGTGTTGGAAGGGACGCTGCGCAAGGGCATGCGCATCCGGATGATGCAGACTGGGAGATCGTTCGAAGTCGACGAGGTCGGCATCTTCCGGCCTGAGCGCACGCCGGTCGACGACCTGTCCGCCGGCGAGGTTGGCTACCTGATCGCCAACATCCGCAACGTCCGTGACTCTCGGGTCGGTGACACGGTGACCGACGAGGCCCGGCCGGCGGCGGCGCCGCTTCCCGGCTACCGGCATGTCACGCCGATGGTTTTCGCCGGACTCTTTCCGACCGACACCGAGCAGTACCAGCAGCTGAAGGAGGCGCTCGAGAAACTCCAGCTCAACGACGCCGCGCTGGTGTACGAGCCAGAGACGTCAGCCGCCCTTGGATTCGGATTCCGATGCGGCTTTCTCGGGCTGCTCCACATGGAGATCGTCCAGGAGCGCCTCGAGCGCGAGTTCAACCTCACCCTGCTCGGAACCGCTCCCACCGTCGAGTACCGGGTGAAGCTACGCGACGGTACCGAAGTCCCGGTCGACAACCCGGACAAGCTGCCCGATCCCGGCGAGATCGAGGCCATCAGCGAGCCCATGGTCCTCGCCACCATCGTCGTGCCGAGCGCCTACGTCGGCAACATGATGGAGCTCAGCCAGGAGCGGCGGGGTCAGTTCTTGAACATGGAGTACGAGCCGGGCGACCGTGTGGTCATCACGTACCGAATGCCACTCGCCGAAATCATCCACGACTACTACGACCAGCTGAAGTCGCGCAGCAAGGGCTACGCCTCGCTCGACTATGAGTTGGTCGGCTTCGAAGAAGCGAACCTCGTCAAGCTCGACGTGCTGGTGGCAGGCTCGCCGGTCGACGCCCTCTCGATGATCGTGGACCGGAGCAAAGCCCAGCAGCAGGGCCGCCGCCTGGCAGAAAAACTCAAGACGCTGATTCCGCGCCAGCTCTTCGAGGTCCCGATCCAGGCCGCGATCGGTGGCAAGATTGTCGCGCGCGAAACCGTGCCGGCGATGCGCAAGGACGTCACGGCCAAGTGTTATGGCGGCGACGTGACCCGCAAGCGAAAGCTGCTCGAGAAGCAGAAGGAAGGGAAGAAGCGGCTGAAGCGCGTTGGCAATGTCGAGATTCCGCAGGAAGCCTTCATGGCCGTGCTGAGCCTGGACTGATGGAACGCATTCACAGCCTCTACCTGCACGTGCCCTTCTGCACCTGGGTGTGCAAGTACTGCGACTTCAACGCCTACGCCGTGCTCGAGGGGCTGATCCCTCCCTATGTCGAGGCGCTCGGCCACGAAATCGATATCGCCGGCACCGAGCTGCCCATCGGTCCGCTCGAGACGGTCTTCATCGGTGGCGGGACCCCCAGCCTGTTGACGGCGGCCCAGGTGTGCGGTCGATTGGGCTCGCGCCCGATGCCGAGGTGACGCTCGAAGCGAACCCAAGCAACGTGAGCGCTGAGAACGTTGAAGGCTGGCTGGAGTCGGGCGTGAACCGGCTCAGTATCGGCGTGCAGAGCCTGCGGCCTGACGCGCTGCGTTTCCTCGAACGGCTCCATTCCGGCCCAGACGCGATCGCGGCCATCCGCACGGCGCGCGCCGGCGGCTTCGCGAATGTCAACGCGGACTTGCTCTATGGCGTGCCGGGCGAGAACCTTTCCGGTTGGCTCGAAACGCTCGACGCTGTCCTGGCCGAAGGCGTCCAGCATCTGTCGGCCTATGAGCTGACGGTCGAGTCACAAACCCGCCTGGGCCAAGAGGTGCGGACCGGCCTCGTCCAGATGCCAGGCGCCGATGACCAGCTCGAGCAGTACTGGGCGGCGGTGGCAACGTTA
>VBHO01000205.1:6449-8074 GCA_005882045.1 Chloroflexota bacterium | reverse complement strand
CGATCGCGTCGAGCGAGAGGTCGAGCAGGATGGCGAACACGGCATCGGCGAAGGGCGCCAGCCGCGCTGGGATGCCGAGCCGGTCCGACATGAACATCGAGGAGGTGATGATCATCGCCCAGGCGAGCGCGATCGCCACCGGGACCGAGCCCAACTTGATGAAAAATCCCTGGTTATAGGCGTAGGAACCGAAAATCGTGATATCCCCCTGCTCGAGAAGCAGGCCGAAGGGGACGGCGCTGATCAGCTCGAGGAGACGCTGGCGGCCGCCCGTGCGATAGGCAAAGCGCGCGGAGAGCACAAACAGGATCAGCATCACGACCTCGACCAGTCCAAAAAGGATGCGTGGCATGGTGCTGAGCCCTAGGCCCGTCCGAGGGGTTCGGATGATTCAATCTGCTGGAGAACGGTTCGGAGCATCGCGCTGAGGGCCGACTGCTGCTCCGGTTCCAGGGCCTGACTTAGCATCCGGACGTGGCTGGCAACGAACACCGGGAAGGCCGCCCGCACCAGACTGCGTCCGGCGTGGCTGAGCTCGACGACCACGGCGCGGCGGTCCTCCCGATCGCGACGTCGTCGAAGGAGCCCGGTGCGCTCGAGTTGATCCATCCGGCCGGTCAGCCCGGCACCGGAAAGCATGAGGCCACGCGCCACCCGGGAGGGCGATCGGCGGTAGGGTGGCCCGGCGCGATAGAGCGACGCCAGCACCTGGAAGCCGGCGTGCGTGACGCCGAATCGCGAGAAGACGGTCTCGGCCTCGGTATTGATGGACACGGCGATCCTCGCTATTTTGAGACTGGTTCCATCAAGCGACGCCCCAGGGTCGCCGGCGGTGACCAGTCGCCCGAGCAGCCGATCGAGGGAACGCAGGGTGTCCGCCCCAAGCGTACGCACCAGGCGCTGCTGGTTTCGCCGCCAGCCTGCGCCGGCCACGGCGACCATTTCGGAGCCCTGGTGGGTCAGCGATACCTGCACCCGCCGCCGGTCGTGACGCTCGCGGGAGCGGGCGGCGAGCCCAAGCGCGACCAGCTGGTCGACCAGGCCGGTGATGCCGGCGGAGGACATCCGTTGGCCTCTGGCCAGGAGCGTCGGTGACAGTTGGCGGCTGGCACTGGCTTCTAGCGCCAGCAGGGCCTCGAACCTAGCGGGCGTGAGTCGGTACCGCTCGAGGTGGTCGTCGGCGCTCCGCTCGGTATAGAGCGCAATTCGTGTAACCCGTCCCGTAATCCCGATCGGGCTGGCATCGACGCTCGGATGGACGCGTCGCCATTCGTCCAGGATTTCGTCGACGTGGTCGCCCTCGCGTGTCGCCATGGTTTCATCCTACGATATCTCGTTCTCGAACGAGACTTTTGACATCGAGACACTATGGTGCTACGGTGCGAGCGCAATGCCCATTTCGGACGACAAGCTATCGACACTGCCGATCGGTGATCGCAACCCGGAAGGCGCGCAACTCCTCTTGATTCACGTGATCGGTCAGGCGGTCGAGGATCATGGCATGCAGGCCTGGCGTGATGAGGTCGACGCCTTCTTCTCGGGACCAGCCTTTGGGCGCTATTGCGTCCTGCTTGGATGGAATGAGGACTGGGCCCGCCGCCGCATTCAGGGCTTCGTCGCGCGGC
>VBHO01000205.1:0-6423 GCA_005882045.1 Chloroflexota bacterium | reverse complement strand
CGAAGTTTGACACCAAGGTAGCTAGTACGCTAGCGTCTTAGTATCGAGTATTTCGCTAACGAGATATTCAAAATGCTTAGCGAGGAGGCTACATGAAGACCTGGAAGGTATTGATCGTCGTTGCCGGAAGCGCCCTGACACTCGCCGCCTGCGGCGGCGGCGGCAACACTGCCGGCACGGCCACTAGCGACGCCGGCTGCACCGTCAAAGGGAACACCACGGCGGCCGTCACCCCGGCGATCGTCTCGAACATTGTTCCCGATCCCAACACCGTTGGTCGGTTCACCCCCAACAATATGACGGTCAAGGTCGGCCAGGCCATCGAGTGGGATTGGCAGGACCCCAACGTGGCGCACACGGTGACCTCCGATGACGGCACCAGCTTTGATTCCTGCCTGCAAAACAAAGGCTACAAATTTGTGGTCACCTTCAACCAGGCCGGCAAGTTCCCCTACCACTGCACCATCCATCCGCTGATGATCGGCACCATCACGGTGACCGCCTAGGCGGGCCGAGCAGGCAGCCGTGGAAGATCGTCAGCGACGAGCCGACCGATGGATCGAGCGGTCGAGCGTGCGCATCGGCACCGTCGAGCCGGAGTGGTGGCTGCGGATGATGTGCGGCCAACTCGCCCAGGAGGACTCCGTCCACCAGCGGCCCGGAACCGTGCGCATCGGATGGCTCGGCCTTCTATCACGGCGTATCGGACGCCGTCTCTCGTGAATTGGTGGACGTCCATCCGGATCGCGTTCGGGGTCATCTGGCTAATCGACGGTGTGTTGGAATGGCAGCCGGCCGACTTCCACAACTTGTTGCAATTGATCACGGCTATGAGTCAGGGTCAACCAGCCCCGCTGGCCGCCGTGATCAGCGCCGGTCAGGCGGTGGTCGCGATCAATCCCATCGTGGCCAATGCGATGCTCGCTGCGCTCGAAACGGCGATCGGCCTCAGCCTGATCAGCAACCGCCTGACCCGATGGGCACTCGGCGTGAGCGCCCTGCTCGCGGCCATGATCTGGGTGTTCGGCCAGGGGCTGGGGATGGTCTTTATGGCCGGCGCCACAGACATTCAGTCGGGCCCGCTGTACATCCTCGTCAGCCTGATGCTGCTCAAGGCGTTGCCCGCCAGGACGTATCGCCGCGCGTATCTCCCTCTGCGCTGATTGTCACGGGACGCCCTTCCGCCTCCCCGGTTGCGGTCTCCCACCCCTCCACCGGGACCCCTATCCCCAGGGGGTCCCGGGTTTTCCTTTTTCGATCGCCTGTATCCCGGCGCGTATCGATAGCCGGTGGAACACGGCCAGCTTGGCGTTCTCGTCATCCGATCACCTGAGGTCCACGTGGTCGAGGGCGCCCTGTATACCGACTGGGAAACGATCTACCAGGACAACGTGGTCAAGGTTTACCGTCTCATGTTCGCGCGGGTCGGGAACCGGCCAGATGCCGAGGACCTGACCTCGGAGGTCTTCGTCAAGAGCCTGCCGAATCTGACCCTGCCGTTGCCAGTCGTCCAGGTCCATGCCTACATCAACGTCGCGGTTCGCAGCGTGCTGGCGGATCACTGGCGCCGGCACTACGGTGCTCCGCTAGCGGACGTCGAGGTGGAGAACATCGTCCGGCCCAACGACATGACGCCCTCCGCAGAGGGGTCCGGTCGCGCCGGACGCATCCTGGCGCTGCTTCCCGACCGCTCGCGTGCGATCCTCGAACTGCGCTTCCTGCGCGGCTGCTCGATCAAGGAGGCCGCTCGCGAGATGGGCGTCAGCCCGGGCAACGCGAAGATCCTCCAGTATCGTGCGCTCCGTCTCGCCGCTGAAGTCGGACAGAGGATGTTGTCATGAGATGTCGTGTCGAACGGATTGCCGCCTTCGTGGACGACCTGGTCCACAACCGCCGACCGTGCCGATTCAAAGCCTCGCCCGAGGAGATGGTTGCGCTTCGCGCGGCCGCGGAACTGGCCTCCGTGCGGCCCGGCGCCGATCGTCCCGACCGCCAGTTCGTCGAGGACGTCTATGCCTACATCAGCGTGACCGTCCGGAGGACGTTCCGTTGAGGGGTCCGGTCGACCGCATCGCCGCCTACGTGGATGACCTGATCCACAACCGGCGGCCGCGCCGATTCAAGGCCTCAGCGGAGGAGATGCAGGCCCTGCAGGGAGCCGCGGCGCTGCGCTCCGCTCAGGCCGGCGCCGATCTTCCCAACAGCGATTTCATCGAGCGCCTCGGCCGGCAACTCCGGTCGCAGATGGAACCGAGGCGTGTTCACGAGTCCGTCTCGCGTCGTGCCTTACTCCGGACGGCCGGATTTGCGGCCGCCGCCGGCGTGGCCGGCGCCGTCATCGAGCGAACGATTGCGGCACAACCACTCGGACAGCAGTCGACGCTGATGCCCGATCACGGAACCTGGCGGGCGGTTGCCGCTGTCGCCGACGTGCCAGCGGGGCAAACGCTGCGTTTCTCCAGCGGTCCCGTCGAAGGTGTTGTCGTCAACGACAGCGGGACGATAAAGGCGGTGTCCGCGGTCTGCACCCACCAAGGATGCCTCCTCCTTCTGGATGCGGCTGCGCACCGCCTTCGTTGTCCCTGCCATCCGACGGTCTTCTCGATGACCGGCAAGCTGCTCTCCTACCAGCTGGCGACGCCGCCGGCCAACCTGCCGACGTTGCAGGCGCGCGTGCGCGAGGGCCAGATCGAGGTCCTGGTCGTCTAACGGTGCCCCTGTATCCCGGGTCGTATTGGTGAGTGTTATGAAAGCAGAGCTTCGACCCACCAAGATCCGACCCGACCAACGCGCACGGCGACTTCCGGCCAGCGGGAATACCGCGCTCGCCGCCTCCGCGCTCATCCAGACGGCGTTAGGCATCGAGTTCATTCTGTCTGGCCTCAATAAGTTCGCCGATCCGCGCTACGTGCAGAATTTCAATCAGTTCGTCAGCTCGAATCCAGGCACGCAAACCGGGATCCTTTCTGGACTGGTCAAAGGGCTGGTTCTGCCGAACGTGGCGTTCTTTGCCACCGTCTTGCAGTTCACCGAGCTCGCGCTGGGTATCGTCCTGCTGCTGGGCGCGCTCGAGGTCGGCCGCCGCCGGTTCTCCGGCCGCTTCGGCCGCGAGCATGGATACGAGGCGCCGGTGGCGATGGTTAGCGGCCTCGCCGGATTGGCGGTTGCCGGCTTGTCGCTGTCGATTGCGGTTCTCATGGGCGAGCGGCTGCCGACGATCATGCCCGGGCGTGCGTTCACCACCGCGATTCCGGTCGAGCTCTTACTCGTGCCGCTGGGCATTGCCGTTGCCTGGATGGAGGCCGGCCGGTTTCTGGTTCTGTACCGGCATCGGCCAGCTTCACTACTCCCGTCGGCCCGGCCGCAGGTCATTCCCGTAAACGAAGGTCACCGCGCGGGCTAAGGACTCAGAAGCGGTGGAGAATCGGGACGCGCGGCGCAATCACATAATTCAGCTGGACCAGGAAGATTAGACCGATGCTCACCCAGGTCGGAAAGAAGATGCAAGTGGCGGTTGCGATCGCATACAAGGACTGGGCGATCAAGATCCGGCCACGCATCAGTGGGGCGATTTCGGGCATCTCCGACACCTTGAACAAGCCCGCTCGAAGGCCGTATTGGAGTCCCGCGAGCAGCGTCATGCCCAGGAGCAAGATATTGAGCCAATACTCGACGAGCGCCACCCGGAAGGTTGGAAAGCGCGCCAGCAACGCCGTCGAAAAAGGCACCAGGGTGACGGCGAGAAGAAACGCCAGCTGCAACCACGAGTAGTTGCGATTACTTCGCGCCAGCAGATTGAGCTGGGTACCCTGACCGACCCAGAAGATGCCAAGCGTCATGAAACTCATCGCATACACGAGCCCATTCGGCGCGAGCCGCACCAGCGCTTGCCAGAGATCCCCCTCGGTGCGAGCGCTCAACGTTGGGACCGCCAGGCCCAGGACGAGTAGGGTCATGCCGACCGCGAAGATACCGTCCGAGATTCCGGCCAGGCGGTCGAGGTTGGTGCCCGCAAACTCGTTGAAGCGGCGCCCGCTGCCCGGCTTCAAGCTCACCCGGTAAGAATGACAGAGGCAGCTACAGATCGAAGACAGAGCTCTCGCCAGTCACGTCGTAAACCTGGCGGCCGAGCAAGCTGTTGGCGATGATGGCGCTGCGCCACGCCATCAGGCTCAGGTTGGGATCCGCCACACCGCGCATGTGCCGGGCCGCGTCCTGAGCGTAGATCCGCAGCTCGGGCGGTCCGTCCCACTCGACCGAGAAATCGCCACGAACCGGGAACCCGTCGCGATCCGCTGCTGCATCGCCTCGGGCAAAACGTAGCTGGAGCCGGTACCGAGCACGATCATGTCGGCGCGGACCGTCCGGCTCGTACCCCAGCGATCGCGGAGAGCGAGATCGCAACCCGCGGATGTGTGCTGCATGCCGACGACCTCATGGCCCGGCAGGAGGCGGACACGACGCCCCGCCGGTTCCAGGAACTCGAGGTCGTAGAGCCGGTCATAAATGCGCTGCAACAGGCTCTGCGATATGCCGTCGCTCGCCAGCTTCTGCTCGGCAAGGAGGATGTCGCGCTGTTCCCGCTTCAGGCTGAAGAAGTAATCACTGTAGATCGGGTTGAAGAGCTCGTTGGTGAAGGGCGACTCGTCCAAAGGGAGGAAGTTCGGGCGATGCGAGATCCACACCAGCTGCGCCGGCAAATGCTGGAGATCCAGCAACAGATGCCACACCACCTCGGCGCCACTCTGACCGCCTCCGACCACGGCGACAACCCGACCGGTTACATCGGTGGGATGGAGCAGGTAATCGTTCGAATGGAACACGAGGTCGCCGACGTAACTGCCAGCCCACGGCGGAATTGTCGGCACGAGTCCGGTCCCAAGCACGATGTTCCTGGTGTGGACCACCCGGCGATCGACTTGCACGGAAAACATCTGCTCGTCGATAGCGACCTCCCGCACCTCGGCGCCAAATTCAACGTTGGGCAAGCGGGCGGCCACCCATTGCAGGTATTGATTGAATTCTTTGCGACTGACAGGCTGCGAACGGTTGATGAAGCGGTAGAGCCGCTTGTGCGCGCGGAGGAATGCCAGAAACGAGTACTGACTCGTGGGATCGGCCAGTGTCACGAGGTCTTTCAAGTACGAGACCTGGATGACGGCCTCGGGGAACAGCAGGCCGGGGTGCCATTCGAAATCCGGGCTCTTGTCGAAGAAACGGGCGTTGAAGCCGGTTGGCGCGAGCAGTGCCGCAAGGCTCAGGTTGAAGGGACCGGCGCCCACGCCGACCGCGTCCAGCGTCAGATCAGCGTCCATAGCGGCCATCCTGAGCTCGCTCGATGCCGTTGAGGATGAGATCGAGCCCATACTCGAATTCGTCACCATAGTTGTAGGCGGGCTTGGTGGCGCGGTCGACCGCCATCTCGGCCAGGTGGGGATACTCGCCAGCGTGGAATCGTTTGGCGATGTTTTCCGCGATCTCTGCAACTCCTGCAGCGCCCTCCGAGTTGCTGAACGGCAAGGTCAGTTCGGTCAGCGTGAATCCATAGATGTAGCCGTCGAGGATCGAGTACGCGTGAGCCGCCATGTCGATCGAGAAGCCGGCGGTCCTCAAACTTCCGAGCACGGCGTC
The DNA here is from genome assembly GCA_005882045.1 of Chloroflexota bacterium. Taxonomy (GTDB): domain Bacteria; phylum Chloroflexota; class Dormibacteria; order CF-121; family CF-121; genus CF-13. Next base: position 792 of record VBHO01000205.1, on the reverse strand, counting down.
GTGGTGACGCAAGGTCGCGGTGCCCGGCGTGGCCCGCGACTCCATCAAGCCGATGGCCCACGGGTGGTGTAGGAGAGCCCGGCGGGCCGAGATCGCCCGCGTCCGCATGGCGGTCCGCCAGTCCACGCCGCTGGCCGGCAGGTCGATTTCGCCGAACACGATATCGACCATGCCGTCGAGCATGTCGACCTTGTTCCGAACATGGTTGTAAAGGGACATCGCCTCCACCCCGAGCTTCTGACCGAGTTTGCGCATGCTGAGTAACTCGATGCCGTCTCGGTCGGCGAGGCTGATGGCGGCCCGCAGGATTCGCTCCCGGGTCAAGGCTGCGCGGCGCTTCGCCGCTCGTTTAGCTTGCGTGGCCACTGTTTTCCACCCGACTCGCCCATAGCATACACCGTAAGTCCTTGCAGGCTTACGCTGTATGTGATAGGCTTACGCCATTAAGCTTACGATGTAAGTACGGACCATAGGTCCAGAAGGAGGGTACGAACCATGATCACGACCCAGACTCCCGCAAGTGAGAGCCCAGCCGCCGTCGGCGCCAATCTCACCACGATGAAGGCGATCGTCCAGAACGGCTACGGCTCGGCCGAGCTCCTCGAGCTGCGGGATATCGAGAGGCCCACGATCGCAGCTAACGAGGTGCTCGTCAGAGTTCGCGCGGCCGGCGTCAACCCCGCGGACTGGGCGATCGTGGGTGGCCTGCCCTACATCGCCCGCCCGATCTACGGGATGGGCAAGCCAAAGAATCCGGTTCGAGGCACCGACGTGGCGGGCGAGGTGGAGGCC
>VBHO01000204.1 GCA_005882045.1 Chloroflexota bacterium | reverse complement strand
CGCGTCGGAGTAGTCCACACTATTTCCTCAACAACTGGTGAGAGGTGGGAATGAGCAACGACGGCAGGTCTCGGCAGGCGAGGCTCCCTCGGATCCTGGTTATCGAAACTAATCCCGGCTACCGATCCGTCATCAGCAATGTCGTCGAAATCGCCGGAGGGCAGTGGGACAGCGTGTCAGAAATCGAACAGGGCAAGAAGCTACTGGGGGGAACCCGGAAATTTGATTTAGTAATCATTGGGTTCGATGCCGAATCCCCGGTCGACCCACAGGTGTTGAAGGAGATTCGCTTACTTGCCCAGGCGCCCTTGATCATCCTGGACGAAACCTACACCGGAGCTTTGGAAACCTTCGATGCTGGAGCTGAACAAATCCTCCCCAAGCCATTCGTACCGGACGCATTGATCGGCGCGATAAAGGTCGAACTCCGTGGGCCGACTCCCAGTTCACTTGTCCCGCTCGCGACCCGGATCGAGCTTGGTGGACTCGTGTTCGATGCTGAACGGCGTGTAGTCCTGCGGGGCGAGACAGACGTGCGGTTCACGAAACGTGAGTGGGAAGTCCTGTCATTCTTCTTAGCCAGTCCCAATCAGTATTTCCGCGCCGAAGAGATCCTCGCCCAAACCTGGGGGAGTGGCGCTTCGGCCGAGCAGCTCCGAACCTATATCACCCGAATGCGACACAAGCTGTCTCCTTTTCAGGCCTGGTGCAAGCTGGTAACCGAAAAAGGCAGAGGGTACTGCTTTGTTCTTGAAGGAGCCCCGGACAAACCCTAGCGTCGCGGTCCCGTTCGTTATTCGTCGCCTTTCGCTTCTTCCGCGCTTCGTCGGGATTTATGTGGGTTCGTGTCGGGCCAGTTTACTGGTAGCCAATTCTGTAGCCAACCCGATGGAACTAACAACACTCGAATGGACGCGTTGCGAATACATGGAAACGGAAATTTCGCAGCTGAATTCAATTGCTACCTGATTTGTAAACAGCGGGTCGCCGGTAACAAGCTGATCTCCAACGTCTCGGTCACCGATAGGAATGCACGGATAGGAGAAAATGTGGACATGTTGACCCGATTAGTCAAATAGCCACCACCTGCCAAATCGAATACAAAATGAGGGTTCAACGACCCCGAGCGGATTCGAACCGCCCATCGATCTCACGACAGGGTAGACACGGCGTTAAGCGCTAGCGGCTGTTAAGAAGCGATCAAGACTTCGTCCAGCCGCGCGTTCATCTGGACGAACGTCGCCGTGCCAGGTTGGTCTAACGGGTAGCAGTTAGCTGGCTTCCGAAGGCTGCGCCTTCAAGGGCCTGATGGCCTGGAGCGCTCACCGCCTCCTTAGTCGGCGAGGCGGGCAGCTTGTTCGTGTAGATAGCGCTGTCGTGGGAGGCTGGTTGTCCGACGCGCAGCCGCTTCGTAGCAGGTTCGAGCCTCCGCGCGATCGCCGATCCTTTCGAGCAAATGCGCACGGACCGCCAGCAGCCGTGGGTCATCGGCGATGCGCCTGTCCTTCTCTAATTGGTCGAGGAGTACGAGGCCTGCCCTGGGTCCTTGCGCCATCGCTACCGCCACGGCATGATTCAACCCGACGACCGGATTGTCAGCGAGGCGCATTAACGCTTCGTACAACTCAACAATCTGTGGCCAGTCCGTGGCGTCACTGCTTCGAGCTTCGTCGTGCACGGCGGCGATCATGGCCTGGAGCTGGTATGGTCCGACCTCGGCGCGAGTCAGCGCCTGCTGAACGAGTGCGAGGCCCTCGCTGATCTGGTTCCGATTCCAGCGGCTCCGATCCTGGTCGGCCAATCGAATGAGCTCGCCGTTTGGGCCGGTCCGCGTCGGACGACGCGCATCCGTCAGCAACATCAGGGCGAGAAGGCCGCTCACTTCCGAATCGTCGGGCAACAGGCGATGCACCATCCGCGCCAGGCGGATCGCTTCGGTCGCAAGGTCGGCACGCTGAAGGCTCGGCCCCGACGTCGTGGCGTAGCCCTCGTTGAAGATCAGGTAGAGCACGTGAAGCACGGCCGCCAACCGCTCGCGCCGCTCGGAAGCCGGAGGCATGCGAAACGGAATCCCGCTCTCTTTGATGCTCTGCTTCGCTCGCGTGATGCGTCGCGTCATCGTCTCTTCGGGAACGAGAAACGCACGCCCGACTTCGGCGGTGGTAAGGCCGCCAACCGCTCGCAACGTCAGGGCAATCTGGGACGCCGCCGACAACGATGGATGGCAGCACAGAAAAAGAAGGATGAGGCTGTCGTCAGACGGCCCTCGCGCGTCGGCCGGCGACGCGTATCGCTGATCGGGCAGGGTCCATTGAGCGACGCGATCCTCCCGGCGCTGCCGTGCCTGCTCGCTGCGCAGCAGGTCCGTCAGTTTGCGAGAGGCTACCGTGATCAGCCAGGCTTTGGGGTCGGCAGGGACGCCATCCGCCTCCCATTGCGTGGCCGCCGCCAGCAACCCTTCCTGGACGGCATCCTCGGCCAGATCGAAATGACCATAGCGGCGAACGAGCGCGGCGAGGACCTGCGGCGTCAAGTCGCGCAACAGGTCCCCGAACTCTCGATCTCGCAACGGACTCCTAGATATCAAGCTCTTGCCGGGACTCCGCGATCGGCCGCACGTCGGCATACGCCGTGGATGGATCGCCAGGGTAGGGGGTCTTTGACAGCCGAGCAGCGATCTCCGTAGCGCGATCGAAGCTGTCGCATTCGACGATCCAGTAACCGGCCAGGACTTCAGCCGTTTCGGCGAACGGTCCGTCGGTGACCACGGGAACGCCCTCTCGAAGCTGCACCCGGCGCGCATGCACGGGGGCCGTGAGGCCCCGGGTCTCGACCAGCTCACCGGAGTCAGCCAGCTCCTTGTTAAACGCCTCCATGAAGGCGCCCATCGCGGCGAAGTCCTTCGCCGACCACGCCGTTTTGCCGCTGGCCTTCCCGGTCATCGCGTCGTAATCCTGCTGCGAGGCGTAGGTCAAGATCATGAATTTCATTTGTCTCCTCCTTTGTTACCACCTTTCTGGTGCCTTTCGCCAGCAACGTCGGAGCTGGCTCCCGGGTCCGGACATTGATCTCGGCGGAAGGCCGCCCGGTGGATGTCCGGACAGGTCGATCGGCACCGACGTTTCGGGTGAAGACGGAAAGCCGGGCGCGAGCCCAATTGAAAGGAGCGACGAACATGAAGACGCTAGGTTCGGATTACGGCGGAGCGACGATCTCGATCGGTGCGGCTCGTCTGGCAGTCGGTGGCACGGTGGCGGCGCTGGGCTTTCTCGGCGCGCTCCATGCTCTGAGCCCTGAATTCGACCCCGCCTGGCGGATGGTCAGTGAGTACGCGAATGGTCGTTACCCCTGGGTGCTCTCGCTGATGTTCGCGTGCTGGGGCATCAGCACCTGCGCGCTCGCCTACGCGATTCGTGGGCAACTGCGAAGCTTCTCTGCCAGGATCGGCCTGGGATTGCTCGTTTGCACAACGTCGCCGGGGTATTCGGCATGGGCTGCCTGCCGATCGCCGCCATGATCATCAGCGTCACGCTCGCTCGTACCCCGGCATGGTCTGGCGCGAGACGAAGCCTCCTCGTGAGTGCGAACCTGACATGGATCAGCGTGCTGTTTCTGGCGGCGTCGTTCGTCCTTATGGTGGGCACCTTCATGGCGACGGGCCTGCCGACGCCGGCGCAGGCGCCAAAGGTTCTGCCGGCTGGCGTGATTGGTCTGGTCGGATACGCGAACCGGCTGCTCATCCTGGGCTACTACCTATGGGTGATCGTGGTGGCGCGCGAAGCCATCAAGCTTGGCTCGCAACAGACAGTTAGCCGAGTGGTCCAACAACCTTCGGTTCCGCGCCCGAGCGAGGTCTAAGAAGGGTGGGGCCTGCAAAGACCTCCCAAACCTGCGCCACCGCGTTGCCGACGCCGCGAGCTAGCGGTCTGGTCGACGACGGCAGACTCCAACCGTCCGGTGTGCGCATGTGCTGCATCCCGGAGGCAAAGACCCCGGTCTTCCGGACCGGGGTCTTTGTCCTCCCTGGGGTTCAGCTTCCCGTAACCGTTAGCGATCCCACCATGAAGTCGTGTAGCGTGCAGTGGAACGGGTAGGTGCCCGGCTGCGCCGCGGCCACCGACCAGGACTGGGTCGATGGGCTCACTCCGTAAGCGCTACCGACCAACACCCCCGAGTCGGGGTCCCGGGATCGCCGATGATCTCAGGCCGTCCCTGCTCGACTTCGACGCAAGCGGGAGGCGCGCCCGGGCCGCCCTGAAGCGGGAACCCAACGAAGCTTTTGCCGCAGTCCCAACCAAAGGGCTCTGGCAGGTTGGCATCCGGGCCGAAGCCCACGGTGTGCGGCTCGAGAGCACCCCAGACGTAATCCACGGTGTCACCCGAGACGGTGTTCGGCAGCGCCTGCGGCATCATCTCGAGGATCGCCACATGGTTACCGCTGGTCGTGTCACCCACGTGGACTGTCCAGGTCCGGCTGCCTGGAGCGCCGGACGATGGGCCTGCACTGCTGTCGGCGGCCTCCAGGGCCAATGCGGCTCCCTGATCGGCCGCGAACTGGCTGCTCGAGTCATTACTGATCTGGGCCTGCGTTGTGCCCGAAACCGAGGGATCGACGACGTGCAGAAGGCCCTGCATCCCTGGGTGGATGTAGCAGAAGTAGTGGTACGTCCCCAGCGGGGTACCGGAGTCGATTTGCACATTCCAGTCGACCGCCGCGGGACCGTTAGGCCCGAACCCCGCGATGGATCCAGAGTTGACCGGCCGGCTGCCGTTAAAGGTGCAAGGAGGCATGCCGAAAGCCCCGCAGGTCGGTCCTGTGAAAGCCAGCGGCAGCGCAGGCCCACCGGTGACCTTGGGCAGCCCGCTCCCCTTCGCCGGTGCATCGTCTGTGTCGGCGAGGAACAGGGGCAGCGGGATGACGGCGGGGGCGAGGGCGATAGAGTGAAACTCGGTCGGGGCCGTCTGGAAGTCAACCAGGTCGCCCGCGTGAACACTCACGTCCCGGCTGAAGAAGTCGGTGTACTCGAATATCCGGTGCTGGAAGGGATTCTGATTCGGGAAATCGGCGTGACCCACTCCAATCGTCACCGTCGGCGAACTCGCCGTTGCTCTCGCCGGGATCGCCAGCCCACCGAGTAAGAGAGCTGTCGAACCCAGCACACTGATCGCACGCTTCCAGCGCATTTTCCCCTCCTCCTGCCGCTTCCTAGCCGCAGATCTGACGTGTCTTCCGACCGGTTATCGCCACCGAACGTGATTTCCCATAGAATTCTGGACTCCCCGGCGAACGGCGTCAAGCTCGGCAGACAGTTAACCCTTGGCCAACGACCTTAAGAGACGCGCTACGCCGCACCTCCTCTTCCGGGCGCTTAATTGTTAAGGCTACCTGAATATAAGGTATCCTTTCCTTAGAAGTCAAGCCCATGGCCGAAATCCCGGTCAATCCGCCCACGTCCGCGCTGCTGCAGGTCGCCTACAATTCGCTCGCCCGCCGCATCTTCCGATTCGTCGCGGCTGCCGGCTTCTCGGACCTTCGTCCGTCGCACGGGAACGTCCTGGAGCATCTGTCCTACATCGATGGCCAGCGGCTGAACGAGCTGGCCTCGAGGGCTGGGATGACCCCGCAATCGATGGGAGAGCTGGTCGACGACCTGGAGAGACGCGACTACGTCGAGCGGCGTGCGGATCCGGCCGACCGGCGGGCGAGGCGCGTTCATCTGACGAAGAAGGGACGAACCACACGTGCTGCCGCTGCGCAGGCCGTGACCGATATGGAAGGACGGCTGGAGGCGCTCCTCGGCCACGCCACCTATGTGCGGCTTCGGGCCACGCTGACTGAGGTCATCGACGCCCATGCGCGCGACGAGCAGCCGTAGGGCACGGAACCGCGGCGTCACGCATTGGTAGGACCTGTACGGGGCAAAAGTCGGCCCGATTACGGCACGCCTGGTCCTGGCTTGCTCCGCCGGGCGAGCTAACCGGGTCATCATCCATGGCTCCAGGAAGTCCCTTAGGCGTCTCGCTCGCCTTGGAGGAAGGGTTGGGGGCGACTTTTGAGCTGAACCACGCTCCTGGCGTAGCCGATAGTGGTGAGGTGCGCGAAATACAGCTCTTACCAACGCCGTCAGATCATGATCCCATCCGGCTACGAATAGAAGCCCGCCGGTTGGTAACAGAGGGCGGCCGCAGCAAAGCTTCGATGCTCGGCCTCGATGTCGTCGCCGAACGACGCCGCAATTTCGTGCGATGCCGACGTGCAACGGACTGAGCGAAGGAGTGTCGCGTAGTAGACGTTTCGTTGCTCACGTGCGTCTAATCCCATTCGCTCGGTAAGACAGGCGGCCACGATGCAGCTGCCGCGACCGCCAGTGTCGTGCTCACATGATCACGAGATCTAGGGGCTAGCGGCTCGGGCAGCTACCAGACGTGGTGGCGGAGCGGGCGAGATTCGAACTCGCGAACGGGGTACGCCCGTTACGGCATTTCCAGTGCCGCGCCCTCGACCAGACTAGGCGACCGCTCCGCAGCGAGTCGATTCTATCCGCCGTCCCTCTTGCCCGAGCGGCGCCCCTTGCCGGACGGCCGACCCTCGAGGTTGAAGGCGGCGTTGATCACCGAGAGGTGCGTCAGCGCCTGCGGAAAGTTCCCGAGCATCTCCCCCGTGTCGGGGTCGAATTCCTCGGCGAAGAGCCCGAGGTCGTTGGCGGTCTCGGTCACCCGGCTGAAGAGCGCCTCCGCTTCATCGAGCCGACCCATTTGCGCCAGCACGTTCACCAGCCAGAGGGTGCAGATGATGAAGACGCCCTCCGGCTCATGAAACTCCGAGCGTTCGGGGACGTAGCGGTAAAGGAAGCCCTTGTTGCTCAGCTTCTCCTGCAGCACCTTGACGGTCGACACCACCCTCGGATCGGTGACAGGGAGCATCTCGTACATCGCCACCGCCAGGGCGGTGGCATCGAGCTCCTTCGAGCCCAGCGCCTGCGTAAAGGCGCCGATCTCGGAGTCATAGCCGAGCTCTAGGACCTGACGCTTGATGAGATCTCGTGTTCGCCTAACGGCAGTCTTGCGAACTTTTCCCATCCGCAAGGGACGGTCGAGCTTCAAGGCCCGGTCGAGCCCAACCCAGAGCATCACTTGAGAAAAGAGGTAGCGGCGCGGCCGGCGTCGCGACTCCCAGATGCCGGAGTCTTCCAGCTGCCAGTGCTCGAGGATGTAGTCCACGACGTGGAGCAGAATCTCTCGTCGCGGCTTCGGCAGCCGCTTCCTCGATTGCCACGCCGTGTATGCGGTCTGGATCAGCTCGCCGTAGATGTCGAGCTGCACCTGTTCCGCGGCGGCGTTGCCGATGCGAACGGGCTTTGATCCGCGGTATCCCTCGAGCTCGTCGATGACGTACTCGGGGACGCGGTCCTCGCCATCGACCGTATACATGATCTGGAAGTGCTCGGGATGGCGATCATGTGCCAGCCGGACCCAGCGCAGGAACCCGTCAACCTCATCTTCGAACCCCAGCTGATGGAGGGCGTTGACCAGGTCAGCGGTGTCGCGGATCCAGGTATAGCGATAGTCCCAGTTGAGCGAACCACCCAGGCTTTCCGGCAAGGAGGTCGTGGGCGCCGCGACAAAGGCACCGGTTGGGAGGTACTGCATCAGCTTCAGCGCCAGCGCCGATCGGTGCAGCGGCTCGTCGAACCGCCCTCGGTAGGTCGATGAGCGAAGCCAGTCGACCCAGTAGTCATCGGTCTGATGCAGGTAGGTGTGGGTCTCGTCCAACGAGATCGGCGTCGGAGGTTTGCGACCCTGCTCCATGTAATGGAGGAGCACAGCGGCACGGTGCCCCGGCATCACCCGCCCGGTGACAATGGCTGCACCATCGGCCAGTTCGTGCGGTGCGTCGTCAGGATATTGGAGGAAGACCCTCGCCTCCCCACCTTCAGCCATGAGCATTCCCGGCCGGATTGGCGTGAGCACCGGTTGCCGGCGACCGTAATCGAATCGCGGCTTGAAGGTGAGTCGCCAGTCCGTCGATCCGGCGATCGGCTGCATCAAGCGAATCAAGCGCAGCGACTCCGGTGGTTTCAGTCGCTTGTTCTTGACGGCAATCGGCATCCAGTCGACCACCCGCATGCGCGCATTGCCGCTGCTCCAGAGAGTCTGGATTACGTTCGAGTCACGGCGGTACTGCCGGTAGGCGAGCGCCTCGCCCGGCGGGCACAGCTGAAGGTACCCGCCCTTCTCCCAGTCGAGCAGCCGGCCGAAGATCCATGGACTATCGAATCGCGGCAGGCACATCCAATCGATGGAGCCCTGTTTGCTGAGCAGCGCGGCGGAGCGCAGGTCGCCGATCATCCCATAGTCCCGGATCGGCGGATACCGGACGTCGCGGTCTGTCACTTGCGACGGCTGCGGACCTGGCGCGGACCGCGGACGTCGAGTGGCTGGCTACGCAGCCAGACGTTGAGCAGGACGACCGCCCACATCCGGTAGGGCCGCCACCCCTCGGCCCGTTTCAGCACCGCGGCCCCGTCGGGTCGCTCGGGAAGCGCGTACAGCAACTGGATCGCCCGCGGCGTCAGATCGTCCTCCGTGACGGCGTCCACCAAGCCGGCTCCCCGCATCAAGATGCCTTGGGCAAAGAATTCGCCGATGCCCGGAAGTGTTCGCAGCTGCGTCAAGGCATCCGGCATCGCCAACGATCGGAGACGTGCTCGATCCAGCGTCCCGTCAAGGGCAGCCCGTGCCACCTGGTGCAAGCGCTCGATCTTCACCGGCGCGATCCCGGGAAACGCCTCGAGTGCAAGCAGCGCTCGCGGATCGGGAAACGCCCTGAAGGCGGTACCGTCGATCTCGATCCTGGCGCCCGCT